>NZ_JBHSBN010000012.1:0-182004 GCF_042650605.1 Micromonospora zhanjiangensis | reverse complement strand
CTACCAAGGCCGCGCCACCAACTCCGGCGGCGACTACGGCCTCCTGCCCTACCGACCCGGCCTCCTCACCCTCCAGCGATAACCCGACAACCACCACGGCGGGCTCGGCCACAACCGGGCCCGCCGCAACCTGCGCCTGGTCGACTCGCGAACGCTCGACGACCGGGTCGTGGTCTCGCACTGTCAACTCACCGGCCGGGAGGTCAGGCCCTCAGTCGGGTCCGGGGCCGCCGGTCTCGGTGAGCCGGCCGTCGGCCAGCCGTAGCCACCGGTCGACGCCGATCGCGGCCAGGAACCGTTCGTCGTGGCTGACCACGAGCAGTGCCCCCCGGTACGCCGTCAGGGCACCTTCCAACTGTGCGACGCTGTCCAGGTCCAGGTTGTTGGTGGGCTCGTCGAGCAGCAGCAGTTGCGGCGTGGGCGAGGTGAACAGCACGCAGGCGAGGGTCGCCCGTAGCAGTTCGCCACCGGACAGGGCACCGACGGGCAGGTGCACGCGGCCACCGCGGAACAGGAACCGGGCCAGCAGGTTCATCCGCTCGGCGTCGGGCAACGCGGGGGCGAAGGCCGCGAGGTTCTCCGCGACCGTCCGCGCCGGATCCAGCAGGTCCAGCCGCTGCGACAGGTACGCCACCCGCCCGTCGGCCCGGGTGGCCGTGCCGGAGGCCGGTGCCTGCTCGCCACCGACCAGCCGCAGCAGGGTGGACTTGCCGGCCCCGTTCGGTCCGGTCAACGCGATGCGTTCGGGTCCCCGGATGGTCAGGTCGACGCCGTCCCCGGCGAACACCGGCCGGCCGTGGTACTCGGTCTGCAGGTGCTCGCCGCCGAACACGGTCCGACCGGCCGGGACGGTGGTGTCGGGCAGCTCGATGACGATCCGGTCGTCCAGCCGGGCCGCCCGGCTGGCCTGGTCCAGCCGCGTCTGGGCGTCGCCGACCCGCGCGGCGTGGGTCTCGTCGGCCCGCCCGGCCGACACCTGGGCGGCGCGTTTCAGGCCGCCCGCCACGATCCGGGCCAGGCCGGCGTCGTTCAGGTTCCGGGCGGCCGTGGACGCCCGGCGGGCGGCGCGTTCCCGGGCCTGCTGCATCTCGCGCTTCTGCCGCTTCAGGTCCTGCTCGGCGGTGCGGACCTGCCGCTGGGCGACCTCCCGCTCGGCGCGTACGGCCTGCTCGTAGTCGGTGTACGAGCCGCCGTACCAGCGGAGCTCACCGTGTTCGAGAGCGGCGATGCGGTCCATCTCGTCCAGCAGTGTCCGATCGTGGCTGACCACCAGCAGGCAGCCCGGGAAAGCCCGCAACACCCCAGTCAGCCGGTCCCGCGCGGCACCGTCGAGGTTGTTCGTCGGCTCGTCGAGCAGCAGCACGTCCGGGCGTTTGAGCAGCTGGGCGGCCAGCCCGAGGGAGACCACCTGGCCGCCGCTGAGGGTACCCAACCGCCGGTCCAGGGCGATGTCCCCCAGGCCGAGCCGGTTCAGCTCGACCGCGGTGCGTTCCTCGACGTCCCAGTCGTCACCGACGACACCGAAGTTCTCCTCGCTGGCGTCGCCGGCCTCGATCGCGTGCAACGCGGCGACGACCCGGTCCACGCCGAGGACCTGCGCCGCCGTCTGGTCGACCGCGTACGGCAGGTGCTGCGGCAGGTAGCCGAGCACCCCCCGCACCGTGACCGATCCGCCGGTCGGCTGCAGCTCGCCGGCGATCAGGCGCAACAGGGTGGTCTTGCCACTGCCGTTGGGCGCCACCAGGCCGGTCCGGCCGCCGGGCACGGAGAAGGACAGGTCGTCGAGGACCGGACTCTCGTCCGGCCAGGAGAAGGACAGGGCGGAGCTGACGACGTACGCGTCGGACATGATCGACCTCGAAGGGTTGCGGACGCCGGGTGCGCACTGCGGCGCTCGGCGGGAGAAAAGGGGATGACGAAGCGGGCCGCGGCGACGGCGCGATCACACGCGCGTCGGCGGCCGGTCCGGGCTCTCACCCGGAGATGTCGTCGTCGCCTACCACGATCACTCCACTCCTGCGGTGTCCCGAGGTCCTCGAGGCACCCGGGCAACCCTAGCGCACCGGCGCGCGCTCACCACCCCTAGGCCATCCTAGGAGGGTGGGATGTACCTGGGCGGCGCCCGGTGATGTCCCGACGTGGCCCAGCGGCCAGTCGGCGTGGCCGGGCAGCAACGCCAAGCCCTCCGGATTCGCCGCGAGCACGTCGTTGGCCTCGGTGAGGACGTACGCCCAAGCCTTCATCTCGGTGCTCCGCAACGGATTCGTGACCGCGACGGTGCTGTATGTGGACGGTGGGCACCGCCTCGTCCGAATGGGCAGGCAGCCACGGCGTGTGGTCCGGTTCGGGCGCTGCCTCACACCGAGCGCCAGGTGTCGTCCGGCAGCGCGGACGCCTGCGGGCCCATCAGCAGCATCCCTCCGTCCACCGGCCACGACGCCCCGGTCACGTACGCCGCGGCGGGTGAGGCCAGCAGCGCGACGACGGCGAGCACCTCCCGCCACCGCTGCCACGACACGTCCACGAAGAGCGTGGCCAGCCCGGTGCCGGCGTTGTTGGCCAGAACACCGATCCCGCCGAGCCGGTCGGCCAACTCGTCGACCACCACAGCGGCGTCGGGCAACCGGGTCAGATCCAGTTCGGCCACCTCACAGCGGCGGCCGGTCGCGCGTACCTCGGCCGCGGTCCGCTCGGCGCCGTCCGCGTCGCCGTACCAGGTGATGCCGATGTCGAAGCCGGACTCGGCCAGTGCGACTGCGCAGGCCTTACCGATGCCGGAGTCGGCGCCGGTGATGAGCGCGACCCTCGGGTAGTTGTCGTAACGCTGCGGCATGCCACGGCACTACCCGGAGGGAACGGGCTCAATCCGACCGGACGGATGGTGATCCGCCCCCGACCGCTGGCGGCGCGGCGGGTGGTGAGCCCCTTTCTCAAAAGCCTCTGAAAGGCGTCTGTCACCCTGGCCATCGGCCGGCCAGCGGGCGACGTCCCCGCCGAGGCGGGATCCCGGTCGAGACGTGGCACCGCTGGCCGGCTACCGCAGGACCGCCGGGAGACCGATCACGCCGTCGCCGGTCGGTGCTGCCGGACTGCCCCGGACGGAAAGATAGGAGTCGACGGTGAAGTTCTCCCGTACAGCCCTGCGGATCGTCACGGCCGTCGTCGCGGCGACGATGCTCGCTCCGGTCAGCGGTACGCCCGTCTCGGCGGCGCCCGCCAGGACGGCCACGGACACCTCCTCGACCTGGAAGCTCGTCCCGCTAGAACAGCGGATCTGCGCCACGCCCGACGACCCACGCACCCTGTACTACTTCGTCGTCCTCGACGGGACCTGGTCGGCGCCGATCACGGCCGACTACGCCGGCATGCCCGCCGGCGTCGAGGTGTACAGCCCGCTGACCGCCCTGCCCGGTTCCGGGGACGGCCACTACGTGCAGATCCTGGCCGCGTTCCGCCTCAACGGCGTCGCGCCCGGCCGCTACGTCCCCCGGCTCCGGGTCACCGACGGCACCGTCACGCAGAGTGCCCCGGTCGTCCTCGACATCCGGGCGTCCTGCTGAGGACGTTCCGGACGGGTCCGGCCCCGGACCCGACGGCCCGCCTGTCCGGGCCCGCGTCAGCCGGCGGTGGGGACCGGCCACCTCGCGGACGGACCGGTGAGCGGGCGGGGTGTGATCGCCGCCGGGCCGGCGGCGATCACACCCGTCCAGCGGGCGCGGGCCGCCGCCGGTCACTCCTTCAACGGGTACGGGATGAAGGTGCTCCGGTTCTCGTCCAGGTCGAGCCGGCCGCTGATCGGGGCCGCGGCGCGCTGCGGGCAGGTCATCCGCTCGCAGGTCTTGCAACCGGGACCGATCGGGGTGGCGGCGTCGGCCGCGTGCAGGTCCATCCCGGCGGAGTAGACCAGCCGGTCGGCGTGCCGGATCTCGCAGCCGAGCCCGATGGCGTAGACCTTGCCCGGTTGGTTGTAGCCGCCGTGGTGGCGGGTGATGGTGCGGGCGATCCAGAGGTAGCGTTGCCCGTCGGGCATCGCCGCCACCTGGACGACGACCCGGCCGGGCGCGCTGAACGCCTCGTAGACGTTCCACAGCGGACACGTGCCGCCGGTGTGGGAGAACGGGAAGCCGGTGGCGGACTGGCGCTTGGACATGTTGCCGGCCCGGTCGACCCGGACGAAGGAGAACGGCACCCCCCGCGCCCGTGGACGCTGCAGGGTGCTGAGCCGGTGGCAGACGGTTTCCCAGCCGATCGCGAAGTGCTGGGTGAGCAGGTCGATGTCGTACCGGCGGTGTTCCGCCGCGACCAGGAACTGCTCGTAGGGCAGGATCAGCGCGGCGGCGAAGTAGTTGGCCAGACCCACCCGGGTGAGGATCTGGGTCTGGATGTCGTCGAACCGCTCCTCCTCGACGATCTCGTCGATCACGTCGGCGTACTCCAGCAGCGCGATCTGCGCCGCCATCCGCATCGCCTCCTGCCCGGCCCGCAGCGACGCCGACAGGTGCAGGGTGCGGGTCTGCGGACGGTAGCGGTGCAGTTCGTCGCCCAGCGCCGCGGCGTCGTCGTGCCGGACCTGGACGCCGTGCCGCTCGGCCAGCCGGTCCCGCAGCGCCGTGCGGACCTCGCCGCGGCGCAGCCCGACGGTGGCGGCCAGTCGCTCGGCGGCCTCGTCCAGGTCCGGTACGTAGTTCTGCCGCCGGTAGAAGAACTCGGTCACCCGGTCGTGCGGGCTGCGACCGACCGCCTCCCGGTCGCCGATCAGTTCGGCGAGTTGCTCGTCGGCCTGCCGGTAGCGGCGGTGCAGGTCGAGGACCGCCTCGGCGAGTTCGGGCAGTCTGGTGGCCAGTTCGGTGAGGTCGGCGACGCCGGCCCGGCCGGCGAGCGCCTCCCGCAACCCGGCCACCAGTCGCGGGGTGTCGCGGGGCGCGAAGACGGTCGGGTCGACGCCGAACACCTCGGTGATGCGCATGAGCACCGGCACGGTCAGCGGCCGGGCGTCGTGCTCGATCTGGTTGAGGTAGCTGGGCGAGATGTTCAGCAGGCGGGCCAGGTGCGCCTGGCTGAGCGACCGGTCCTCGCGCATCCGGCGCAGCCGGGCGCCGGCGAACGTCTTGCTCATCACCGCCACCTCCCGCTGGTCGTCCGGCTCCCCGGCGCCGTTCGCAGGCTGCGAATATACCTCTTCGCAACTTCGCAAACCGGTGCCCGAAATTCCCAGAAGTTGGCCTCTTCCGTCCCTCGACCGGACCGTCGACGGCATGTGACCGTTGGCGGCACGCCGGTTCGAGCCGGGGTCGACGCCGCCCCCGCGGCAGGCCCGCGCCGCCGGCGTCACCGCAGCAGAAGGGACGACACCATGCAGAACGCCGTTGAACAGTTGCGTACCGACTGGGCGACCGACCCCCGCTGGCGGGGCGTGGAGCGCAGCTACCGTCCCGAGGACGTGATCCGCCTGCGCGGCGCGATCCAGGAGGAACACACCCTGGCCCGGCACGGCGCGCAGCGGCTGTGGCAGCTGCTGAACAGCGAGGACTACATCCACGCGCTGGGCGCGCTCACCGGCAACCAGGCGGTGCAGATGGTCCGCGCCGGCCTGAAGGCCATCTACCTGTCCGGCTGGCAGGTGGCGGCGGACGCCAACCTCGCCGGTCACACCTACCCCGACCAGAGTCTCTACCCCGCCAACTCGGTCCCCGCGGTGGTCCGCCGGATCAACAACGCCCTGCTGCGCGCCGCGCAGATCACCACCGCCGAGGGCGACACCGACCCGACGCGCTGGCTGGCGCCGATCGTCGCCGACGCCGAGGCCGGCTTCGGCGGCCCGCTCAACGCGTACGAGCTGATGACCGCGATGATCGCGGCCGGTGCGGCCGGCGTGCACTGGGAGGACCAGCTCGCCGCCGAGAAGAAGTGCGGCCACCTCGGCGGGAAGGTGCTCGTACCGACCGGTCAGCACATCCGCACGCTGGAGGCGGCCCGGCTGGCCGCCGACGTGGCCGGCGTGCCCACGGTGGTGGTCGCCCGTACCGACGCGCAGGCCGCCACGCTGCTCACCACCGACGTGGACGAGCGGGACCGGCCGTTCGTCACCGGCGAGCGGACCGCCGAGGGCTTCTACCGGGTACGCGACGGGATCGAGCCGTGCGTCGCCCGCGGCCTGGCCTACGCGCCGCACGCCGACCTGTTGTGGATGGAGACCTCCAAGCCGGACCTGGAGGTCGCCCGCCGGTTCGCCGAGGCCATCAAGGAGCAGTACCCCGACCAGTTGCTCGCCTACAACTGCTCGCCGTCGTTCAACTGGCGCAAGCACCTGGACGACGCCACCATCGCCAAGTTCCAGCGGGAGCTGGGCCACATGGGATACAAGTTCCAGTTCATCACCCTGGCCGGCTTCCACGCCCTCAACTACTCGATGTTCGACCTGGCCCAGGGGTACGCCGCCGAGGGCATGTCCGCCTACGTCGCGCTGCAGGAGCGGGAGTTCGCCGCCGAGGCGTCCGGCTACACCGCGGTCAAGCACCAGCGCGAGGTGGGCACCGGCTACTTCGACCTGATCAGCACCGTGCTCAACCCGGCCGCCGAGACGACGGCACTGCGCGGTTCCACGGAACAGGAGCAGTTCTCATGAGGTACGAGATCATCGGTCCGCCGGCGGACCGCTTCGAAGAGGTCCTCACCGCCGAGGCGTTGGAGTTCCTGGTCGCGTTGGACAGCGAGTTCGCCGCCCGCCGGGTGGCCCTGCTGGACACCCGGCGGGCGCGCCGGGACCGCTACAGCACCGGCCAACTGCCCGACTTCCTGCCGGAGACCGCCGCGATCCGCGCCGATCCCACCTGGCGGGTGGCCCCGCCGGCACCCGGCCTGGTCGACCGGCGGGTCGAGATCACCGGGCCCACCGACCGCAAGATGACGGTCAACGCGCTGAACTCCGGGGCGAAGGTGTGGCTCGCCGACTTCGAGGACGCCACCGCTCCGACCTGGCACAACGTCGTCTCCGGCCAGCTGAACCTGATCGACGCGCTGGACCGGCGGATCGACTTCACCGACCCGCGCGGCAGGCGGTACGCCCTCGGTGCGGAGCTGGCCACGATCGTCGTCCGGCCGCGCGGCTGGCACCTGGTGGAGAAGGGGATCGCCATCGACGGGCGGCCCGTCTCCGCCAGCCTGGTCGACTTCGGTCTCTACCTCTTCCACTGCGCCCGCCGGCAGCTCGACCTCGGCGCCGGTCCCTACTTCTACCTGCCGAAGCTGGAGGGCCACCGCGAGGCGCGGCTGTGGAACGACGTCTTCGTCTTCGCCCAGCGCTACCTGGGCCTGCCCCAGGGCACCATCCGGGCCACCACGCTGATCGAGACGATCACCGCCGCCTTCGAGATGGAGGAGATCCTGTACGAGCTGCGGGAGCACTCGGCGGGGCTGAACGCCGGGCGGTGGGACTACATCTTCAGCATGATCAAGAATTTCGGGCAGTGGCCGGACTTCGTCCTGCCGGACCGGTCCGAGGTCACCATGACGGTGCCGTTCATGCGGGCGTACACCGAACTTCTGGTGGCGACCTGCCACCGGCGCGGCGCGCACGCCATCGGCGGGATGGCCGCGGTCATCCCCAGCCGGGATCCCGAGGTCAACGAGGTGGCCCTGGGCAAGGTGCGGGCGGACAAGCGACGGGAGGCCGGCGACGGGTTCGACGGCTCGTGGGTGGCCCACCCGGGTCTGGTCGACACCTGCCGGGAGGAGTTCGACGCGGTGTTGGGCGAGCGCCCGAACCAGCTCGACCGGCTCCGCGACGACGTCGACGTCGCGGCCGCCGACCTGCTCGCCGTCGACAAGACCCCGGGCCAGGTCACCGCCGCGGGGCTGCGGTCCAACATCGCGGTCGCGCTGCGCTACATCGACGCCTGGCTCGGCGGGGTCGGCGCGGTGGCCCTGTGGAACCTGATGGAGGACGCGGCCACCGCCGAGATCGCCCGCTGCCAGGTCTGGCAGTGGCTGCAGCACGGCACCCCGCTGGCCGGCGGCGGCTGTGTCACCGAGGAGTTGGTCCGGTCCATCCTCGCCGAGGAGCTGACGGCCCTGGTCGCCGGCCGGGTGGGCGACGACCGGGACCGCGCGTGGCGGGCGGCCCGGATCGTCGAGGACACCGCGTTCGGCGAGCGGTTGCCGGCGTTCTTCACCACCGCCGCGTACGCCCGGCACCTGGCGCCCGCCGAGCGGGCCGTGCCGGCCGGCTGACCGCCGGACCGCGGCGTGCCCGGCGGTGCTGAGCCGTCGGGCGCGCCGCGGTCCGGGCCGGTCGGATCCGGGTACGGTTCGGTCAACAGCCGTTCACCCAGTCAGCGGTAGCGCCGGTCCGGCGGATCGGCGCCACCGCCCGATCGGTCACACCGCCGTACGGGACCACTGCTGGTTGGTGCCACCGTTGCAGGTGTACTGCTGGATGTCGGCGCCGTCGCCGGTGCCGGCGTTGACGACGTCGAGGCACTTGCCGCTGTGCCGGGCGCGGAGCTGGAACCAGTCGCCGGTCGCCGCCCACTGCCACTGCTGGTTGGTGCCGGTGCCGCAGGCGTACTGGATGATGTTGGCGCCGTCGGCGGTCGAGCCGGAAGCGACGTCGAGGCACTTGCCGCTGTTCTGGCTGACGACCCGGACGTACCCGCCGCCCGCGTCCTGGAACTCCCACCGCTGGTTGCCGCCGCCGTTCCAGGCGTACTGCTTCACCTCGGCGTTGTCGGCCGTCGAGTTGTTCACCACGTCGATGACCCGGCCGCTGTTGCGGTTGGTGATCCGGTAGTACGTCGGGGTGTTCGCGGTGACCGTGCCGGCGGCCGCGTCGACGGTGATCGACGGCGCCCAGGCCAGGCTCATGCTGGTGGCCGACGGGAAGGTGATCGGCAGCCAGACGTACTGCGAGTCGTTGACCGGACCGCCCCACGCGCCGGCCCAGCGGTCGCCCAGGTAGAGGAAGTTCGTCGTGGTGGTGCCCTGGATCGGCAGCACGAACGCCGGCTGCGAGCGGAAGGTGGTGGAGTCGCCCACGTTGCTCCAGCCGGTCCACGGGCCGGAGATGCTCGACGCGGTCGCGTACCGGGCCTGGTTCGGGTTCCAACCGGTCGCGGCCGAGGTCAGCATGAAGTAGGTGTTCCCCCGCTTGAACAGCGCGGGAGCCTCCCGCTTGGCGTCGTTCCAGAAGTTGCCGACCAGGCTCGCCACGTTGAGATAGTCCGCGGTGAGCCGGTAGATGAGCAGATCGTTGTTCTCGTCGGCGGCCGAGATCATGTAGCCGGTGCCGTTGTCGTTGTAGAGGGTGATGTCGCGGGACATGTTGCCGAGCGGGCGGAAGCTGCCGTGGTAGGTGTAGCTGCCGTCCACGGTCGTCGACGAGGCCACGGCCGCGCGGGCCTCGCCGTAGTCCGTGCCGTTCTCCTTGTGCATCCACATGACGAAGCGTCCGGTGCCGGCGTTGTAGACGACCTTCGGTCGCTCGATGTTGGCGCCCTGCAGTTCGGCGGCGGACGACGGGGTGAGCACGTCGTTGCGGAACTCCCAGGTGCGCAGGTCGGTGGAGCGGTAGACGGACACCGCCCGGAAGGTGTTGTTCGGGTTGCGGTTCTCGCCGAACCAGTAGTAGTAGTCGCCGACCTTGAGCACCCCGCCGCCGTGGGCGTGCACCGGGGTGCCGCGGGTGTCGATGAACTGGGTGCCGTTGGTGATGGTGACCGGTGCCGCCCGGGCGGGCGTACCGGTCCCGGTGACCGCCGCACCGACCAGCCCGCCGATCGCGACGAGCGCCGTCGCGAGCACCCCCAGCCGCCTGCTCGTCCGCACCGGGCACCCCCTTCCGCGGGCCGGCGACCGGCCCGCTCGAACCGTCACTATACATCGAGTGTCGTCGATTGACAGAAAATCGTCCGGTCGGGACACTGGCCGAAACGCATCCTCCGACCCGAGGTGCGCGGTCACCGATACAGGAGACCCGGATGAGGCTCGGTCACGATCGTCCCCTGCTCGCGGCGGCAGCCGTCGTCGCCGTCCTCATCGGCGGCGTCGGCATCGCCACCTCGGCCCACGCCGCCTCCGGCTGCCGGGTCACCTACACGGTCTCCAGCCAGTGGTCCGGCGGATTCGGGGCCACCGTCGGCGTCACCAACCTCGGCGACCCGGTCAACGGGTGGCGGCTGACCTGGTCGTTCACCGCCGGACAGCAGATCACCCAGCTCTGGAACGGGTCGGTCAGCCAGACCGGGGCCCAGGTCACCGTCGCCAACGCCGCCTGGAACGGCGCCCTCGCCACCGGGGGAAGCGCGTCGTTCGGATTCAACGGGTCGTGGAACACCGCCAACCCCGTGCCGACCGACTTCGCGCTCAACGGGACGCCGTGCACCGGCGGCAGCACGCCGTCCGGTTCACCCTCCGGACCGGGCGACGGAACACCGAGCGCCCCACCCTCGACGCCGACCTCACCCACCCCGTCGCCCACCCCGAGTACGCCCGGCGGCGAGCCGACGATCGTCCCCGACCCGTCGTGGACGTGCGGGGCACCGGCGGGCATCGTGCCCCCGGCGCGTGGTCGGCTCGTGCTGCGCGTCTCGGCCCAACTCGGCACCGTCCACGACGTCGGTGTCACCCAGTACGGCCGGCGCCGCATCCTCGACGTGCGGGGCGGCACGTTCACCGGGGACCGGATCAGCGGCACCGTCCTCACCGGTGGGCTGGACCTGGAACTCACCCTCACCAACGGCGCAACCGAACTGGAAGAGATCAACGTCCTGCGGGCGACCGACGGCACCCTCATCTACCTGCGCGGCTGCGGTGTCGCACCCGGCGGCGAGTCCACCGTCCGGGTGGTGCCCGACTTCGAGGCGCCGACGTCGAGCCCGCACGCCTGGCTGAACACCGGCACGTTCGCCGCGACCCGGGTGGTCGACACCGCGACGAACACGCTCCAGATCACCGTCTACGACGTCTCCGGCGTCTCGCCGGCCGAGCCACGGCTCCGGCTCACCGATCCCGTGGGCCTGGCCAACCAGTCCTGGGACTGCGCGACCGGCAGCGGGACCAGGGGCGCCGCCGTGTTCAGCGAATCCGTGACGCTCGGCGCCAGTCTCGCCGTGGGCGCCAGCAAGCGGGGCACCCGCAACATCATCCCCATCACCGGCGGTACGACCAGCGGCCGGGTGACCGGGTCGGTCCTCGCTGGCGGCGCCGACTACCAGCTCATCGGCTCCACCGCGACGCTGGACGCCCGGTACACCCTGTCGACCGCCGACCACGAGTTGATCCTGGTCCGCAACTGCGGTCCGATCGGCCGGCTGGTGCCGACCTTCGAGGCCCGCGCGGACGGCCCGTACGCCTTCCTCAACACGAACACCTGGTTGAGTTCCGACCCGGGTTCCGCCCCCGGCGGCGTGAGCATCACCTTCTACGAACGGCGTTAGCGGAGGTGCCGGGCCGTGCCGGTGTCACCTGCTGGGGCCGCGGCCGGGGGCCTGGCCAGGCCCTCCGGGAGCCGGTCGGTGCGGCGACCGGAACGGATTCGTCGAGGGCATTCCTCGCGGCGCCGGCACGGTTCCATCCCAACCGGCCGGCGTCATCTGAGCGGCCGACAGGATCTCCATACGCCGCCTGAACGAACGGCGAGCCTGCTCAGGGCTTTCCGGCGGCACCAGCGCGTCGCGCTGTCTGGGAAGCATCCGTTCCAGTTCTTCCGGGGTCGGCTCCGCCGTCCGCCGCGCCGGGTCAGGTGCCGACCCGTTGCCGGACGGCGGTGGCGGGGAGGGCTGCGAATAACTCGCTGACGGCAGGTACGGCGGCGGCGGATAAAAGGCCGTGTGCATCTGGTCGACGGTCCCGCGCCCCATGCCGGGGCCGGGTGCCACCGAAACCTGTCGGGGTTCGAACGTGGTCTGCCAGACCTCACCGCTGCCGGCGAACCGCGCCGACGCGGCGTCGGGCCGAGAGCCGGCCCGAGGCTCGTACGCGTTGGCGATCCGGTCGGCCTCTCCGAAGATCTCCGCCAGGTTCCGCATCTCCCGTGGATTCTTCTGATAGAGCGTGTTCAGCTCCGGGTTGCGGGAGACGAGGTAAGCCGCGGCCACGGCGCTTCCGACGGAACGCTGCTCATCGTGGCTCAAATGCTGCCGGCTGAGCAGACCGATCCACCGTTCCTGCTCCGCGCCGATCGCCGGGAATCTCCCGTGGCCGTCGGACAGCGCCATCTCATCAGGTTTCCGCCTCCTGCGGGCCTGGCGCATGAACCAGTTGCCGGCGATGCGCGCCCACCCCAACCAGCCCTCCCGCAGGCGGCCGTCGACCAGCGCGGCGGTGTTGGCGCGGGCCTTCCTCGTGGCCTGCCTGGTGTTCGGCACCTTCAGTCCGCCGGGCAGCCGGCGGCGACCGGACGAGCGGTCCGCGCGGTTGTTGTCGATCGCGACGCGGAAATCCTCGTCCAACGATCGCTGGACTCGGCGCAGCGTGCTGTTGGAGATCCATTCCGGCAGGTCCAGTTCCTGTTCCGCCATGCCCTCTGAACGCACGGAAACGGGGTGCGGTTCACGCTCGCCACCGGAAAGTTCCGTAGCCGGGTGCCGACACCGCCCCCCCTCCGGCCGGAGTGCCGCGCCGGCCTGCGCGAAGAGATCGGCGGCGGCCGGTACGCTGCGCCGACGAGCCTCGGCCCGACTCTCTGCGTGGCCGGGCGGCGGGACCGGTAGGCCGCCGCACGCCGGAGTGATCCGCGGTCGTACGTGGTGACCGGCTGGAGCGCGAGATGCTCCAGCCGGTCACCGTCCGTGGCGTCCGATGCGCTATCCGACCGACACCGTGGAGAAGTCCGGCCGACCGTTGACCGGCATCTCGAACCCCTTGACCTTCTCCCGTACGGCGTAGTTGTTCTTCAGGTCGACCGGGAAGACGCCGACCGCGTCTTCCCACAGGATCTTGTCGGCCTGGGCGTACAACGTCTTGCGCTCGTTCTGGTCCAGCGACGCGCGGGCCTTCGCCAGGATCTCGTCCAGGTCCTTGTTGCAGTAGCCCATCCGCTTGGCGGCACAGGTGTAGAGCCGGTTCAGGGTGAAGTCGGCGTCACCGGTGCCGGTGGTGTTGGTCTGCAGGTTCAGGTCCCACTTCAGCGCGCCGAAGTCCTTGAGCCAGGTGGCCCGCTCCTTCTCCAGCGGCTGCACCTTGATGCCGGCCTTCGCCCAGTCCGAGATGAACGCCTGGGCCATCGCCCGGATGTTCGGACCGCCTTCCAGCGGCCACTGCATCGAGACGCTGAGGCCGCCCGGGTATCCCGCCTCGGCGAGCAGCCGCTTGGCCAGCTCCGGGTCGTAGGAGTAGGGCTCCAGCGGGGTGGACCCGAAGACCGCCTGGGTGACCGGCGACCGGCCCACCGTGCCGAGCTCGCCGAAGAGACCGGAGACGGTGCCCTGGACGTTGATCGCGTGCAGCATGGCCTGCCGCACCTTCACGTTGTCCAACGGCTTGGTGCCCTGGTTGAACCAGATGAAGTAGTAGTTGTAGCTGGGCCCGGTCCCGTACGAGATGCCGTCCTGCCCGGACACCTCACCGACCTGGTCCGGCGGGATCGACGCGAGCACGTCCACCTCGTCGTTGTTCAGCGCGGTGATCCGGGAGGCGACCTCCGGCATGTCGAGGATCTGCAGCGTCCCCACCTTGGCCTTCGGACCCCAGTAGCCGTCGTTGCGGCGCAGGACGACCTTGTCGTCCGGGTCGAACGACTCGAACGTGAACGGTCCGGTGCCGATCGGCTTCTGCCAGTACGCGTCGCTGCCCACCTTGTCGCCCTGACCGACGAAGACCAGGGACATGGTGCTGGGCAGGGTGCCCAGCGGCGCCGAGGTGTGGAAGGTCACCGTACGGTCGTCGGTGGCGTCGATCGCGGTGATCGAGGCGAGCAACGGGTTGAGCGAGCCCTTGAGGCTGATCAGGCGCTCCACCGAGCCCTTCACGTCCTTGGCGGTGAACGCTGTCCCGTCGCTGAACTTCACGTTCTCGCGCAGGTGGAAGACCCAGGTCTTCGGGTCGGGCGCTTCCCAGGAGGTGGCCAGCTTCGGCGCGGGCTGGCCGTCCTTCATCACGGTCAACGTCTCCAACGCCTGCTGCACCGTGGTCTGGACGGCCTCCTCCGCCGGGTACTGCTGGACGTCCAGCGATACGGGGAACAGTTGCGGCGCGTACCGCACCACCGCGTCCCCGCTCTCGGCGTCACCGGAACCGCCGCAGCCGGCCAGACCGGCCACCAGTGCGACGGCGAGAAGACAACTCTTCAATCGTGTTCGGGCGATCATTTCTCTCCTTGGTTCGACGTCGTGCCGGCGCCCGCCGGGGCGGCCCCGGACGGCAGGGTGAAGGTGGCCGCGACGGGCTTGTGGTCCGAGGGCGCGCTGCCCGCCGAGAAGAACTCGACGACCTCGCTGGCCCGGGTCGTGATCGGGCCGCGCGAGAAGATCCAGTCGATCGCCTTGGCCGGGGATCCCAGTGGGGAGAGCCGGGTCCCGATCCCGGTGGTGAACGGCATCGGCGAGACCGGATGGGTGACCGGCGACGTCCGTCCCAGCGCGGTGAACGAGTCGAGGAAGCCGCCGTTGCCGAGCTCCCACAACGGGGGTCCGATGTCGTTGATGTCCACGGTGAACAGGGCCGCTCCGTCGCCGGCGATCTCGTCCAACGCGGCGACCACCCGCTGCGCCTGCCCGGTGCGCCGGTTGCGCCCGTCCTGCCGCTCGTCCGGGTGCCCGGGCCAGGTCAGGTGCGCGGTGGAGAAGACGATCGGCGGCGCGTCCCCGGCCAGCGGCCGCAGCCGCACCCAGAACAGCCCGGCGTCGGCGGCGAGGATGCCGACGTCACGCCGGCCGTACTCGACGAGCTCGAACAGCTCCGTGCGCCACCACAGGTTGCTCTGCCCGCCCCAGCCCGGGAAGTCGTCGTGCACCCGCGCGTGTCCGGGCAACGCCTCGTCCAGCACCTCCCGGGTACGCGGCCGCAGTTCCTGGGTGGCCAGCAGGTCGGGTGCGCGGGTGGCGAACAGGTCGCGCAGCGCCGGCTCCCGCTGCTCCAGATGGGCGTCCCCCCACACGTTGTAGGTCATCGCGACGAAGGTGAACGATCCGGTCAGCATGTCGGTCCTTTCCTGGCTCGGTCCGCGCGGGCGCCGGGCTCAGTCCGCGCGGGTCGCGGAGGCGGCCCGCGCGGTCGGCGAGTTGTACTCGACGAGGCAGTGGTGTCCCTGCTCGCCGGCGTAGGTGATGACCGTCAGCGAGGTGTTCACCGGCGGGGCGAAGCTGGTGTGGCCGGGCGTCGGCACCCGCAGCGCGGCTGCCGCCGCGACCCGGATCGCGCCGCCGTGGCTGAACGCGACGACCGTCCCGCCGGCACCCTGACCGGCCACCTGACCGGCGGCCTCGACCAGCGCCTGCCAGACCCGCTCGCGCACCTCGGCGAATGTCTCGCCGCCGCCGCGGCGTACGTCCACCCCGCGGCCGGCCGCCGCGACGTCGTCCGGGTACGCGGCGCTGATCTCGGTGAACGTCCGGCCGGTCCAGTCGCCCACGTCGACCTCGCGCAGCCGGGCGTCCTGCCGGGCGTCCCGACCGAGGTGACGCAGGTACGCGTTCGCGGTGTCCCGGGCCCGCGGCAGGTCGCTGGTGACGACCAGGTCGGCCGCGCCGAACCGGGCCAGCAGCTCGGCGGCGGCCACCTCCGCCTGCGCCCGGCCGGTGGCGGTGAGCCCCGAGTCGGCCTGCCCCTGGTAACGCTCCTCGACGTTCCACAGCGACTCGCCGTGGCGGACCAGGACCAGCCGTACCCGCCCGGTCACGGCGCGCCCGCCGCGACGGCCGGCGGCTGTGCCGGCAGTTCCGGGAAGTGGCAGGCCGCGGGGTGGCCGCCCAGCCGGTCGACCAGCGCCGGTTCCTCGCTCGCGCACCGGGGTCGGGCCTTCCAGCACCGGGTGCGGAACCGGCAGCCGGACGGCGGTGAGACCGGCGACGGGATGTCCCCGGTGAGGATGATCTGCTCCTTGCCGGGCGCGGCCCACGGCCGGGACACCGGCACCGCGGAGAGCAGGGCCTGCGTGTACGGGTGCACCGGGGCGGTGAAGATCTGCTCCCGGGTTCCGGTCTCGACGACCTTGCCCAGGTACATCACCGCGATCTCGTCGCTGATGTGCCGCACCACGGACAGGTCGTGGGCGATGAAGAGGTAGCTGAGACCGAGATCCGCCTGCAGGTCCACGAGCAGGTTGAGCACCTGCGCCTGGACCGAGACGTCCAGCGCGGAGACCGCCTCGTCGCAGATCACCAGCCGCGGCCGCAGCGCCAGCGCCCGGGCGATGCCGACCCGCTGGCGCTGTCCGCCGGAGAACTGGTGCGGGTACCGGTCGGCGTGGTCGGGGTTGAGTCCGACCCGGGCCAGCAGATCCTTCACCTCGGCGGCCCACCGGTCGCGCGGTACCACCCCGGGGTTGATCAGCCACGCCTCGCTGATGATCTGTTGCACGGTCAGCCGCGGGTTCAGCGACGCGTACGGGTCCTGGAAGATCATTTGGATCCGGCGGCGGGTCCGCCGCAGCGCGGCGCCGGACTGGGTGACCAGGTCCGCGCCGTCGAAGAGCACCTGTCCGGACCGCGGCCGTTCCAGGCCGATGACGGTGCGCGCGAGGGTGGTCTTGCCCGAGCCCGACTCGCCGACCAGGCCCAGGGTCCGCCCGGCGGGCAGGTCGAACGAGACGCCCGAGACGGCCTGCACGTCACCGACCCGGCGGCGCAGCAACGACGACCTGATCGGGAAGCTGGTGTGCAGGTCACGAACCGACAGCAGGGCGGACATCGGCCAGCACCTCCTTCGTGTGGTGGCAGGCGGCGCGGTGCGACCCGGCCGGCGACGGGAGGCCCCCGTCCACCGCGCCCGGGCCGGGGACCGGCGCCAGGTCCGGCCGTTCGGTGGCGCAGACGTCGGTGGCGAACGCGCACCGGGGCCGGAACGGGCACCCGCTGGGCAGCCGCATCAGGTCCGGCGGCGCACCGGGGATGGGCACCAGTCGCTCGCGCGGACCGTCCAGGTCCGGGATCGAGGCCATCAACCCCCGGGTGTACGGGTGGCCCATCGTGTCGTACACCTCGCGCAGCCCGCCGGTCTCCACCACCCGGCCCGCGTACATGATCATGACGCGGTCCGCGACGCCCGCGACCACGCCGAGGTCGTGGCTGATCAGGATCATCGCCATCCGGTGTTCCGCCTTGAGCTCCGCGAGCAGCGCCATGATCTGCGCCTGGACCGTGACGTCCAGCGCCGTCGTCGGTTCGTCGGCGATGAGGAGCCTGGGTCGCAGGGCGAGCGCCATGGCGATCATCACCCGTTGCCGCATGCCGCCGGAGAACTGGTGCGGGTAGTCGTCGACCCGTCGCGCGGCGGCCGGGATGCCCACCCGGTCCATCAACTCGATCGCCTTGCGGCGTGCCTCCGCCCGGGATGCGCCCTGCCGGCGGCGGAACAGCTCGCCGATCTGCGCGCCCACCCGGAACACCGGGTTGAGGGAGCTGAGCGGGTCCTGGAACACCATGGCCAGCTCGGTGCCGTTCAACCGGCGGGTCTGGGCCCGCGGGCGGGCCAGCAGGTCCGAGCCGGCATAGTGGATCTGCCCGCCGGTCACCCGGCCCGCCGGGTGCGGCACCAGTCCCATGAGGGCCTGGGCGGTGACGCTCTTGCCGCTGCCGGTCTCGCCCAGGACCGCGAGGGTCTCCCCCTCGGCCAGGTCGAAGCTCACCCGGTCGACGGCGGTGACGGTGCCCGCGCGGGCGCGGAACCGGACCGTCAGGTCCCGCACCGACAGGAGTGGATCACTCATCACATGCTCCTCAGCCGTGGGTCGAAGCGGTCGCGCAGGGCGTCGCCGAGGACGCCCAGGCTGACCAGCAGGCCGGCCAGGCCGATGCCGGGGATGGTGGAGATCCACCACGCGTTGGACAGGTAGTTCCGGCCGTTGGCGATGGTCATGCCCCAGCTCGGCGTGCTCGTCGGGGTGCCGAGGCCGAGGAAGCTCAGCGACGCCTCGGCCAGGATCACGTGGCCCAGGTCCACCGTCGCGACGACCAGGATCGGCGCGGCCGCGGCCGGCAGGATGCTCCGGGTGACCAGGTGCCAGGTCCGGGCGCCGAGGGTACGGGTGGCGTCGACGAAGTCCCGCTCCTTGAGCGCGAGCACCTGACTGCGGGTGACCCGGGCGAACGTCACCCAGTTGGAGATGGACAGCACGATGATGACGTTCAGCACGCTCGGCCCGAGGATGGCCGCGATGAGGATCGCCAGCAGGATCGAGGGGAAGGTGAGCTGGACGTCCGCGAGCCGCATGAGCACCGCGTCCAGCCAGCCGCCGAAGTAGCCGGCGACCAGGCCGGCGGCGACTCCGATCGTACCGGCCAGCAGCAGCGTGGCGGCACCGACCATGATGGACACCCGGGCGCCCTGCATCATCTGTGCCAGCAGGTCCTGGCCGACCTGGTCGGTGCCGAAGACCGCCAGGCTCCCGTCCGGCAGGCGGGTACCGGGTGGTTTCAGCCGCGCCGTGAGATCGGTGGCGACCGGGTCGTACCTCAGCAGGATCGGCCCGATCACCGCGGCCACCACGTAGCAGGCGACCACCGACAGCGAGACGATGATGCGTCCCCGCCCGATCCGGCCGCGGGTCCGGCCCTCGGCCGGTCGGTCCCCGGTCGACCGTTCCCCGGTCGGCGCGGCGCCGACGGGACCGAGCGGGGATTCCGGGGACGACGGCACCGGTGCCTCGTCGGTCCCCGGCGCCTGGCTGGCGAAGCTGTTCATCGTCACCCCTGTCGGATTCGTGGGTCGAGGTAGCCGTACAGGACGTCCACCGCCAGGTTGATCAGGACGAAGCCGCCGGCGATCATCAGGATCGCGGCCTGCACGACGTTGTAGTCCCGGGCGCCGATGGCGTCGACGAGCAGCCGTCCGCTGCCGGGCCAGGCGAAGACCGTCTCGACGATCACCGCGGTGCCGAGCAGTTCGCCGAACTTGATGCCGACCACCGTCACGATCGGGATCAGCGCGTTGCGGATGGCGTGCGGGAAGATGACGATCCGCTCGGACAGGCCCTTGGCCCGGGCGGTCTGGATGTAGTTCTCGTGGATGACGTCGAGCAGGCCGCTGCGGGTCAGCCGGATCAGGATGGCGATGATCGGCAGGGCGAGGGTGAAGCCGGGCAGGATCATGCGGTCGAGTCCGCCCTGACCGCCGCTGGGCAACAGGTGCAACTGCCGGGCGAAGACCAGGATCAGCACGATCCCGATCCAGAACGACGGCATGGACTGGGACAGCAGCGCGAACACCGACACCAGCCGGTCGGTGAACCGGTTGACCCGCAGCGCGGCGATCACGCCGAGCGAGATCCCGACGACCAGGGCGATCACCATCGCCACCACGGCGAGTTGCAGGGTCAGCGGGAACCGGTCGACCACCAGACCCATCGCGTCCTTGTGGTAGCGGTACGAGTCGCCGAAGTTCAGCTGGACCACGTCGGACAGGTACTTGCCGTACTGCACCAGCAGCGGGCGGTCGAGTCCCATCTGGGTGCGCAGTTGCGCGATCTCCTGCTGGGTGGCGTCCGAGCCGAGGATGAGCTGTGCCGGGTCGCCCGGGACCAGCCGGAGCATCCCGAAGACGACGGTCACGGCGCCCCACAGGACGAAGACGGCGAACAACGTGCGCCGGATCAGGTACCCGGTCACGACGGACCAGACCGTTTCAGCATTGAGGGCACTCCAAGTCGGGCCACGACGACGTGCGACGTCGGGCAGCGGCATGGCAATTGACATCGCGGCGGGGATGAGAACAATTGCGCCGACGGCCGGTGCGGCATGTCGACCACGTTACATTAACGTTAATGCGAAGACCTGGCTGATGCTAGGTGCCGCTGCCCCGAGCCGTCAAGAGTCCAAGCCAGGGAGCCCTGCCAGGCAGGTGGTATGCCCTGAAACCGGCACACCGGATCGGTGGCATCTGCTTGACGGGGCGCTGGCATTAACGTTAACGTTCAGCGCCATCGGATGACGTTGCTCAGGTCAATCGAGCCGGCGCGGAAAAATCGCCGCCCGGCATTGCCTAAACCCTTCAGGAGCACGCGGCATGACCACATTGGAGCGGCCTGATCTGGCCGCGGAACTTCGCCACGCCATCGTGTCGGCGGACCCGAAGCTGTCGAAGTTCTCGCCCCTTCGGCGGATCCTGTCCCACGACGACTTCAACTCGGGCACGCACGGCTGGACCGAACTGCTGGGCAACTACAACGGTCAGGGCGACCTGTCCACCGTGGACGACCACATGCGGGACTTCCGGCCGCCGCAGCTCTCCTCGTGCACGTTCTTCGACATCGGTACGCACGGCGCGATGACCGGCACGTACGCCCTGAAGCTCGCCACCCGCGCGTACCAGGGGCACACCGCGACCGCGATCCGCCGGCTGACCATGAGCGGACGGGGCCTGCTGCAACTCGAGGCCTACTTCACCTTCAAGTCCGAGGCGACCATCGACCCCAGCGGGGACGACCGGTTCGGCGATGTCACCTGGGACGGCAACCTGCACCCGTCCGAGGCGCAGTTCGGCTGCTTCACCGTGGCCACCGACCTGTGCGGCGACGGCGGCCTGCGCTACCACACCGTGGCCCGCTACCTGAACACCACGCTGGACAACAAGCTCGCCCGCCAGTGGGTCTACCCGGTGGTCCCCGAGCCGACGCCGCGCGAACACCTGGAGGGCAAGATCAAACTGCCCTACGCCGCCGACTTCACGGCGCCGAACCCGGAGGACTGGCACCCGTTCGGCGAGCCCCAGGAGCTCTGCTACAACGAGGTGCCGACGAAGGTCAACTGGCACTACCTGCGCTGGGTCATCGACACCGACGCCCGGCGGAACGTCGAGCTGCAGCTCAACGACCGCGTCATGGACATGTCCGCCGTGCCGGTCCCGCCGTACCAGGAGCGCTACGACTCACTGGAGAACCTGCTGAACTTCTACTTCTCGGTGCGGACCCACTCGACTGTCCGCAACTTCCTGTTCCTGGACTCCGTCCTCATCTCCACGGATTGGTGACCCGATGCGGCATTCGTTGACAGCGGTCCTGGAACGAAACACGACGTTCAAGGGCGACTTCGTGACCGAACCGTACGAGGCGGCGTGGGCCGGCGAGGCACGCTGGTTCGTGCAGACCCTCACCACCTCCGGCGACGACGTCGCGGTCAAGCTGGTCACCCAGATCTCCCCGGACGGGCTGACCTGGTGCGATCTCGACGGCCAGGAGCACGTGGCGGCCGGCCCCGGCCTGGCGACCTGGCCGGTCAGCGGGTTCGGCCAGTGGCTGCGGCTGCGTGGCACACTGACCGGCGACGATCCGGCTGCGACACTGCGTATCTATCTCACGGCCAAGAGCTGACGGCGCGACCGCGGCGACCACCACGGGCGCCGCGGTCACACCGGCCAAGGCAGAAAGGCACGCACACATGGCTGGGACCCGCCGGCGGACACTGCGGGACATCGCCGAAACGCTGAACCTGTCGGTGAACACGGTCTCCCGCGCGCTGTCCGGGAAGAGCGGGATCGGGAAGGAGACCCGGGCGCTGGTGCGCGCCGAGGCGGAGCGGATCGGCTACGTGCCCAACTCCCTCGCCCGGTCACTCGTGCTCGGCTCGAGCATGACCCTGGGCCTGGTCATCACCAACCCGTCCAACCCGTTCTACGCGCAGCTCATCTCCAGCATCGAACTGCGGGCCAGGGCACAGGGCTACTCCCTGCTGCTGGGGGTCACCGAGGAGTCCGCCGACAACGAGGCGCGGGCGGTGGAATCGCTGCTGCGCTCCTCCGTGAGTGGTTGCATCGTGGTCCCGGTGCAGGCCGGCGACGAACACTGGCGCCGCCTCGGCGCGGTCGGCGTGCCGACCGTCCTGCTCAACCGGGACCTGCCCGAGCTGGGCTACCGGTTCGTCGGGACCGACAACGAGCTGGGCGGTTACCGCGCCACCAGCCACGCGATCTCCTGCGGGGCCCGCTCGATCGTGGTGCTCGAGGAGGACCTGCCGATCACCACCATCGCCAACCGGATCGCCGGCTTCCGCCGGGCCATGGCCGAGGCCGGCCGGCCGGTGCCGCGGGGCAGCGTCATCTCCGTACCGACCCGCCGGTCCGAGCAGGCCGCCCTGCCCTGGCAGCCCGAGCAGGCCTACCAGGTGTCCCGGCGGATGCTCCGCCGGGCGAAGCTGCCGGACGCGGTCGTCGTCGGCAACGACTACTTCGCCCTCGGCCTGTACCGCGCCCTGGCGGAGCACGGCCTGAAGGTGCCGGACGACATGATGGTGATCGGATTCGGTGACTACCCCTTCTCGGGCTTCCTGTCGCCGCCGCTGACCACCGTACGACTGCCGGCCGAGGAGATCGGGAACATCGCCGTCGACCTGCTGCTGGAGGAGATCGCCGGCGGCGGGAGTGCCCGGCCGCTCAAGCAGCTCATCGCCCCGACGCTGGTGCGGCGCCAGTCGACGGCGGCGGTCCTCCGCACGCCTGCGGCCGTGCGGAGGACCGCACGCTGACCCGGCGGGCCGGACGAGGGTCTGCAGGCGTTGTTCGGGCGGTCCGTCATCATCTCCGCGTCGCTGGCGGACCCGACGCACCTGGTGGAGGCGGCGCCGAGCAGCGGCTGCGCGCCGAGGCCGAGCAGCGTGCCGCCGCCGCCGCGGAGCTCGCCACCCGGATGCGCGCCGCCGCGGCCGCGCAGGCCACCAGGCCGCACCCCGAGCACTGCCAGCTCGGCGGCGCCCAGGGGTGCACCGCACCGGCCGAGATCAAGGTCGCCGACTCGTGGGGCGACGCGGCGTGGGGCTGCGCCGCCCACGTCGAGGAGGCCGTCATCAACGTGCGGTCGGTGTTCATCGCCAACGAGGAGCTCGGCGGCCTGGCCGCCTACGTGAACCGCTGATCCGGTAACCGGGGTCGACCTGGACCGCACGACCTCCCGGTACATAATGGACGCATCTTTAGTGGTTATTGAAGATACCCACTTTCTGCGGCGGATTTCCCGCCGATCGACAGTCAACTCAATGACAGTCGATGGATGGCTAATAGACACCCGCTAACGCTTCCCGTTCAGCCCGACCATGGTCATGCTGTTTTCAGCGCTTCGAAGAGCGCCAATGCCATCTGTTGGGAGGAACAGTATGCATTTTCCGGAAATCCGGCGCGTGGCCACGGTTGCCGTGTCCGCCGCCCTCGTCACGACGCTGACCCTGATGGGCGGCGCCGGGTCCGCCCAGGCGGCCCCGGCCAGCACCTCCGGTGACGCGTCGGTCAGCACGGTGGCGGCGGGTGTGTCGACCGCGCAGCGGAGCGGACTGCAGGTCGCCGACCAGGCGAGCAGCTACTGGACCCCGGAGCGGCTGCGCACCGCCCAGTCGGCGGACACGCTGGTCGACAAGGCCCAGACCAGCTCCGGCACGGCCTCGCGAGCGGCCGGTACGGCCCAGTCCACGCCGCCCGCCGCCCCCAGCGCGTCGGTCGCCACCCGGAGCCGGGCAGCCGCCGCCGGCCCGATCAACATCCAGGTCAACGCCTCCGCCACGGTTGGCAAGGTGTTCTTCTACAACCCGGCGGACGGGAAGAACTACGTCTGCTCGGCGGGCACGGTGAACAGCGGTTCCAAGCTGCTCGTGATGAGCGCCGGGCACTGCGTGCACGGCGGCCGGGGTGGCCAGTGGATGCAGAACTGGATTTTCATCCCCTATTACAACTACGGCGCCGAGCCGTACGGCCGATGGTCGGCCAAGTACCTGACCACTTTCAATGCCTGGATCAACGACAGCAACCTCGACCGGGACGTTTCGTACATCACCATGTGGCCGAACGCCTCTGGCCAGCGGCCGGTGGACGTACTCGGCGGAAATGGCCTTTCGGTCAATTACAGCTATGAGCAGGCGGTCACCATTCTGGCCTACCCGGCGGCGCCGCCGTACGACGGCGGATGGCAGCAGTACTGCCAGGGCACCACGTACCGGCCGGGGATCTGGCCGTTCCAGGAGAACCAGATCGCCCTCAGGTGTGGCTTCACCGGCGGCTCCAGCGGCTCGGTCTGGCTGCGCCTCTACAACGGCTCCTACGGCTACGTCAACGGAATCATGAGTACGTTGGACAGCTCCGGGGTGAACCGGAGCCCCTACTTCGACACCGCCGTGATGGACGCCTACAACTCGGTGGCGAACCGCACCTGAGTCACCCGACCGGGTGACGCCGGCCCCCGGCCGGATCCGCATGGATCCGGCCGGGGGTGGCGCACGTCCAACCAGGCGAGCACCGACACCGGTGGAGAGGAGCGGGACATGAGGAACGGCTGGGTCGCGGCGGCCGGGGTGGCCGTCGCCGTCGTGGTGGTGGCCGTCGTGGTCGGCGTGCTGACCTCCCGCGGTTCCGGGCCGCGGGGGCAGTCACCGGCCCCGTCGAGCACCGGTACCGACCCGGGCTCGACCAGCACCCGGCTGCCGACTCCCGACGACTCGTACTGGGATCCGGGTCGGATGGCCAGCGCCCAGCCGGCGCCGATGCCCTCCCGTTGACGTCGGCCCCTACTCCCTGATGCCGATGTGGTCGACCGGCGGGACCCGCAGCAGCCGCCGGACCGGCAGCACCGTGGTCGCCAGCGCCAGCAGCGTCGTACCGCCGAGCACCGCCACCCAGCCGAGCGGCGGGACGTACGGAATCGGGCTGCCGGTCAGCGCGTTGACGATCGCGCCCAGGGTCAGCGCCGCGATCGTCGCGCCGATCAGCACGGCGGTGCCCAGCAGCCCGGCCTGTTCGGCGTGCACCATCGCGCGGACCTGCCGGCGGGTCAGACCGACCAGCCGCAGCAGCGCCAGTTCGCGGCGGCGGGCCAGCGCGGCGGACACCATCGTGGTGGCCGCGGCCAGCGCCGCGTAACCCACCAGCACACCGATCAGCAGCCGGTTCAGCCAGGCGCCGAACGCCAGGTCGGCGCTGATCAGCCGGGTACGGGCGGCCGCGTCGAGCACCTCGCTGCCCGGGTGGCGGGCCGACCAGGCGGCCAGCCCGGCGTCGGCGTCGGGACCGGCGCGCACCAGGATCTCGTCGTCGGCGGCCCCGGCGGTGTGTCCGAGGACCGTCCGGTCGGCCAGCGTGACGTCGCCGAAGCCGAGCCCGCGCCGGTAGACCGCCACGACCCGCAGCCTGACCGGGGTGCCGTCGCCGAGCCAGAGTTCCGCCTGGTCGCCGACGTGCCAGCCGGACGCGGACGCCTGGGTCGCGGAGAGCGCGACCGTGTCCGCGCCCAGGTCCGCCAGGTTGCCCTCGCGCACGTCGAGGTCCATCGTCCCGGTGATGCCGTCCGGGTCGACGGCCTGGGCGGCGACCGGCTCGATCCCGTCGAACGACCGCACCACCACCTGGGTACGGCGGACCCCGGTGGCCGCCCGCACCCCGGCCAGTTCCCGGACCTCCCGGACCGCCTCCGGCGGCAGCCCACCCGGCGCGACCAGTACCCGCTCGGCGCGGGTGCCCGCGCCGCTCTGCGCGACGGTCTGCCGTTCGAGGTTGGTCTGCAGGAACCAGACCGAGCCGCCGAACCCGACCGACAGCACGAGGGCGGTCAGCACCGTCGCCATCCCCCGCGCGTTGGCCCGCAGGTTGGCGGCGGCCAGGTAGCCGCTGACCCGCCAGATCCGGGGCAGCACCGGGGTCAGCAGCCGGGCCGCGGCCGCGTTGATCCGCGGCGCGAGCAGCGCCACCGCGATGACGAACAGGTAGAGCATGCCGACCGCGCCGGCCAGCGCGGCCGTCGGCCCGCCGCCGCCGAGGACGAACGCCCCGGAACTGACCGCCGCCACCAGCGTCAGCCCGCCGGCGACCAGCCGCACCCGGCCACCGCCGCGCGGCTCGACGGCGATCTCACCGAGCGCCTCGGTCGGCCTGATCCCGGTGACCCGGCGCCCGGCGACCAGCGCGGCGAGCACCGCCACCAGCACCGCCGTACCGACCGCGGCCGGCACCGTGAACAGGCCACCGCTCATCGGGAAGTCGGCCGGGACGAATCCCCGGTCGACCAGTTCGCCGTGCACCCAGCGGGCCGCGGACAGGCCGGCCGGCACGCCGACCGCGGCACCCACCAGGGCGAGCAGCGCGGCCTCGGCGGTCAGCATCCGGCGCACCTGGCCCGGGGTGGCAGCGATCGCGCGCAGCAACGCCAGATCGCGTCGACGGTGCCGGACGGACAGCCCGATCGTGCCGGCCACCACGAAGACGATCAGCAGGACGACGTACCCGCCGAAGGCCGACCCGGCCTCGACCAGCAACCCCGCGGCGGTCAGGTTCGCCGCCTGCTCGACCTGCCCGCGGTCGGACCCGGCGTACGTCGTGGCGCCGGCCGCCGCGGCCGTCGCGCGGACCGCGTCGCCGACCGTGGCACGGTCCACGCCGGGCGCCAGCCGCACGCCGACCGCGTCCACCCGGCCCGGGTGCGCGGACAGCCGGGCGGCCTGCGCATCGGTGAAGAAGACCGCGGCCGTACCGGTGTCGGCGGTCCCGCTCACCCGGTACGGCTGACCGACCCCGCCGACGACCAGGTCGACATGGTCGCCGGGGACGACGCCGAGCCGGGAGTCGGCCAGCACCTCGTCGTCGGCCGCCGGCGCGGCGCCCGCCGCGATCGGACGCCCCGTGAAGGCGTACGTGGCCCAGCCGTGCCCGACGACGTCGGTCGAGCCGATCAGCACCCGGTCGTCGCCGCTCACGGCCGCGACGCCGGGCAGCCGCCGGATCCGGTCCACCAGGGCGGCGTCCACCGTGCCGCCCTCGGGCAGGGCCACGGTGCTCGTGGTGGTTTCCCCGCCGAACTCCTGGAACGTGTGGCTGACCGTGCGGCTGGCGACGACCAGGTCGGCCGCCGCCCAGAGCCGGGGCTCCGGACGGAAGCGCAACCCGGACTCGACGAGGGTGCCCATGGCGACCAGGATCATCACCCCGGCGATCAGGGCGAGCAGCGTGGCGGCGGACGGGCCGGCACGGTGCCGCAGCAGCCGGGCGGCGAGCGCCGTCATCGGAGCACCCGCCGGTCCAGCGAGGCCAGGTGCTCGGCGATCCGGGCGGCTCCGAGCTGCGGCAGGTCGGCGACGATCAGGCCGTCGGCCAGCACGAGCACCCGGTCCGCGTACGACGCGGCGACCGGGTCGTGGGTCACCATCACCACGGTCAGCCCGTGTTCGTCGACGACGGCGCGCAGCAGCGTCAGCACCTCCGCCGCGGTCCGGGTGTCCAGCGCCCCGGTGGGCTCGTCGCAGAAAACCACCTCGGGGCGGGTGGCCAGCGCCCGGGCGATCGCCACCCGCTGCTGCTGGCCGCCGGAGAGGGCGGCCGGCCGGTGGTGCAGCCGGTCGGTCAGCCCGACCCGCTCGACCACCCGGGCCAGCCAGGCCCGGTCCGGCCGGACGCCGGCCAGCCGCAGCGGCAGGACGATGTTCTCCTCGACGGTGAGCGCACCGATCAGATTGAACGCCTGGAAGACGAAACCGATCCGGGTCCGCCGCAGTTCGGTGAGACGGGTCTCGGACAGCAGCGACAGGTCGGCGTCGCCGACGACGACCCGCCCGGAGGTGGGCCGGTCGAGGCCGGCCGCGGTCTGCAGCAGCGTGCTCTTGCCGGAGCCGGAGGGCCCCATCACCGCGGTGAAGGTGCCGCGGCCGAAGTCGACGTCGACCCCGGCCAACGCGTCCACCCGGTCAGGGCCGGTCTCGTACACCCGGGTGAGGTGTTCGACGCGTACCGCCGGGTCGATGGTGTGTCCCGGATAGCTGGACATCCTGGTGGCCTTTCCATGTCATCGGTCAGGGTTGCGCGCACCAGGAACGCTATTGAGCCGCGGCGGCGGTAACCATCCAGCCGACTGCCGGACCCGGGTACAGCAGGGGCTACCGGGGGCCCTCCAGGTAACGCAGCACGGCGGTGACCCGGCGGTCGGCGCTGTCGTCCGGTGACAGCCCCAGCTTCGCGAAGATGCTGCGGATGTGCTTGTGCACCGCGCCGTCGGTGACGAACAGCCGCTCCGCGATGGCCGAGTTGCCCAGCCCCTCGGCCATCAGCCCCAACACCTCGCGCTCCCGCGGCGACAGCTCGGCCAGCGCCGTGTCCGCCCGCCGGTTGCGGGCCAGCAGCTGCGCCACCACCTCCGGGTCGATGACGCTGCCGCCGTCCGCGACGCGGTGCAGCGCGGCGAGGAACTCCTCGACCCGGCCCACCCGCTCCTTCAACAGATAGCCGAGGCCGACCGCGCCGACCGAGAACAGTTCGGTGGCGAACGCCTGCTCCACGTACGCCGACAGGACCAGCACGGCGAGGCCGGGCCGGCGCCGCCGGGCCTCCACCGCGGCCACGATGCCCTCGTCGGTGTGCGTCGGTGGCATCCGTACGTCCACGATGGCCACGTCCGGCGCGTGCTCGTCGACCGCGGTGAGGAACTCACCCGGGGTGCCGGCCGTGGCGACCACGTCCAGGTCCTCCGCCCGCAGCAGCAGCGCCAGTCCCTCCCGCAGCAGCGCGTCGTCCTCGGCGATCACGATCCGCATGGCAGCTCCACGTCCATCCTCGTCGGTCCTCCCGGTGGGCTGGTCAGGCCCATCCGGCCGTCGTACGCCTCGACCCGCCGGCGGATGCCGGTGAGCCCGGAGCCGCGGGCCTCGTCGGCGTCCCCGTGTCCGTCGTCCTGCACGGTCACCAGCAGCCGGCCGCGCTCGCGGCGGACGGTGACGTCCACCTGACCGGCCCCGCTGTGCCGCACCACGTTGGTCAGCGCCTCGGCCACCACGAAGTAGGCGGTGGCCTCGACCGAGGCCGCGCAGCGGACGGCCACGTCCACCTCGAGCCGGCAGGGTACCGCGCAGCTGCCGGCCAGGCCCGCCAGCGCCCCGGCGAGGCCCCGGTCGTCCAGCACGGGCGGCAGAATCCCGCGCACCACCGTACGCAGTTCACCGAGCGCCTGTTCGGCCGCGTCCTGGGCCCGCCCGAGGATCTCGTCGGCCCGGTCCGGGTCGCGTCGTACGGCCCGCCGCGCGGCGCCCAGCAGCACGTTGACCGCGACCAGCCGGTTCTGCGTGCCGTCGTGCAGCGACCGTTCGATCCGGCGCAGTTCCACGGCGTGCGCGTCCAGCGCCGCGGCCCGGGTGGCGGTCAGCGCGGCGACCCGCAGCGACAGGTCGACCCCCGGCGGCGGGGACAGCAGCCACCGGCCCGGCCAGTCCTGGAACCGGGCCAGCGCCGGGCTGAACAGCACCCCGGCGAGCAGCCAGCCCACTCCGAGCAGTCCGGCCAGGAACGCCTCGGACTGTCCGTCGATGCGCCACCACCAGACCCCCGGCGCACCGTCCTCGGGCGGAACCCACCGGTACCACAACGGGAACGTCATGTCCTGCAGGGCGTTCAGCGGGAAGGCGAAGCCGAGCAGCCCGGACACCAGGCCGGTGACGGAGTGCAGGGCGACCCAGCCGAGTTCCCGGCGGACGAACGGGTCCCGCAGCGCCGCCCGCAACCCGGCCGGTACCGCCCCCGGCTCGGGGATCTCTGTCCCCCGACGGGACAACCGGGCGCGCTCGCGGTCAGCCACCGACCGCACCACCCGCAACGCGCCGGGCGCCGCCAGCAGGCCCACCCCGACCAGACAGGTCAGGGCCACGAACACCGCCCAGAGCAGCGCACCCAGCGCCAGCACGGCGGTGCCCAGGCCGCCGCCGAGGCGCGCGATCGCCTCGACCACCGTCCGGACCCGACCCCACACGTACGCCATCGGCCCACCTCCCGGCGCCAACATAGGTCACCGTCGACCGGCCGGCGATGGCCCGGCGCGGAAAGTACAGCCTGCTGTACCGCCGATCGTCGAGCGGGCGGCGTCCCACCGCATGGCGTCGGGATCACCTGCCGTCGAACGGTTCCCGGCCTTCGGCCAGGATGGTGCGGCCGTCGCCGGGCCGGCCGGAAGCGGCAGCAGGTACGTCGACGACGGAGGTATCAGATGACGGTGCTGGCCATTCGAAAGGTTGGCGATCCGGTGTTGCGTCAGGTGGCCGAACCGGTGACCATGTTCGACGCGGAATCTACCTGGACACCAAGCGGCGGATGAACGTGGTCGCCAAGGGCTTCACCAAGCACGGTGACCCCGTACAGGTCGTCGGCACGGGGCTGTTGGCCCGCTGCATCCAGCACGAGACCGACCATCTCGACGGGGTGCTGTTCATCGACCGGCAGGACCCGGCGGGCCAGGAACGGATCCTCACCACCCTCCGCCAGGCGGCCTGGGCGGACGCCCGGATAAAGGTCAGCCCGCACTGAGGCCGGCGGCCGCGACCCGCGGCCCGCGCCGCCGGGAGTGCCTCGTCCTCGAAGACCAGCCACGTCTGCCGCTGCACCGCTACCGTTCTGCCGCCGGCCACGTCTCCCGCCGCCAAGTGGTGACCGCGGCCTCGTCACGCTCGACCGCACGGTGCTTCGGTACCTGTACCGACCAGCCCAACCGGTACATGACGTTCGCCGTGCCGCGCAGCGTGTACCGGGTACGGAACATCCGGGGCCCTTTCGAGGCGAGGGCCTGTTCACCACCGACCTGCCACCGCTTGCGCCAGCCGTACACGGCGGTCTGCGACACCCGCAGCCTGCGCCTGTCCATTCAAGATCTGTAGCGGGCCCGTCGACCGGGCATTCAAGCTTCTCGCAAGGTTCCCACATTCTTCGGGGCGAAGAGTCTGTCCATAGGCGGCGGCATCAGCCTCCGCCGGCCGAGCATCAGACCGAACGGAGAAAGGAAAGAAGTATGAAGTTTCTCAGCCAGATGGCAGACAAGGCCCTGGATCTGCTGGTGCCAAGCATCACGGCCGCTGCGACTGGAACCTGCACGGAAAAGCAGCGCTGCTGCTCACCCGGCGGCTGGCAGGTCGACTACGAATCGCGCACGGTCGACTGCACGAGCGGGCTGGGGAAGACCCCGTGGAGACTCCACCACTCCTTGGGGATTGCCTGCAGTTTCCCGGGTAAGTGCCAAGCGGGCTGGTAATTTCCGGCGTGCGGGTGTGTCACTCGAAGTAGTGGCACACCCGCTTCCATTGCGGTTCCCCAACCTAGGAGAAAAACGATGTTGCATGCCACCGCCGGCCTTGTCAGCACCCTGCTCCTGATAAATTTGCTGCTCATGTTTGGTGTGATCAGACGCCTCCGTGAGCACACCAACCTCCTGGCGGAGATGAAAGCCGCACGGCCGACCGATGTCGTCGCATCCGGTTCGAGGGTCGCTGACTTCGCCACCGTCGACATCGCCGGAAACGTTGTCTCCCGTGAGCTGTTGTCCGCCGGGACGGTCGTCGCCTTCTTCTCGTCCAATTGCGGGTTCTGCGACGAGTTGCTCCCCAAGTTCGTCCACTACGCGGCGGGCTCGGCTGACGGTGGGGCGGAACTTCTTGCTGTCGTATCCGGCGACGACACCGGGCGCTCGGCGTTCGTGGAAAAGCTCGCCCCGGTGGCCCGGGTGGTGACCGAAGCGTTCGACGGAGCCACCACAAAGGCATTCGGGGTTACCGCATTCCCCATGATCTTCGTCATGGCGAATGATGGAGTGGTGGCCTCAAGCGATATCGGGGTCGATGCGCTCCAGCAGCGCCGCGTCCCCGCGATGTCTGCCGGATGACATCGGGAAATTGCGCAATGGCTTCCCAGCGGCACAGTGGTGTCGAACTGTTCCGGCTCATCCTGTCCGCAGCTCCGGTACATACAGCGGCGTACGGTGCGATCGCCATAGTGGAGGCGCTCATACCGGTCGCCATAGCCTGGCTCACCAAGGTGGTCCTGGACCGGCTCGGTGCGGAACAGGTAGGCCAGGTCCTCGCGCCGGCCGTACTCCTGGGGTGTTTCGGTGTGCTGGCCGCAGTGGTGCCGCAGCCAGCTTCCTATCTGTCCAAGCAGATAGGACGGCGAGTCGGCCTGCTGTCGTTGGACCGGCTGTACAGAGCGATCAACAAGTTCATCGGCCTTGGACCATTTGAAAGTCCGGCCTTCCGGGACCGGCTGCGGCTCGCGCAGCAAGGCTCGAGCACGGTCATCCATTCTGTGGCGATGGCTTTCGGGCTCGGCCAGTCGCTGCTGACGCTCGTCGGGTTTTTCAGCGCCCTGGTGATCGTCAGTAAAGCGGCCGCGGCCATCGTCATTGTGACAGTGCTGCCTGCTCTCTTCCTGGAGTTCTCGTTATCGCGAAAGAGGATGCAACTCCTTTGGGATATTTCGCCTCATCAGCGGCGCGAGGCATTCTACGCAAATTTACTGACTGATACACGCGCCGCCAAGGAAACCCGGTTGTTCGGCCTCGGCGGGTTCCTGCGCCGCAGGATGCTCCGGGAGCGAATGACAGCCGACACCGCCGAGCGTGCGATGGACCGTAGGGAGATGTCCACTTACAGCTTCTTGCAGGCACTGGCGGCCGTAACAGCCGGCGGTGGTCTGGTGTGGGCGATACTCGCCGCCTCGCACGGTGAACTGAGCATCGGCGACGTGTCGATTTTTGCCGCCGCGGTCGCGAGTACGCAGACTTCCATGGGGGCGTTGGTACACGGGATAGCGGGCGTGCGGGAACAACTTCTGCTGTTCCGCCCGTTCGTCGATATCGCACACGGCGAACCGGATCTGATGCTGGCTGCGAAGCCGGTTCCCACTCCTCCCCTGGGTCAGGCGCTGGAACTGCGCGACGTCTGGTTCAGATACAGCGACAGTCATCCGTGGATTCTGGCCGGCGTGAACCTGGTGATTCCGCGTGGGACGGTCATGGGGCTGGTCGGCCTGAACGGATCAGGCAAGTCAACGCTGGTGAAGCTGATCAGCCGCCTCTACGATCCGACTCGTGGCGAAATCCTGTGGGACGGGGTGGATATCCGAAACTTCGATCCCGGCGACTATCGGGAACGCATCAGTGCCGTGTTTCAGGATCACATGAGCTACGACTTCAGCGCCGCCGACAACATTGCCGTAGGAGACCTGTCGGCGATGGCGGACAGGGCGCGTATCCGGGACGCCGCCGTCCAAGCGGGGATCCACGCCAAACTGGAACACCTTCCCCAGGGCTACGACACGCTGCTGACCAGGATCTTCAACCAGGAAGGCGCCGACGGAGAGACGGACGACGGCGTTGTGCTGTCGGGTGGTCAGTGGCAACGCCTGGCCCTGGCACGTGCGTTCCTTCGTGGGGATCGGGATCTCATGATTTTGGACGAGCCCAGTTCCGGGCTGGATCCGGAAGCGGAGCACGATGTGCACGACAGGATGCGACGCTATCGTGCCGACCGGACCAGTCTGCTCATCTCGCACCGGCTCAACGCGGTCCGGGATGCTGATCTCATCGCTGTGCTCCACTTCGGTGTCGTTTCCGAACTGGGCAATCACGATCAACTGGTGGCCTCCGGCGGTGTCTACGCTCGGCTGTTCGCGATGCAGGCCGCCGGATACCAGGATGATCGGGTCCTTTCGATCGAGAGCAGTAGATGATGGTCGCTGTCTACCTGGTGGCCGGCTGTTGTTTCGCGCCCCTCGTCCTGGTCCTCTGGGCACGTCGCTGCTTGGTGATGGTTGCTGTCGATGGCGAGAGCATGGCACCAACCTTCCACAACGGAGATCGACTTTTGGTGCGCCGGACCCGGCTGGCACGCGTGCGTCCCCAGGATGTCGTCGTCGTCAAGTCGCTGGACCAGTTCCTGGAGCACGGCGTGGTCCCCGACAATCGTGCCCGGTACATGGTGAAGCGGGCCGTATCCGTTCCCGGTGATCCGGTACCCCTCGAACGGGTTCCGCTGCTCGCTTCAGTGACCGAGAATTCGGTACCCGGGGGAAGGCTCGTGCTGCTGGGGGACAACCCACAAAGCTACGACTCGCGGCATTTTGGATACTGCCCCGGCGAACTCCTCGTCGGTGTTGTGGTACGTCGTATTGTGAAGTGGAAGCTGACCACAAAGGAGATGTGAGGTGCGGACCCTCGAAATCTCGGCTCGAACCCTTCTGGTAGTGGTGTTCGCCGTTGCCGTTTACGGAAAGGCGTCGAACAAGAGATCGTACCTCGCGTTCGAACACTCGTTGCGACAGATGTCGCTGGCGCCGCCGGTTCTCGTCACCACGATCGCGAAGGCCACGATAGCCGCAGAAGCCGTGGTCGTCTGTCTTTTGCTGATTCCGACAAGGTGGTGCGGCGTCGCCGGATTCATGGTCGCAACCGGACTCCTCGCGGCAATGACCGGCGTGATCGGCATGAATATCGGCAAGAAGAATCGCGCACCCTGCAACTGTTTCGGCGCCTCAGACGCCGAGCTGGGCGTTCAACATATTCTGCGCAACCTGGGTCTTGCCGCAACCGCAGTGCTAGGTGCCACCGCGACGCTCATGGCCCTCGGCGCAGCAGATCTGGCTTCAGGGATGCTGGCTGCCGCTACCGGACTGGTCATCGGATCTCTGATCGTATTCCTCGAGGATCTCATAGCACTTTTCGCTCGTGGATAAGACCTTGTCACGACTGCCATCGCGTCGGCTACAGATCTTGAATGGTCAGGTTCGTCCACTGTGGAGCGGCGTGGCCACCCATCGACCGCCCCGGGCCGGCTGCCGGCCCAGGGCGGTCGGCGCCGGTCCTACCCTTCGGACAGTTGATCCTTGACCTCGTCGTAGCCGGCCGCGGTCGGCGCCGCGGTCGGCGCGTAGATCACCCGGATCACGCCGGTGGGATACACCTCCGTGGCGGTGACCTTCAGGTGGTACGGCGCGTCGCCGTCGTCGAACAGCCGACGACCCTTACGCGCCGCCACCGGATGCACCAGCAGCCGCAGCTCGTCGACCAGTCCCGCGGCGAGCAGTTGCTGCACCACCGAGATCGATCCGGGGACCAGGACGCCCTTGCTGTCGGCGTCGGCCTTCAGCGCGGCGACCGCGTCGAGGAGGTCACCCTCGATCAGCTCCGAGTTCCGCCAGGAGAACTGCACCGGCTGACGCGAGGCGACCACCTTGCGTACGTCCCCGAGCTGCTTGGCGAAGGCGGCGTCGTCGCCGCCCGCGGCCTCCCGTCCGGGCCAGGCCCCGGCGAAGCTGTCGTAGGTCACCCGGCCGATGAGCAGCACGTCGGCGGCTTCGTAGTCCTCGGTGACGGCGCGACCCATGTTCTCGTCGAAGTACGGGAAGTGCCAGTCGGAGTCGATCTCGGCCACGCCGTCGGCCGAGATGAACAGCGTAGAGATGACCTTTGCCATCGTGATGGTCCCTTCGATGATCCGGTGTTGTCGACAGGTAGACCGCCGCAGCATCCCAAACTCATCGCTCCGCCACCGACCCGTCCGGACGAAAAGTCGTTCGAGTCTTGATCCGTTACGGAAGCGCTCCCGTAACCCTCTCCGAACGGATGATGCGGCACACCTGGCGGAAGGTAGCGGCTCGGATGCGCAGATCGAGACTGGGCAGTTCAGACACGCACACCCGCCGTTGGCGGGTCGGCGCGGTGGCCGGCGTCGCGGTTCTCATCGTCGGCATCGGGCTGGGTGTCGCCTCCGCCGACGAGGAACCGGCCACCGTCAGTTGCCCGCAGGTCACCGTCGGTGTGGCCGTACCGGCTCAACAACAGGCCGAGGTGCAGCGCAACCTGGAACTGCTCAACACCCAGATCACCGAGGCCAACAAGCGGCTGCGCGACACGGTCGGGCAGGGCGGTCCCAACTTCGCCCAGAACGCGATCCTCGGACCGCTGCGGGACAAGCGCTTCGCCACCATCAACCGGATCGAGACGGCGATCGGCCGCAACGCCCCGAAGCCCGACCTCAACGCCGAAGGGCTGTCGACCTGCACGCTGAACGGCACCAAGGCGGCCGGGCCCGCGCAGCCCACCACCGTGCCGACCACCACCGTGCCGACCACCACCGTGCCGACCACCACCGTGCCGACCACCACCGCCCCGCCGGCCGCCGGACCGGACCGGCCCGCCCCGGCGGCGTCCGGCAACGCCCCGGGCGGTACGCCCGTGGCGGTCAACGGTCAGCTGCGCGTGTGCGGCACGCAGCTGTGCAACCAGGCCGGCCAGGCGATCCAACTGCGCGGCATGAGCAGCCACGGCCTGCAGTTCTTCCCGAACTGCGTGAACGCGAACTCGCTCGCGGCGCTGCGCAACGACTGGAAGGCCGACTTCATCCGGCTGTCGATGTACGTGCAGGAGGGCGGCCTGGAAACCGACCCGGTCGGCTTCACCGCCAAGGTGAACGGACTCGTCGACGCCGCCACCCGACTCGGGCTCTACGTCCTGGTGGACTTCCACATCCTCACCCCGGGTGACCCGAACGTGAACCTCGGGCTGGCCAAGACGTTCTTCGCGGACGTGTCGGCCCGACACGCGGCGAACAACAACGTGATCTACGAGGTGGCGAACGAGCCGAACGGGGTCAGCTGGGACGGCATCAAGACGTACGCCGAGCAGGTGATCCCGGTGATCCGGAAGAACTCGCCGGACAGCGTCGTGCTGGTCGGCACCCGCGGCTTCTCGTCGTTGGGTCTCAGCGAGGGCAGCGACGAGACGGAGGTCGTCAACGACCCGGTCGACGCCGAGAACGTCATGTACACGTTCCACTTCTACGCGGCGTCGCACGGCGCCGACCGGCGCGCGGTCGTGGCGCGGGCCGCGAAGAGCCTGCCGCTGTTCGTCAGCGAGTTCGGCACGCAGACCTTCACCGGTGACGGCACCAACGACTTCACCAGCACCACCGCCTGGCTCGACCTGCTGAAGAGCAACAAGATCTCGTACGGGATGTGGAGCTTCTCGGACGGCCGGGAGACCAACTCGGCGTTCCGGCAGGGCACCTGTGCGGGGACCGCCTTCGCCGGCAACGGCGTGCTGACCGAGGCGGGCCGTTACCTGCGCAGCCGGATCCTCACCGGCGTCGGCAACCCGAACGGATGACCGACGGCCGCGGCCCGGATCCGATCACTCGGATCCGAGCCGCGGCGTGTCCGGCCGGTCGTCCGGGCCGTCCCTCAGTGCGCGGCCACGACCGCCGGTGCCGGTTCCAGGTCGGCCAGCCGGGCCGGTCGTACGACGACCAGCAGCACCGCCACCGCCGACACCATGCCACCGGCCACCACCAGGGCCATCGCCACCGCGCCGGTGCCCAGCACACCCACCAGCGGCGCGGCCACCGCACCCACGCCGAACTGGACGGCGCCGAGCAGGGCGGACGCGGTGCCGGCCGCTTCACCGTGCCGGGACAGCGCCAACGCCGGGGCGTTCGGCATCGCCAGGCCGGCCGCCGCCAGCACCGCCCACAACGACACCAGCAGGGCGGGCAGCCCGCCGAGGCCGGTCGCGGCGAAGGCCACCAGGGCCAACCCCGCCAGGGTGCCGGCGCACAGGGACACGACGAGGATCCGTTGCGGAGGGTAGCGGCGCAACAGCCGTACGTTGTACTGGGTCGCCCCGATCAGGCCCACCGCGCCCGCCCCGAACGCCAGCCCGAACTGCTGCTGGCTGAGGCCGTACCCCTGTTGCAGGACGAACGACGAGCCGGCCACGTACGCGAACAGCGCCGCCATGGCCAGGCCGGCGACCATGACCAGGCCCACGAAGACGCGGTCGCGCAGCAGCGAACCGTACAGGGAGACGGTCGCGACGATGCCGCCGCGGCGGCGGCGCGCGGGCGGCAGCGTCTCCGGCAGGCCGACCGCGGCGACCACGATCAGCAGCACCCCGAACGCGGCCAGCACCACGAAGACGCCACGCCAGTCCGTCCAGCGCAGCACGCCGCCACCGAGGGTCGGCGCGAGGACCGGTGCCGCCCCCATCACCAGCAGCAGTCGGGACAGCAGGGTGGCGAACGCCGCCCCGCTGAACAGGTCACGGACCACGGCCATCGCGACCACCGCGGTGGCGGCGACACCGAGACCCTGCACCACCCGCAGCGCGCCGAGAACGGCGACGTTGGGCGCCACGACGCAGAGCACCGACGCCACGACGTGCAGCGCGAGGCCGGCGATCAGCGGGCGACGCCGCCCGACGGCGTCCGACAGCGGGCCGACCATCAGCTGGCCGAGGGCGAGCCCGGCGAGCGTGCCGGTGAGGGTCAGCTGGACCGCCGCCGAGGTGGTCGCGAAGTCCGCGACGATCGCGGGCAGCGCGGGCAGGTACATGTCGATCGTCAGGGGGCCCACCGCGATCAGCGAGCCGAGGACCAGGACGAGCCGCAGCCGTTGCCCGCGGCTCATCAGGTCACCCGGGGTCGGCGCGACGGCGGTCGACGGCTGCTCGGGGGCGGAGCCGGTCATCGGGTGATCCCCGTCCGGTCGGGGCGCGGCCGGGCGGAGGACGGTGTGACGGTCACACCCTGCTTCAAATCCTCCTCCGTCGACCTGATTCCCTCCTGGGCGAGAGGTAACGTGGGTCACATCGAGCGATAACGGGACAGGTCTCTTCCCGACTGATTCCTTGACGCGCTTTCCGTGTCCGGTCGATCACCCAGGGCACTCGTCGCGGGATTCCCCTCATTCGTCTTTCCGCAGGTGGTGCTATACGGTCAGGACGTGAGAATCGAGCGTCATTGGTGGAACGGGGACCGGAGTCCGCGAGGGCGTCGTGACGTCTACATCCGCACCGACGGCCAGCGATGGGAAGTAGAGGCACGGACCGGCGGCGTCGCCGGCCGGTCGAAGCTGCACCCCTGCCCGAGTCGAGCCTCGGCGAAAATCCTCGCCGACGCGTGGCTGGGCGGCCGCCCGGAGTGGCGGGAAATGGCGCCGGACAGCGGACGTCAGCCGCAGTCCGGGCAGTCCTCCCGGCCGGCGGACCGCGCGGCGAGCTGACCGCGCCGGCGCCTGCCACCCGCCCCGGTTCCTCCGTACTGCCCGACGCGCACGCGAACGGGTGACGTGCGCGCGTTCCCCGGCCCGGGTGACGGTCCGGCCCGGGTGACGGTCCGGCCCGGGTCGGGGAGAATCACGGCGTGGCGGGCCCGACGAGGACGGTTCCGGTGGTGATCGTCGGCGCGGGCCCCACCGGTCTCACCGCCGCGACCCTGCTCGGCCAGTACGGCGTCGAGTGCCTGGTCCTCGACCGCTGGGCGACGAGCTACCCGCTGCCCCGGGCCGTGGCCCTGGACGACGAGGTGCACCGCATCCTGGCCCGGCTCGGGCTCCGGGACTCCTTCGCCGCGATCTCCCGCCCGCACCGGGGTCTGCGCCTGCTGGACCGGGACATGCGGGTGCTGGCCGAGTTCTCCCGCGACCCCGCGCCGGGCCGGCACGGCTACCCGCAGGGCAGCCTGTTCGACCAGCCGGACCTGGAGGCGATCCTGCGCCGCAACCTGGCCCGGTTCGGGGCGGTCACGCTGCGCGGCAACGCCGAGGTGACCGCGCTGGTCCAGCACGCGGACGGGGTACGGGTCGAGGTCACCGACACCGCCACCGGTGCGCGTGCGGCGCTCCGGGCGGCGTACGCGCTGGGCTGCGACGGCGCCAACAGCCTGACCCGGCTCGCCATCGGCGCGACCATGCGGGAGTTGGGTTTCACGCAACGCTGGTTGGTGATCGACGTGGCCACCGCGGCCGACCTCGGGCAGTGGGAGGGCGTGCAGCAACTCTCCGACCCGGCTCGTCCCGGCACCTACCTGCGCGTCGGGGCGACCCGGTACCGATGGGAGTTCCGGCTGCGGCCCGGTGAGACCGCCGACGACTACCGCGACATGGCACGGCTGCGTCCGTTGATCTCGCGGTGGACCGGGGACGTCCCCGACCGGGAGTTGGAGATCGTCCGGGTCGCCGAGTACACCTTCCGCGCGCAGGTCGCCCGCCGGTGGCGCGACCGGCGGGTGTTCCTGCTCGGCGACGCCGCCCATCTCACCCCGCCGTTCATCGGGCAGGGCCTGTGCGCCGGGCAGCGCGACGCGATGAATCTCGCCTGGAAGCTGGCCGGCGTGCTCGCCGGCACGCTGCCGCCGGCCGTGCTGGACACGTACCAGGTCGAACGCGCCCGGCACGTCCGCGCGATGATCAGGATGGCGAGGATCATCGGTACGGCCATGACCGCCGGCGGCGAACTGGGCGACGTCGTCCGTCGGGCCGTGGCACCGCGGCTGCACCTGGTACCGGGCCTCACCGGCCTGGCGACGGACAGCCGGACACCGCCGCTGCGCCGCTCCGGCCTCGTGCGGCGGCCACGGCTGCGGATACGGTGGCGTCGCGGTCTCGCCGGCGGGCTCTGCCCGAACGCGGTCGTCGACGGCGACCGGCGCTTCGACGACCTGGCCGCCGGCCGGTTCGCGATCGTCACCTCCGTCGAGCCGTCCGACGCCCGACGCGCCGAGATCGAAGGGCGCGGGATGGTCCTCGTCGTCGCCGGCCCGGGCAGCGAGCTGCACCGCTGGTTGCGCACCGGCGCGGCCCGGGAGGCGGTTGTCCGCCCCGACGGAGTCGTGCTCCAGGCTGGTCGACGCCTTCCGGCTACGGGGATCAGGAACCGGCTGCCAGCCAGTTGCGCCAGCCGCCGTGGGCGCTGATGTCCGTGCCCGCGGCCGCCGCTTCCGTGGCGCAGCCGAACCCGATCACCCAGCGTCCGTCGTCGAGTTCGACCCGGCCGAGGTTCATCGGTGCGGGAAGCGCGGCCAGGAACCTGCCCAGCGCTCCGACCGAGAGCGCCCAGACCTCTCCGTCGACGCGGACACCGCCGCCGCCGACGCGGGTGAGCCCCGGTCTGGGTGGCGCGGTGTCGAGCGCGGCGAGCGCGTACGCCCCGGCTGTACGCGCCGGACCCAGCCATCGTGCTCCGAGCGAGCGCAGTTCCCGCTCGAGTGGCTGCCCCACGAGGTGGGCGCCGATGACGAACAACTCGACGGTTTGCACCGCCGCGTCGGCGATCCTGGCCGGCCACGGAAGTCGCTGCTCCGCCAGCGGGGCCGCCCCGCCGGCGTACGCCTCGGGCGGCGGGGTGGCCAGCATGACCCGCCGGGCCAGGTCCAGCGCCACGGCGTCGTGGAACGCCCGGGCCAGGACGGTGACCCCGAACTGGGCCGCTCCGGCCGTACCGTCGGGCACCGTGCCCGACGGTACGGCGACCGCGCACAGGTCGAACAGGTTGCAGAAGTTGGTGTACGTGCCGACCCGGGAGTTGCTGGCCACGGGTTCGGCGGCGACCTCGGCGACGGTCGGCTGACCGGGCGCGGTCGGCACCAGCAGCACCTCGAACCCGGTGAGCAGACCGAGGCACTCGGTGCGCAGCGCCGCGAGCCGGGCCAAATCGCGTGCCAGGGTGGAGCCGCTGACCCGACCCGCCCGTGAGATGATCGCGCCCACCGTCGGGTCGACCAGGTCGGGATGGGCGTCGACGAACCCGCCGACCGCCGCGTGCCGCTCCGCGACCAGCCCGCCGTCGTAGAGCAGCCGGGCCGCGGCCAGGAACGAGGCGAACGGGATCGGTTCCACGACGCATCCGTCCGCCCTGAGCCGGTCGGCCGCCGCCCGGAACGCCTCGGCCCAGCCGGGAGCCATCGCGGGCAGCTCGTCGGGGACCGCGACGCGGGCCGCGACCGGCGCGGCGAGCGGAGTGTCCAGAGGCCAGCCCCGCGTGCCGCCACCGCCCGCCATCGCCGCCATCGCGGCGTCCGCGGTGTCGAGGTCACGGGCGAAGATCGTCACGGCGTCGAACGACCGGCAGGCGGGGACGACACCCCGCACCGAGACCACCCCGAGCGTCGGCTTGACCCCCACGATGCCCTGGAAGGCCGCCGGTACCCGGCCGGAACCCGCCGTGTCGGTGCCGACGGCGATGTCGGCCGCGCCCAGTGCCACGGCGACCGCCGAGCCGGAACTCGACCCGCCGGACACGTGGGTCGCGCGGCGGGCGTCGCGGACGCCGCCGTACGGGCTGCGCTGACCGACGAGCCCGGTGGCGAACTGGTCGAGGTTGGTCACGCCGACCACGGTGGCGCCGGCGGCCCGCAGTCGGGCGACCGCCTGGGCGTCGCTGCCGGCCGGCCCGGTGGCGTACGCCGGGCAGCCGGCCGTGGTGGGGAAGCCGGCCACGTCCACGTTGTTCTTCACGGCGAGCCGCAGACCGGCCAACGGGCCGCGGGACGCGGCGAGTTCCGCGGCCACCGCGGCCGGGTCGCGCAGGGCGATGAACGCCTCCGGGCGGGCGCTCACGACACCGGTCCCAGCACGACGAGGGCGTCGCCCGGCGCGACCTGTACGCCCGGCCGCGCCGGCACGGCCAGGACGGTGCCGGCGGACGGCGCGGCGACGTACGTCTCCATCTTCATGGCTTCCAGTGCCACCAGGGTCTGTCCCCGCTCCACCACGTCGCCCACGGTCACCTCCACCTTCCACACGTTGGCCACGAACGGCGCGTCCACCCGGACGCCGTCCTCGGGCACGATCACGTCCGCCGGATCCGTCGTCTGCGCGGCGGCCGCGTCCTCGGCCCGGTCGAACTCCCCGGCCCGTGCCCAGGCGCGGCGCTCCGCGTCGAACGCGGCCGCCTGGGTGGCTCGGAAGGCGGCGATCGACCCGGCGTTCGCGCGCAGGAACCGTTCGTGCTCGGCCAGCGAGAAGCAGCCCTCGGTGACGTCCAGGGCGGTCCGGCCGGCGGCGAGGTCGGCCCGCAGGTCGAGAAGCTCGTCGGCTTCGACCGGATACCAGCTGATCCGGTCGAAGAACCGCAGCAGCCACGGGTCCTGCCCCGGCGGCGGATACGTCCGCCAGACCTGGGTCGTGCGGCCGACGAACTGGTATCCGCCCGGGCCCTCCATGCCGTAGACGCACAGATAGGCTCCGCCGATACCCACCGAGTTCTCCGCCGTCCAGGTACGGGCCGGGTTGTACTTCGTCGTCACGAGCCGGTGCCGCGGGTCGAGCGGGGTGGCCACCGGGGCACCGAGGTAGACGTCGCCGAGGCCCAGGACGAGGTACTCGGCGTCGAAGACGGTGCGGTACACGTCGTCGACGGAGGCCAGGCCGTTGATCCGCCGGATGAACTCGATGTTCCAGGGACACCACGGCGCGTCGTCCCGCACCCCCGCCGTGTAGCGGGCGATCGCCTCCCTCGTCGCCGGATCGTCCCAGCTCAACGGCAGGCGTACCCGTCGGCTCGGTACCACCAGGTCGGAGCCGGCGGGCAGCCGCGCCTCGAGGTCGACCAGCAGGTCGAGCAGCGCGGGCACCGGCAGCACGTCCGGGTCCACGTGCACCTGCAGCGACCGGATGCCGGGCGTCAGGTCGAGGACCCCGGGCAGGCCCCGGTCGGCCAGCGCGGTGTGCAGCGCGTGCACCCGGGCCCGCAGCGCGAGGTCGAGCACGATGTCGCCGTACTCCACCAGGACCGCGTCGTCGCCCTGGCGGCGGTAGGTGACCGTCGGGGCACCGTCGAGCCGGTGCAGCACCCCGTCGTCCGGATCGGCACCCGGCAGGTAGGTCGGCAGGTCCAGCAGTCGCGCGGACGGGGCTGCCGCGGCGCACACCGGCAGGAACGTGACGGTGTCACCGGGCCGGAGCTGACCCACCTTCCAGCGGTCGGCGGAGACCACGGTGACCGGACAGACGAAGCCGCCGAGGCTGGGACCGTCGGGCCCGAGCAGGATCGGGGTGTCGCCGGTGAAGTCCAGGGCACCCACGGAGTACGCCGTGTCGTGGATGTTCGAGGGGTGCAGTCCGGCCTCTCCGCCGTCGTGCCGGGCCCAGCCGGGCTTGGGACCCACGAGCCGCACACCGGTACGGGCGGAGTTGAAGTGCACCCGGTAGCGGGTGGCGTAGAGCTGCTCGACGTCGGCGCGGGTGAAGAACTCCGGCGCCGCGTGCGGGCCCTCGGTCACCGCGAGGTCCCAGTGGCTGCCGAAGTTCGGCCGGCGCGCCTCGGGCACCGGCCGTCTCGGTGAGCCGGCGGGCGCCGGGTGCGTGCGCAACACGTCACCGGGGCGCAGCGCGCGTCCGCCGTGACCGCCGAACCGGCCCAGGGTGAAGGTGGCGGCGCTGCCGAGGTAATGAGGTACGTCGAGGCCACCGGCGAGAGCGACGTAGCTGCGCAGGCCCGCGGTCGCGTCGCCGATGTCGAGGGTCGCACCGGCCGGTACGCGCACCGGTTCCCAGCGGGGCACCTCGACGCCGTCGACCGTCACCCGCGCTGGAGCCCCGGCGACGCACACCCACGTGTCGTGGGTGAAGCTGAGCGCCGGACCGGAGGCGGTGCACTCCAGGCCGGCGGCGTTCTCGTCGTTGCCGACGGCGAGGTTGGCCAGGCGCAGGGACCGGTCGTCCATGGCACCGCTCGGCGGCACGCCCACCTGCCAGTAACCGACCCGGCCGTCGGCGTCCTGCACGGTGGTCAGCAGGCCGGCGCGCAGGACCGTGACGCGCGGCTCGGGATCCCGTACGTCGGCGAGGGTGCCGGTGGTGTGCGCGGCGGCGCGGAAGGCGGGCAGGTCGACCGCGGCGCGCAGCAGGCCGAGGTTCACCTCGATCCCCGCCATCCGGGTGCCGGCCAGGGCGACCCGCAGCCGGTCCAGGGCGGCGTCCCGGTCCGCGCCCGTGGCGATCACCTTGGCGAGCATCGGGTCGTACGCGGTGGTCACCTCGGTTCCCGTCGCGACCCAGGTGTCGACCCGGATGCCGTCGCCCCGGGGCAGGTCCACCCGGGTGAGGGTGCCGGCGCCGGGTCGGAAGTCCGCGGCCGGGTCCTCGGCGTAGACCCGGGCCTCGACCGCGTGCCCGCGGACCGGCACCGTCCCGGTGTCCCGGTAACCGGCCAGGAACGTGTCGTCGCCACCGGCCAGCCGGAGCATCCAGGCAACGAGGTCCACTCCGGTCACCTGCTCGGTGACCGGGTGCTCGACCTGCAGCCGGGTGTTGACCTCCAGGAAGGACGCCTCCTCGCGCGCGGGGTCGTAGACGAACTCCACGGTGCCGGCGGAGCGGTAGTCCAGCGAGGCGGCCAGCTCACGCGAGGCCCGGTGCAACCGCTCGCGGACGTGCCCGGGCAGGGCCGGCGCGGGTGCCTCCTCGATCACCTTCTGGTGGCGCCGCTGCAGGGAGCAGTCGCGGTCGCCGAGGCAGAGCACCCCGCCGGCACCGTCACCGAAGATCTGCACCTCGACGTGCCGGGCCCGCTCGACGTACCGCTCGGCGAAGACCGTGCCGGAGCCGAAGCTGCGTGACGCCAGCCCGGTGACCCGGTCGTAGGCCTCACGCAGGTCGTCGACGTCGCGGCACACGGCCATTCCGATCCCACCGCCGCCACCGGTGGCCTTGAGCATGACCGGGTAGCCGATCCGCGCGGCCTCGGCCGCGGCGTGCCCGACGTCGGTGAGCAGCCCCGTTCCGGGGAACACCGGTACCCCGGCCGCGACGGCGGCCGCGCGGGCGGAGTGCTTGTCCCCGAAGATCCGCAACTGGTCGGGGGTCGGGCCGACGAATGCCAGGTCGGCGGCCTCGACCGCGAGCGCGAAGTCGGCGTTCTCGGCCAGGAAACCGTAGCCGGGATGCACCGCGTCCGCCCCGGTGACCTTGGCGGCGCGCAGCACCTCCGCCACGTTCAGGTAGGACTCGACCGGCGGGGTGGGGCCCAGCGGCACGGCCTCGTCGGCCAGGTGGACGTGCGCGGCGCCCCGGTCGGCTTCGGAGAACACGGCGACGGTGCGCATGCCGAGGTCCCGCGCGGTACGGATGATCCGGCAGGCGATCTCGCCGCGGTTCGCGACCAGCAGGGTGCGGACCGCACGGGCGGCGCCCCGGGGGCGGGCGCGGGTCAGGTCAGTCACCGGCGTGCACCACCATCTCGACCCGGCTGGGGCGGAACCCGTTGCACGGGTTGTTGACCTGTGGACAGTTCGAGACCACGACGAGGGTGTCCTTCTCGGCGCGCAGCGACAGCGACAGGCCGGGGGCGGAGATCCCGTCCACGATGCCGAGGGCGCCGTCCGGGTCGACCGGGACGTTCATGAACCAGTTGACGTTGGAGACCAGGTCGCGCTTGCCCATGCCGTACCGGCTCAGCTCACCGAGGAAGTTGTCGACGCAGGCGTGCTGGGCCTGGGTGTGGTGGCCGTAGCGCAGGGTGTTGGACTCGCGGGAGCAGGCCCCGCCGAGGGTGTCGTGCCGGCCCACCCGGTCGGCGACGACGGTCAGCAGCGGCCCGTACTCGTTGTCCCGCAGCACGCTGCCGGTGGTGAGGAAGATTGTCTCCTGGGCCTGGAGGGTGGCCTGGGCACTGTAGGCGCGGGCGGTGTCCGCGGCGTCGTACGCCAGGAAGTCGACCGCCTGGTTGCCGTCGAGGTCGACGATGGTCAGCACCTGACCGGTCGACAACCGGCGCGACCAGGGGGCGCGGGCGGCTACGGTCTCGCGGTGCAGTTCGGACCCGTACCGCGTGGTCCGGGTTTGGGAGGTCCCGGCGGTGGTCGTCACAGTCCACGTCCCTTCCGGTGGTCGGCGGTGTTCTCGAAGGCGCGCCGGCCCTCCGGCGTCGCCGTCCACACCGCGTCCGCTGCGGTGCTGACGCGGTCGCGCCAGGCGAGGACCTCCACCGGCGTGCAGGTGTAGTCGGCCCGGGGATCGAGCGGGTGCGCGGCGTTGGCGAGCAGGACGACGACGGGCAGTTCGGTCCGCAGGGTGACGCTCGCTCCCGCTCCGGCCGTGCCCTGCCATCGTGGGCGACCCTCGGCGTCGACCCGCACCCCCTTGAAGAAGGAGATCGGCGGGGGGATGTCGCGGCGGTCGAGGCCGTTCCTGGCGCCTCCCAGTACGAGCAGTTCACGTCCGGCCGGGCTGGCCCCCTCGGGCGCGCCGTCGCCGTAGCGTTCCTCGTTCCGCGCCCGGCTGGAGGTGCCGTAGAGCGTGTCGTGGTGGCCGGAGCCGTCCACCAGGACGGTCGCCAGCACCCGGGCCTGGTCGCTGAGGAGCAGGTAGCCCGCGCCGGGGTAGACCTGCCACTGAACCTTGACGGTGTCCGCGACGTTGAGCCGTTCCCAGGGCATGCCCGCGTGGTGGAGCGTGAGCGACGCGCAGGCGTCGCCCGCCACGTCGGTCAACCGGATGAGCGTGCCCGGCGCGAGGACGCGGTGCGCGTAACCGCCGCCCGGGACGCGGTCGGCCCAGACGACGCGGTCGGCGTCGACGCCGGCCGGCAGGTCGGCGTGGCGCGCCGCGGGCACCGTCGGGGCGGCGGGTACGACGGTGCCCTCCTGCGCCCGGGCGTGCGCTCTGGCGCCGGCGGTGGTCGAGGTCTCCGGTGCGGTGGTCACGGCTCCCCCTGGTTGTTTTCTGTCGGTTGACAGAAATTCAAGAGGGGCCGGCGTCGCCCGCTGTCTCCACCAGGTAAATTCCGCGTAAACCGGTGCGCCCCGCCGTCCGCGGCCGGCGTCCGGTCTGCTGTTAGCTTTTCGGCATGGCTGCGCGTGGACGTCCCCGGGCCTCGGGTCCGTCGGCCTCGGGGCTCGGTACGGAACAGGACATCCTGCTGGCCGCCGGCCGACTCTTCTGCACCGAGGGCTACGGCAGCACGAGTACCTACGCGATCGCGCGGGCCGCGGGCATCTCCCAGGCCACGATGTACCACTACTTCGAGGGCAAGCACGAGATCCTGCTCGCCCTCCTGCTGGAGACGGTGCGCCCGTCGGTGGAGTACGCCGAGCGGCTGACCGCCAGTCCCGAGCCGCCGACCGAGCGGCTGCGCAAGCTGGTGTCCTACGACGCCACGCTGCTCGCCTCGGGCACGGAGAACCTGGGCTCGCTCTACCTGCTCCCCGAACTCGGCGACGAGCGGTTCGCCCCGTTCCACGCGGAGCGCCAGCGCCTCTTCGAGACCTACCGGGAGCTGGTCGCCGCCTGCCAGGGCTGCGGCCTGCGGGAGGCCCATCCGACCGCCAGCTTGGTGCTGGGCCTGGTGGAGAGCCTGATCCTGCGGCGTCGTACCGAGCCACACATGCTGGAGGACGACATCGCGACCAGGATCGCCGATGCCGCCCTCCGCATCGTGCACGCCGACGAGCCTCCCGGACCATCCGGGACGAGTCGGCTCAGATGAGCTCGGGTGCCGCGACGGCCAGCCGGTTGACCAGGGCGAGGTCGATCTCCTCGCTCTCGTGCGGCCGGGTCACCAGGGCCGCGACGACGAACGCCACGACGCCTGCCGCGGCGGCGAGCAACGTCGCCCAGCCGTCGAACCCGGCGCCGACGACCCGGTTGTCGAGGTAAAGCAGGTCGTTGGGCACGCCGTACAGCGTCGGGGTGAGCACCAGGAAGACCAGCCGCACCACGAGGCCGACGCCGGCGCCGACCAGAGCGGCCGCGGAGGTCGCGCCCTTCCAGAACAGGCCGAGCAGGAACGGCGCGACGAGGCAGGCGAGCATCAGGTCGAAGGCCAGGGTGAGCAGGATCCCGGTCTGACTCACCCGAAGGGCCAGGAAGGCACCGACCACCACGACCGGCAGCATCGCGACGCGCGTCCAGCGCAGCAGCGGGTCACGGTGGCCGGGCGCCACCTCGCGCTTGACGTTGGCGATGTTGCGTACCGCCACGGCGGAGGTGGCCAGGATGGCACCGGACGCGGTGGAGAACGAGGCGGCCACGATGCCGGACAGGACGAGGACGGCCAGCAGGGCCGGCGCGTTGCCGTCGAGCAGCTGGTAGATGACCGGACCCCGGTCGGCCACGAGCCCGAGCCGCGAGGAGGCGGTCAGCGCGATGAGCGCCCAGGCCACCCCGATCAGGGTGGTCGCGCCCGCGCCGATGAAGCAGGCCCGCTGGGCCGCCTGCGGCGTACGCGCCGCGAAGATCCGCTGCATGAAGTCGATGGCGACCAGGTCACCCACGCCCAGCGACACCAGCGTCGCCCAGTTGACCGGGGCGCCCCGGCCCGGGTCGGTCAACTGTCCGAGGTCGAACGGCCCCAGCCCGACCGGGATGTGGATGCCGTAGGTGCGTGCCACCCAGACGAACAGCACGACCGTGGCGGCCACCGTGATGACGGCCTGGATCACCGCCGTGTACGCGTCGGAGAACAGACCGCCACCGATGGTGTAGGCCAGGATCAGCGCCACGGCGAGCACCACACCGACCGCGTACGACAGTCCGGTGAAGTACTCCACAAGGAAACCCATCGCGACCAGGTTGCCCGCCAGCAGGATGGTGAAGGCGAAGATCATGAGCACCGACGCCACGATCTCGACGCGCCGGTTGTAACGGCGGGCGAAGAAGTCGCCCAGGGTGAACAGGCCCATCCGGTTCATCGGCTTGGCGAGGAACAGGCCGGCGACGGTGAGACAGATCGCGAGCCCGACGGCGAGGGACGCGCCGGCCCAGAAGCCGTACGCCGACGAGAGGTCGGTGTTGCCGACGGTGGCGTTGCTGTCCACCGCCGCGGTGGTCAGGGCGACGGCGACGAGCGGTACGCCCAGCTGCCGGCCGGCCACGAGGTAGTTGGCGCTGTCGCCGTCGATCTTGCGGGCCACCGCGATGCCGACGACGAGTACCAGTGCGACGGTGAGCGCGACTCCAGTGATGATCATGAGGGCTCCTGGGGGTCGGTGCCTGCCGACCACATTTCGATCGATCGACAGATATTGCCCACGATTGAGCCGCGCGTGTGTTACAGGCAGCTTCGCTCGGATGACACGACTCTGTTAACCGCTCCCGACCTCAACGGCTCATCCCTTGAACGCGCCTTCCATGATCCCCTGCACCAGGCGGCGGCCGACGAAGACGAACAACACCAGCAGCGGCAGCGTGGCCAGGAACGAGCCGGACATGGCCAGGCCCAGGTCGATGTCCCGGTTGGCCTGCAGGGCCTTGATGGCGATCTGGACGGTGTAGCGCTCCGGGGACTTCAGCACGATGAACGGCCACAGGAAGTCGTTCCAGGCGTAGACGAAGCCGAACAGGCCCAGGACGAACGCGGCCGGGCGGACCAGCGGGAAGGCGATGCGCCAGAAGATCTGCCAGGTCGTGGCGCCGTCCACCCGGGCCGCATGCATCAGCTCTTCGTCGATGGTGTTGCCGATGTGCTGGCGCATCCAGAAGATGCCGAACGCGTTCAGCAGCCCGGGGACGGTCACCGCCTGGAGGGTGTCCACCCAGCCGAGCTTCGACATGATCAGGTACTGCGGGATGATGGCCAGTTGGATGGGAACCGTCATGGTCAGCACGACGATGAGGAAAAGCGTGTTGCGGCCGGGGAAGGAGAGCTTGGCGAAGGCGAAGCCGGCCAGCGCGCACAGCACCGCCTGCCCGACGCCGACCGCGGTGGCGATGACCACGCTGTTGATCAGCGCCTGCACGAACGGCACCGTGTCGAAGACCAGGCCCGCCAGGTGCAGGAAGTTGTCGCCGGGTAGGACGTGCGGTGGCAGGCTCGTCGCAGTGGCCGAGTCCGTCGTGGACACCACGAACATCCAGTAGAGCGGGAACACGCTGACGAGCACCATGACGCCGAGCAGCGCGTACACCAGGAACGGGACCCGGTTGGCGCTGCGCCGGCGCGCCGGTGCGGGTGTGGCGGTCCGAGCGGTGGGGTTCATGGACGCTCCGAGCGGATGCGGGTGGCCAGCAGGTAGTTGATCCCGGCGACGATCACCACCATGACGAAGAGCGCGACGCCGACGGCGGCGCCGTAGCCGAAGTGGAACCGGCCGAAGCCCTGTTCGTAGAGGAAGAGGGTGAGGGTCTGGCACTGCCGAGCCGCCGCGCAGGTGAGTCCGGCCGAGGGATTGACCAGCAGCGGTTCGGTGAAGATCTGCAGCCCGAAGATCGTCGACGTGACGACGGTGAACACGATGATCGGCCGCAGCGCGGGGATGGTGATGTGGCGGAACTGCTTCCAGCCGTTCGCGCCGTCCGCGGCGGCGGCCTCGTACAGCTCGCGGGGAACCGCCTGGAGCGAGGCGAGATACAGCAGTGTGTTGTATCCGGTCCACCGCCAGGCGACCATCGTGGCGATCATGATGTTGCTGCTCCAGACCGACGCCGTGAAGTCGACGTGGTGGAAACCCAGCAGCTCCAGGAACCAGTTGAGCATGCCGTAGTCGCGGTCGAAGAGCTGGGCGATGACGATGGTCGTCGCCGCCACGGAGGTGACGTAGGGCACGAGCACCGACATCCGGAAAAACCCGGCCGCCCGCAGCCGGGGGTGGTTGAGCACGTGCGCCGTGCCGAGTGCGATCAGCAACTGCGGCACCGTCGACAGCACCCAGATGAGGAACGTGTTCCGCAGTGCGCCCCAGAACCGCGGGTCGTGCATGAGCTGCGAGAAGTTGTCCAGCCCCACGAAGTGGTGCTCGCCGATGGGGTTCCAGTCGAACAGGGCGACGTAGAACGTGAACAGCAGCGGGAAGAGGCCGAAGATGAGGAAGAGCAGGAAGAACGGCGCCACGTACGCGTAGGGCGCCAGTCGCTCGCGTAATCCCTGCTGGATGTGGCGGGGGCGGGTGGGCCGGGCGGTCGTGATCCCGGCGCCCGGGGTCGGGCTGAGCATGGTGGTCACAGGGGTCACCTTCCCGACGAACGGCGGCCGGGTCAGCCCCGGCCGCCGCGCGTCAGTCGTCCGTTCAGCCGCGGATGGCGTTCTTGACGTTGGTCAGCGCGGTGTTCCACGCGTTGGCCGGGGCGACCTTGCCCTGCTCGACACTGGTGAGGGTGTTGAGCAGTTCGGTGCCGATGGTGCCGTCCTCCGGGCCGATGTAGAACGGCTTGAGGTTCACCACGGACTGGGTGTAGATCTTGCCGATCGGCGCGTCGGAGAAGAACGGGTCGGTCCGGCCGACGAGCTTCGGGTCCGTGTAGACCGACGGGGTCGTCGGCAGCGATCCCTGCGACAGGAAGTGCGCGAGTTCGCCGGCCGGCGACTGCATCTCGGCGATGTAGTTCCACGCCGCCTGCGGGTTCTTCGCGCGTTTGGGGATGGCGAGGAAGCTGCCGCCCCAGTTTCCCGAACCGCCGGGGATGGTGGCGATGTCCCACTTGCCGGCTGTCTTGGGGGCGTTCGTCTTCATCTGGTTGAGCATCCAGGACGGCGACGACACGACCGCGAAGTCACCCTTTCCCAGTCCCGCGGTCCACCCGGCGGAGAACGAGGTCTGCTTGGCGGAGATGCCCGACTGGAAGGCCTTCAGCGTGAGGTCGAATGCGTCCTTGACCTGTGGGTTCTTGTCGTACGACAGCTTGTGGTCCGGGCCGTAGTAGCGCTCGGTCCCCTGGTTGACCGCCTGGAAGAAGACGCTCGTCGGGGTGTTGTCCACGAACGCCTTGCCGGTCTTCTGGACGTACCGCTTGCCGACCTCCATGAACGCGTCCCAGGTCGGCCACAACTTGGACACCTCGTCCCGGTTCGTGGGCAGACCGGCGGCCTTGAACAGGTCGGTCCGGTAGGCGATCGCCATGCCGCCGACGTCCGTCGGTATCCCGATGATCTTGCCGTCCGGCGTGGTCGGCTGCTTGATCACCCAGTCGAGGTAATCGCCCTTGATCTTGTCGGCGCCCAGCGTGTTGAGGTCGACGAAGTTGTCCGGGGACTGCATGAACTTCGGCAGGTCGTCGCCCTGGATCAGCACGAGGTCGGGCACCTTGCCGCCGGCCAGCGCGGTGGTGAGCGCCTGGGCCGTCTCGGTCGTGCTGCCCACCTCGGTGAGCTTGATGTGGATGTCCGGGTGGGCCTTCGTGTAGACGTCCACGTCGGCCTTCTGGTTGATCGCGGTGAACGACCAGAACTCGAACGTCTTCGGATCCGACGACGCGGACCCGCCGCTCGATCCCGGTGAACAGCCGACGGCCAGGAGCCCGACCGTGGCGAAGGTGGTTACGGCGGTGATGACGCGCTTCACGCGGCCCTCCATACAGTGGTGGTGGTGCGCGGCGGTGCTGTCGAAATCACCCCGACGCCGCCTGACCCAAGGCTAAGAAATTGATCAACGTAAATGTGTTGTACGACATGTGACGTTACTCAACGGAGCGGGGCCAGTCAATGGATCACTGGCCGCGAGGACCTCGCGCGACCGTGGCGGTCGGTGAACCTTTTTCAACCGCCCCTTGCGCTCGGGCGTCGGCCGAGGTCGAAGACGCGGTTTGCGCACCGCGCGGTTCAGGTTGAAAAAGGTTCAGTAGACGAACGGCCAGCCGGCGGGGTCGTATCCGATCAGGTTGATGCCCAGGTACGAGGCGCCGCTGTCGGCGTAGTAGTGGTAGACCAGCACCTCGGCGTCGGAGTCCGCCAGCACCGCCTGGTGGCCGGGCCCGTGGATGCCGCCGTGTCCCGCGAGCACCTGAGTGCCACCACCCGCGGTCATCGCGGTGCCGTTGCGGTCCACGAAGGGACCGGTCGGGCTGGTGGAGCGACCCACCATGATCCGGTACGTGCTGTCGGCGCCGCGGCAGCACAGGTCGAACGACACCCACAGGTAGTAGTACGAACCGTGCCGGAACAGGAACGGCGCCTCGATGGCTCCACCGTTACGGCCGGCGAGGGCGCGGATCGTCGGGTCGGACCGCTTGCCGGTGGACGGATTCAGGGCTACCTGCTTGATGCCGGACCAGAACGAGCCGAAGGTCAACCACCACCTGCCGAGGGCGTCGACGAACAGGTTCGGATCGATGGCGTTGAAGTTGTCACCCCCGGTCGACTCGATGACCAGCCCCTCGTTGGTCCAGGATCCCGACGCGCCGGTGGCGCTGGTGGCCAGAAAGATCGCGGAGTGGTTCGAGCCGAACGTGGAGGCCGAGTAGTACAGGTAGTAGCGGCCGTTGTGGTACGAGACGTCCGGCGCCCACAGGCTCCGGCTCCCGCCCGTGTAGGAGGCGGTCCACGGGGCCCCGTTCGGGAACACCGCGCCCGCGGCCCGGAACACCGTACGGTCCGTGGAGGTGGTGAGCGGGATGTTGTCACCGGTCTGGGCGACCAGGTAACCACCGGCCGGGGTCTTGACCATCGACGGGTCGTGGGTAGCCGTGGCGCCCGACACCCGGCCCGGATTGGGATAGCCCGCGGGCGGCGCCGTCGGGGTCGACACCGCCACCGTCGGTTGAGGAGTCGCCGCGTCGGCGCGTACCGCCAGGGTGGTGCCGGCGACGAGAGCGGCCGCCGCGACACCCGCGCACAGGAGCCGGCGGCCGAGACCGCCGTCCATGAACCCAGACACCTGTTGTCCCCCATCTCACCGGAAGGTCCGCATGGCTCCTGTCGCTCACCCGGTTACCCAAACCTTGGCCGCACGAGCGGTCCATGTCAATGATGGATGTCAATGCATACCGGTGCCGCGACGACCTGTCCGACGCGTCCCCGTCGCTCCGGAGGGCCCGCCTGGCGACCGGGTGCTCGGATAGATTGACCGGTCGTGCCCCATACGCGACTCGATCTTGATCGGATCCGCGCGGCTCCCGGGGTGATCGACCCGGTCTTCCTGGACTCGCCGCATCGAGACCTGCGAGGGCGCGGCAACCATCGGCCTGGAACTGGTCGGCGCGGTGTCCCCCGGCGACGTCGTCCTGATCGCTCTCGGCGGCGGCGCCCTGGCCACCGGCGTCGCGTGACGTACGCGAACGGTCCGGCGTCGGCCAGGGCAGCACGTACCACCACTTCCGCACCAAGCTGGACGGTCCGGGCGGACCGGTGGCCCGGCCCGATGCCTACCTGATGCGTCCACGCGACGCCCTGCCCTCCAAGCTTTGCTCAAGGTTTGCCCAGCACAAATCGGCGAGGGTGAGACCTCCAACCGCGGTCCATCGAGGACCGCCGGATACGAGGAGAGCAATGAAGACCATCACCCGAATCGGCGACGCGCTGCTGAACCGGCTCGCTCCGCGCATGCACGCCGACGCCGCCTGCGTCTTCACCGGCTGGGCGGGGCCCTGCGTCGTCACCGGGGCCGCCGGCTGCAAGGTCCAGTGCCTGGCGACCTACGACAACTGCCCGAGCAAGTGGGTCTGCCGCTGAGCCAACTCTTCCGGGTGGTCCGGTCTGCCGATCGGGCCACCCGGCCCGTCGGCGCCCTGCTTTTGCTGGACGCCAGAGCAAACTGGAGTAGCAATGTCCATCACCGCCGCCGCGGTACTCGTCACGGCCATCACCGGTCTGGTCAAGTGCGTCGAGGAGGGTGTGGTAACCGCGGTCGAATCGATCGTCAGCAGGTTGCCCGCAGTCGAGGCGGTGGCAGCGGCATGACCCGTGGGTCCTCGACGCGCCGCTGGCGCAGCCTCGGCGGGATGCCGGCGGCTCTCACGATGGCATGGCGGGCGGCTCCGGGACCGCTGATCCTGCTGTGCCTGATTACGCTCGTCGCGTCGGTCATTCCCGTCTGCTCGGCCTGGCTGCTGAAGACGCTGCTCGACCGGATCGTGAGCGGAGCGCCGGGCCTGGCCCTGCTCGGCGTCGGACTCTGCCTGCTCGGACTCGCCCTGGGGGTCCTACCGGAGGCCAACAACTACCTGCGGGCCGAGTTGGGTCGGGCGACCGGGGTGGCCGCCAGCGACCGGCTGTATTCGGCGCTCAACCGGCTTCCGGGCCTCGCCCGGTTCGAAGACCCCGCTTTCCGGGACCGGCTGCGCATTGCCAGTCAATCCAGCGCGACCACCCCACCAGCCGTGGTCCAAGGCGCGGTGGCACTGGTCGGGAACGTGGTGACGATCGGCGGTTTCCTCGGCACCCTGGTCGCCGTCAGTCCATGGATGGCCCTGATCGTCCTGGCCGGCGCGGTCCCGGCCCTCCTCGCCGAACTCTCCCTGGCCCGGCGGATGGCCCTCATGCTCTGGCGGGTTGGGCCCACCGAACGACGGGAGTTCTTCTACGCCGAGCTGATGGCCAACCTCGACGCGGCCAAGGAAGTGCGGCTGTTCGGCACCGGCGCCTTTCTACGAAACCGGATGTTGACCGAGCGCCGCCAGGCCAACGCCGAGCGCCGCCGGCTCGACAGGCGTGGTCTTGTGGTCCAGGCGGCCCTGGGGCTCCTGAACGCCGTGATCAACGGTGCCGGGATTCTCTGGGCGGTCACCAACGTGCGGGACGGCACGACCGGGGTGGGCGACATCGCGATTTTCATCGCGGCGGTCGCAGGTGTGCAGGCCGGCATGACCTCATTGGTCAACCAGCTCGCCTCGACTCACCAGCACCTGCTGCTGTTCCGGCACTTCCAGGAGGTCGAAAGTGCGCCGCCGGACCTGGTCGTCCGATCCCGTCCGACCCGCGTCCCGATGTTACGCACGGGCATCGAGCTGCGGGACGTGTGGTTCCGGTACGGCCCCGACTCGCCCTGGGTGCTTCGGGGGGTCAACCTGTCCATACCGCACGGGCACTCCCTCGGCCTGGTGGGTCGCAACGGGTCCGGAAAGAGCACGCTGGTGAAGTTGCTCTGCCGCTTCTACGACCCGCAGCGCGGCAGCATCCGCTGGAATGGTGTGGACCTGCGAGATCTGAACCCGGCACAACTGCGGGAGCGGGTCACCGCGTTGTTCCAGGACTACATGGCCTACGACCTGTCCGCCGCCGAGAACATCGGGCTCGGCGATCCGGCCAGGCTGGCGAATCGGCGGGCGATCCGGCAGGCGGCGCGGAACGCGGGTGTCGATGAGGCGCTGGACGCGCTTCCCCGAGGGTTCGACACTCTGCTGAGCCGCAGCTTCCTTGACACGGAGGCAGAGAACCCGACCGAGGGCGTCCCGCTGTCCGGCGGTCAGTGGCAGCGGGTGGCGTTGGCCCGCGCGGTGCTGCGCAGCGACCGCGACCTGCTCATCATGGACGAGCCCAGCGCCAGCCTGGATCCCGAGGCCGAGTACGACATCCATCAACGGCTGAAGCGTCATCGCAGTGGCCGGACGAGCGTGCTCATCTCACACCGCCTCGGCGCCCTGCGGGACGCGGACCGCATAGCCGTGCTGGATCAGGGACAGATCGTCGAACTGGGTACGCACGACCACCTGATCGGTCAGGGCGGGTGCTACGCGCACCTGTTCGGCATTCAATCGTCGGGCTACGGCTCAGGACGGATCGAGGTGCCCACGTGATCCCGTACCTCATCGCAACCATTGCGCTGGTGCTGTTGCTCGCTGCGGTCGCATGGATTCGTCGCCGGCTGCTCGTCATCGACGTGCACGGGCCGAGCATGCTTCCCACGTACCGTGACGGCGACCGGCTGCTTACCCGCCGTCGCACCGCGGACGACCCCCTGTCTCCCGGACAGGTCGTGGTGTTGCGTAATCCACGCCCGGTGGGCCTGCCCGGTTCGTCGACCGGTCACTGGCTCGTCAAACGCATCGCCGCGGTCGCCGGGGACCGGCTGCTTCCCGGGATGCCGGACGGACACGTCCCGAACGGACACGTACTGGTGCTCGGCGATAATCCCGCCCAGAGCCTGGACTCCCGACACTTCGGGCTTATCCCCTCCGGCACCATACTGGGCACCGTCGTACGACCGATGGGCAACCGGCGGCAGACGGGCCGGCCTGGCACCGTCGGCGGTGAGTCAACTCGCCCCACCACATCCGGTTGCTGGCAGGAGCCGGCCAGTAACGGCACGTTCGTCGGAGGCGTGGACGTCGATGGCGTTCCGCCCCTCGGCCGGTCGCCGTAACGCGGTGCTGCTCCTTGCCGCGGCAGGAGGGCTGTTCGGTTGGGCCACCGGAGCCGCTGGTGGTGCGGGCCTGCCATCCGCTGGCCTGGTTCTCGCCGCCGGGCTCGCGGCCGTTTTCGCCATGGTGACCGCAGCTCTCGACGACATCGCAGCCCTGTTCGCGAAGGCGCGGCGCAGGAATGGTCAAGTGTCATGCACTCACAGTCAAGGCGAGTGACGTGATGGGCGCCTATTTTGGCTGCACGGGGAACAGGTTTCACAGAGTCCTGATAAGTGGAGAGATCTCATGCTGCGAAAGTCGAAGAACCTGGCCAAGGCCTCCGCCGCTCTACTCGTCGCTGGCATCGCGCTGCCCATACTGCCCGCCAGTGCGAGCGCCGCAACGGCGGCCGCGGACTGCCGGCAGCACCGCCATCAGCCGCAGGATGACCAGTTGGGCTCGGTGTTGAACGCGGACACCCCGCTGCGTACCGCGGGTCCCTACTCGGCCTGCCCGATTGTCGGCCGTGTCCAGCCCGGGAGGAATTCTCTGCTGTACCACTGTTGGGTGCGGAACGATGTCGGTAACACGTGGACGTGGGTGACCGTACGGGCCACCGGGCAGCAGGGTTGGATCTACGACGGTAACCTGCAGTTCGGCGGTTCGGGGATTGATTGTCTGTAGGAACGCAAGTCGCTACCGTCGAGCGGTTCCAGGAGGTGCCACGCGGCGGGCGGTGAGCGTCGCAGATTCTGTGTTCGTCTGCCTGCGGGGGGAAACGGGTGGGTGTGGAGTTGGGCATTCTCGGGCAGATCGAGGTGCGCCTCAATGGACAAAATCTGGATCTGGGTCACACTCGGCAGCGGTGGGTGCTTGCTGCGCTGCTGGCCGATGCCAACCGCCCGGTGGCGGTGGACACGCTGATCGAGCGAGTGTGGGGCGGCCGTTCACCGAATCAGGCCCGAAGCACCCTCTACAGCTATCTCTCGCGGATTCGGCGGGCGTTTCCCGAGGACGCGCAGGTCGCGATCAGGCGTGCGGCTTCCGGATATCAAATCGCTGTGAACGCGTTGGCGGTCGACCTGTTCCGCTTCGACCACCTGGTGACACGGGCTCAATCGGCGGTCTGTGAAGCGGAGGCCATGAATATCTTGCGGGAGGCGCTGACGCTGTGGCGGGGCGAGGCGGTTGCGGGGTTCGACACGCCATGGAGCCATGGCCTGCGCGAGCAGTTGGCCGCCAAGCGGCGGGTGGCGGAGTTGAAGTACGGGGACGTGGCCTTGCGGCTTGGTCATCATGCGGAGTTGATCCCGCACCTGTCGACCCGGGTTTCCGCCGACCCGTTGGATGAGCGGTTGGCCGGTCAGCTCATGCGGGCGCTCTATGCTGCGGGCCGGCAGGCTGAAGCGCTCAACCAGTACCAGCTGACGCGACGGCGGCTGCTCGAGGACGCCGGTGTCGAGCCGGCTGCCGCCCTGCGGGAGCTGCATATGCGCATGCTGCGGGGTGAGTCGGTCGAGCTGCGACGACCGGAATCGGTGGCCGCCGGGCAATCGGCCGCACGAGTCGGGCCGGCGGGCGCCGACGGCCGGGGAGGGCCGGGTGCGGCCCGGGTGGTGCCTCGTCACCTACCGCCCCCACCCGGGTTCTTTGCCGGTCGCGTGGCCGAGTTGGCGGAACTGACTCGCGCGATCGAGACGGCAGCCGGGACAGACCAGACTGTTGTCATCTCGGCGATCGGTGGGATCGGTGGGGTGGGCAAGACGACGCTGGCGCTGCAGTGGGCCCACCGTCACCAGGACCGGTTTCCCGACGGGCAACTCTATGCGCAGTTGCGCGGGTTCGATCCCCGTGCCGAACCAGTGTCGCCGCACACGGTGGTCCGCGCATTCCTGGACGCGCTGGGTGTCACTCCCGAAGCGGTCCCGTCACGGCCGGAAGCGCAGGTGGGTCTGTACCGCAGCCTGGTCGCCGACCGCCGGATGCTCATCGTGCTGGACAACGCGGCGGACTCGGAGCAGGTCCTGCCGTTGTTGCCGGGGACCGCGTCCTGCACCGTGATCGTCACCAGCCGTCGGCGGCTCGGCGGCATCACGGCCGCGCATGGCGCCAAGGCCATCGCACTGAACATGCTCACCGACGACGAGGCATGGCAACTGTTGGCAGCGCACGTCGGTGCCGCGCGCTTGGTGGCGGATCCGCAGGCGACGGCAGAGATTCTCCGGCACTGTGCCGGGTTGCCGTTGGCGATCGGCATCACCGGTGTACGTACGGCCGCCTCGCCGGCTGTCTCGCTCGGTACGCTGGCCCGGGAATTCACGCAGGCTTCGGCACGGCTGGACGCGCTCGACGCGGGGGAGATCAGCGTCAACCTGCGTGCGACGTTTTCGGCGTCGGTTCGGGCATTGACTCCCGCGCGGGCACGGTTGTTCGGATTGCTGGGCCTCGTCACCACGCCCGACTTCGACGTCGCCGCCGTGGCCAGCCTGATCGCGGAGCCGGTGCTGCGGGCTCGGGTGCTGCTCAACGACCTGGAGGGAGCCTGTCTGATCCAGCGCCTGTCGTCCGGGCGTTACCGGATGCACGATCTGGTGCGGCTGTACGCGGCGGAGCGCGCCGGGGCCGACCACGCGGACGAAATCGCTGATGCCGAGCGCAGGCTGGTGCATTTCTATCTGTGTTCGGCCTACCGGGCGGACCGTATCCTGTCTGCGGACCGGGTGGATATCCAGCTGGATCCGGTCCCGCCCGGCTGCACTCCCCAGCCGATCGATACTGCTGGCGACGCCATGGTGTGGTTCGACGCCGAGCACGATGCCTTGCTCGCCACCCAGCAACTGGCGCTGGATCGGGGGTGGGACAGGCAGGCGTGGCAGATCGCGTGGAGCCTGACAAACTTCCACATCTGGCGGGCGCGAGGGCTGGACCAGGCAGCAGTGTGGCGGGCCGGGCTCGAGGCGGCCGAACGGCTCGGCGACCTGCCGATCCAGTCGTTGGCGACCCGGTTCATCGGGCAGGCGTACTCGGTGATGGGCGACCAGTCCGCTGCCGTGGACCATCTGAGTCGCGCCGTGACACTCGCCGAGCAGGCCGGTGATCTGCTCCGGCAGGCGGAGGCGCATGACTCGCTGGGACTGGTGTACGGGCGGTACCAGGACGACCCCGCCGCCGAGCTTCGACACGCGACCGAGGCTCTCCGGCTGTCTCGGGCGGTCAAGAATCGGATCAGGGAGGCGTTCGCCCTGGACGGTATCGGCGGTGCCTACGTCCGACTCGGCGACTATGCCCGAGCCCAGCAGTATTCCTCGCAGGCGCTGTCTCTGTTTCGCGAGTTTGGCAGCGGCAGTGGCACCGCCGATGCCTTGCTGGTGCTCGCTCGGGCCGCGAAGCACATGGGACAACTGGCCCAGGCCGCGGACTACTACCAACAGGCAGTGGAGATCCACAGAAACACCGGCAATCTGAGCTACGAGGCGGAGGTTGTGGACGAACTTGGGGACGTGTGCGCCAGCCTCGGGCGGTTGGCCGACGCCCGCGCTTTCCTGACACATGCCCACGAGATCTACCAGAGCCAACATCGCGTCCAAGAAGCCGCCGACATCGGGCGGCGACTGGCCAGACTCGGCCCCGGCGCGGACCACGCCTGACGTTGTACCTACCGAGAGTAGATCCCGACCCTACCTTCGGTAGGCCACAGCCGGCGGCCGTGACCCTGCGCGCCGACCAACGGAAGGGCTGACGCTGGTAAGCCCTTCCTCGACGAGGCTGTACCTACTGGTATGTACACTGGCCCCATGGACTCGCGGCAACTTCTGGTCGACACGATGAGCCAGCTCATGTGGGAGCGCGGCTACGCCGACACCAGCCCGCGTGACGTACGCGAACGGTCCGGCGTCGGCCAGGGCAGCATGTACCACCACTTTCCCACCAAGAAGGACCTGGCGCTCGCCGCCCTGGAGCGCAACGTCGCCGATCTGCTGCCCGCCGCGTCCGAGCTGGACGGTCCGGGCGCACCGATGGCCCGGATCGAGGCCTACCTGATGCGTCCGCGCGACGCCCTCAAGGGCTGCAAGGTCGGCCGGATGACCCAGGACCCGCAGGTCCGCGAGGACCCGGCGCTGCTCGCCCCGGTGGCGCGCGCGTTCACCCAGGTCCATCTTCGCTGGGCGAAGGTGCTGCGCGAGGCGGTCGCCGCGGGCGAACTGCGGGCCGACCTCGATCCGGAGCGCCTCGCCCACACCCTGATGGCCGTCCTGCAGGGCGGTTACGTGCTCGCGATCGCCCAGCAGGACCCGGGCCCGTTCGACGACGCCCGCGCCGGCGCCCTCGACCTGCTCCGCGCGGCGGCACCAGCCGTACCCACCGGCACGAACAACAGGAGGAACTGAACGTCATGACGGTACGCATCGGCATCAACGGGTTCGGCCGGATCGGACGCAGTTACCTGCGTGCGGCGCTGGCGAACAACGCCGACGTCGAGGTGGTCGCGGTCAACGACCTCACCGACGCCCGTACGCTGGCCACCCTGCTCGAGTGGGACTCCGTCTCCGGTCACCTCGACGGCGTCGCCGTGGACGGCGACGTGATCACCGTCGGGGGCACGCGGATGAGGGTCTTCGCACAGTCCGATCCGGCCGCCATCGCCTGGGGCGACGTCGGCGCCGACGTCGTCATCGAGGCCACCGGCCACTTCACCGACGGCGGCGCGGCGGCGGCCCACCTCTCCGGCGGCGCGCGGAAGGTCGTCATCTCGGCGCCGGCCAAGGGGGACGTCCCCACGTTCGTCCCCGGGGTGAACGACGACCGGCTCGACCCGGACAGCCACGACGTCTTCTCCAACGGCTCGTGCACCACGAACTCGCTGGCGCCGCTGGCGAAGGTGCTCAACGACGCGTTCGGCGTCGAGTCGGGGCTGATGACGACGATCCACGCGTACACCGGCGACCAGCGGCTGCACGACGCGCCGCACTCCGACCTGCGCCGGGCCCGCGCGGCGGCCGTCTCGATCATTCCGACGTCGTCGGGCGCCGCGAAGGCGATCGGCAAGGTCATCCCGGAACTCGACGGCCGTCTCACCGGTGCGGCGCTGCGCGTCCCCGTCCCGGTTGGCTCGGTCACCGACCTCACCGTGGTCCTGCGGCGCAGCGCCACCGTCGAGGACGTCAACGCGGCGTTCCGCGAGGCGGCCGACTCCGAGCGGCTGCGGCACTACCTGCAGTACTCCGAGGCGCCGCTGGTCTCGGCGGACATCGTCGGCAACCCGTACTCGTCGATCTTCGACGCGCCGCTGACCGAGGCCGCCGGCAACCAGGTCAAGGTGTTCGGCTGGTACGACAACGAGTGGGGCTTCTCCAACCGCCTGGTCGAGTTCTCCGAGCGGATCGGAGCGACCACGGCGGCCTGACGCGCGGCGCCACGGGCCCACCTGCGATCCGGGGGTCAACCCGAGGCGGCGCGGAGGATCTCCGCCTCGAAGCGGGGCGGACGGTAGCCGGTGGCCCGGTGCAGGGCCACCGCCTGCCGGGCCGCCTCGGCCGCCTCGGCCGCCGCCCCCGTGACCAGGTGCAACCGGGCGAGGACGGCCAACGCCCGGGCCTCGGACACCCGGTAGCCGTAGCGGCGGGTCGCCGCCAGCGCCGCCGACGCGTGCTCCCGCGCGGGTGCCGGCTGACCGGACTCGGTCAGCGCCGCGGCGAGCCAGACCTGGGTGATGGCGCCGGCCCGCCGCTCGTCGGTCGTCCGGGCGAGGTCCAAGGCGCGGGTGTGCAGCGCGATGGCCTGCAGGTGCTCGCCCCGGCGGCGCTGCACGACGCCGGAGGCGGTCAGCGCGTCGACCTCCGCGGCCGGGCTGCGGATCTCCCGGGCCAGGGCCAGCGCGGCGGCGGCGTACTCCGCCGCACCGTCGAGATCGTCGAGGTCGCAACGGAGTTCGCTCAGGCCGTACAACGAGTAGGCCGCCGCGAGGCTGTAGCCGGTCTCCTGGCTGTCGGCGAGCGCCTGGGTCAACTCGACCGCGGCGGCGGTGGTGTCGCCCAGCCGATGCAGGCACTGGCCGAGGGTGAACCGCAGGTGCGCGCTCGGCGACATGTCCCGGACCGCCAGGATGGCGGCGGCCTCCCGCAGGTGTTCGACGGCGGCGTGCAGGTCCCCGCCGGCGAACTCGACGGTGGCCAGGTTGGCGAGTTTGGTCGCGATGCCGCTCGGCGACGGCCGAGACCGCTCGACGGCGATCCCCCGCCGGAAGTACTCCTTCGCCTCGTCGTTCATGCCCCGCGAGGTGTACAGCATGCCGAGGTTGTTGTAGAGGGGCCCGGTGGCGTCGTCCCGCCCGGCCGCCTGCCGCAGCGCGATCGCCCGCTGGTAGTGCTCGTGTGCCGGCGGGTACTCCGCCCGGTAGCCGTGCAACAGGCCCAGGCTGTGGTGCATGGCCGACTGCGCGTACGGTTCCCCGGCCGCCTCCGCCGCCGCGAGCCCCGCCGAGGTCACCTGCTCCCAGTCGTCGTCGAGCCGACGGGCCGCGAAGTAGCCCCGGAGCGCGTCGGCGAGGTGCCAGGTCAGCTCGGCGGGGCCGTGCGTGCCGGCGTGCCGGGCGGCGGCCACCAGGTTGACCCGCTCGGCGTCCAACCAGGCCAACGCCTCCCGGTGCGTGCCGAATCCGACGCCGGCGACGGCCGGGCGGGCGATCCGGCCCATCGACGGGTAGAGCATCGCCACGGCGCTGTCGACCCGGCCGAGTTGGTACCGCAACAGCCGACCGATCGCCTCGGCGCGCTCGGCGACACCGTCGGTGGCCCGCGCCCGCTCGCCGGCGTAGAGCCGGAGCAGGTCGTGGAACCGGTACCGGTCGGGGCTGTGCTGCTGGATCAGGCTGGTGGCGGCGAGCGCCTCCAACAACCGCCGCGCCTCGGGCTCGGGCCGATCCAGCAGCACCGCCGCCGTCTCGGCGGTGGAGTCGGCGCCGGGGATCAGTCCGAGCAGCCGGAACATCCGGGCGACCGCCGGATCGAGCCCCTGGTAGGACAGGTCGAAGGCGGCCCGTACCGCCGCCTGCGAGTCCCCCGCGACCTGTAGGCGGCTGAGCCGGTCGCCGTCGCGCAACTGGTCGACGTAGCTGCCGATCGACCGGTCGCGGTGCAGGTCGAGGTTGGCGGCCGCGATCCGCAGGGCCAACGGCAGCCGCGCGCAGAGCTCGACCAGCTCGGCGACGGCACCGGGCTCGGTCCCGGTACGGCTGGCACCCAGTGCGGTCGCCAGCAGTGTGCCGCCCGCTTCCGCCGTGAGGACCGGCAGCGCCAGCCCGTGCGAGCCGTGCCGCACCGCCAGGCCCCGCAGGTCCCGGCGGCTGGTGACCAGGACCGCGCTGCCCGCCGTGCCCGGCAGCAGGTCCTCGACGTGCGCGGCGTCGGCGGCGTCGTCGAGCAGCAGCAGGACCCGCCGGCCGGCGAGCCGGGCCCGCAGCGCGGCCGCCCGCGCCGAACCGCCGCGCGGTGTCAACGCCGGCGGCACCCCGGCGGCCAGCAGCAGCTCGCCGAGGACCTCGACCGGGTCCCGGCCGACCCGCCCCGCGCCGTCGAGGCGGACGTACCACTGGCCGTCCGGGAAGGACCCGGCCACCCGGTGCGCGACGGTGACCGCCAGGGTCGACTTGCCGACTCCGGCGCCGCCGTAGATCGCGACGACCGGCACCGGCCCGGGCCCGGTCAGCCGGTCGACCAGTTCGTCGACGAACCGGTCCCGTCCGACCACGCCGGCCACCTCGCGCGGTAGCTGGTACTGCGGCGTCCAGGTGTGTGGCACCACCGGCGGCGCGGCGGCGACGGGGTGCAGCAACTCCGGGTCGCCCGCGAGCACCCCGCGTTCCAGCCGACGCAACTCCGGACCGGGCTCGATCCCCAGCACGTCGATCAGGAGCCGGCGGGCCGTCCGATACGCCTCCAGGGCCTCGGCCGGCCGGCCGGACCGGTACAGCACGACCATCAGCAGGCCCCAGAACCGCTCCCGCAGCGGCGACTCGGCGGTCAGCGCGCGCAGCTCCGGCAGCAGCTCGGCGTGCCGGCGCAGGCGCAGGTCCGCGTCGATGCGCCGTTCGAGGGCCTGCGCGCGGCGCTCGGCCAGCGCGGGGACCACGTCCCGGTGCAGCGCCTCGCAGGCCACGTCGACCAGCGCCGGCCCGCGCCACAGGCCGAGCGCCTCGCCGAGCAGCCGGGACTGCTCGGCCGGCTCCCCGCTGGCGGCGGCCCGGCGGACCAGGGTGTCGAACACCTCCAGGTCCAGTTGGCCGGGGCGGAGCGGGATCCGATAGCCCCCGGGAACCGTCTGGATGGGATCCGGGGTGCCGAGTGCCCGCCGCAGCCGGGAGATCTGGACGTGCAGCGCGGCCTTCGGTCTCGGCGGCGGCACGGTCTCCCAGAGCCGTTCGACGAGTTCGTCGACCGGGACGATCCCGTTGCCCCGCAACAGCAGCGTGGCGAGCAGCGTGCGCTGGCCACCCGCGCGGATCTGGAGCTCCGCGCCGTCCCGGGTCACCCGTAACGGGCCGAGCAGACCGAATTCCACAGTCGACACCATGGCATACGCCACCGACGTGTTTCCGGCCCGCGGTGGTCGAGGACGACGGCCGTGGGCCCGCGGCGCCGGTCGGCCACGGCGGAGCCATATGATGGACCGATGCCGATCTCTCTGCACCGGGTCCGCACGCCGGCCGGATCGCGCTGGGCGGTGCGCGGCGAGGCCGGGTGGGCCCGGCTCGACGGCACGCTGGCCGATCTGCTCGCGATGCCGCTGGCCCGGGCCCGAGCCGTGATCGAGGCGGCCGGGGAGCCCGTCGGCGAGGATCCCGGCGACGGTCCGCTCCCGCCGGTCGACCGGCAGGAGGTGTGGGCGGCGGGCGTGACCTACCAGCGCAGCCGGGAGGGTCGCAAGGAGGAGTCGGGACACGGCTCCGTCTACGACCAGGTCTACGCCAGCGAGCGACCGGAGATCTTTTTCAAGTCCACCCCGGAGCGGGTCGTCGGTGCCGGTGACCCGGTGGGCGTGCGGGCCGACTCCACCTGGGACGTGCCCGAGGCGGAGCTGGGACTGGTGCTCAACGCGGCCGGTCAGGTGTTCGGCTACACGCTGGGCAACGACATGAGCAGCCGCTCGATCGAGGGCGAGAACCCGCTCTACCTGCCGCAGGCGAAGGTCTACGACCGGTCCTGCGCGGTGGGCCCGGCGGTGGTGCCGGTATGGTCGGCCGGTCCGGGTCCGTTCCAGATCGGGGTACGGGTGCGGCGGGCCGGTCGGGAGGCGTACGCCGGAACCACCTCGACCTCGGCGATGGCGCGCGGCTTCGAGGACCTCGCCGGCTGGCTGTTCCGGGCGTTGAGCTTCCCGGCGGGCGTGGTCCTGCTGACCGGCACCGGTCTCGTGCCCGGCGCGGACTTCACGGTGCGGCCGGGCGACACGGTCGAGATCTGGTGTCCGGAGCTCGGAACGCTGACCAACCCGGTCGTCACTGTCGGCGACCCCGGAGCCGAGAGCGGGAAGCCATGACCGAGCAGACGATCGAGAGCCGTTCGCCGCAGGATCCGTCGGACGTCGTCGTGCGGGTCGCGGACACCCCGGTCGACCGGGTCGCCGTGGCGGCCCGGGAGGCGCGGCTCGCGGGAACGTCCTGGGCGCGCGAACCGGCCCACACGCGGGCGGCCGCCCTGCACGCCTGCGCGCAGGCGCTGGCGGCGGCGTCCGGCGAACTGACCGCGCTGGTGGTTCGCGAGGTCGGCAAGCCGGTGACCGAGGCGGGCGCGGAGGTCGCCCGCGGGGTGGCGATCCTGCGGTACTTCGCCCAGCAGGCCCTGCTGCCCGAGGGCGAGGTGTTCCCGCCGGCGGACGGGGTGTCGCTGCTGCACACCCGGCGACGGCCGCACGGCCTGGTCGGGCTGATCACGCCGTGGAACTTCCCGGTGGCGATCCCGCTGTGGAAGGCGGCACCGGCCCTGGCCTTCGGCAACGCCGTCCTGCTCAAGCCGGCTCCGCAGTCGCCCGCGGTGGCGCTGCGGCTGGCGGAGCTGTTCGCCGACGCCCTCCCGGACGGCGTGCTGCGGGTCGTCACCGGCCTCGGCGCGACCGGGGAGGCGGTGGTCGACGCCGCCGACGCCGTCTCGTTCACCGGTTCGGTGCCGGCCGGCCGGGCCGTGGCCCGGCGGGCGGTCGGCCGCGGCGTCCCGGTGCAGTGCGAGATGGGCGGGCAGAACGCCGCCGTCGTGCTGCCCGACGCCGACCAGGACGCGGCCGCCGCGGCGATCGCCGCGGCCGCGATGGGGTACGCGGGGCAGAAGTGCACGGCCACCAGTCGCGTGATCGTGGTCGGGAACCCGGAACCGTTCGCGCAGCGGCTCGCCGCGGCCGTCGAGGCGCTGCCGTTCGGTGACCCGGCGGACCCCGGCACGGTGGTCGGTCCGGTGGTCGAACGCCGGCCGCGGGACGCCATCCGGGCGGCGGTGCGGCGGGTCACCGGCGGCGGGGCGCGGCTGCTCACCGGCACCCGGCAGCCCGACGGCGACGGGTGGTTCCAGGCACCGACGGTGCTGGCGGACGTGCCGGCCGGCGACGACCTGCTACGTGAGGAGTACTTCGGGCCGGTCTGCGCGGTGCTGCCGGCCGGCTCCGTGGACGAGGCGGTACGCCTGGCCAACGAGGTCCGGCACGGGCTGGTGGCCGCGGTCTACACGCGCGAGTTGAACGCGGCGCTGACGCTGGCCGACCGGCTCGACGTCGGCATGGTGAAGGTGAACGCGCCGACGTCCGGCGTCGACTTCCACGCGCCGTTCGGTGGGGCGAAGGAGTCCAGCTACGGCCCGCGCGAGCAGGGTCCGGCAGCGCGCGACTTCTACACCCGTACCGTGACGGTCACGCTGTCCCCGTGAGGGTGCCGCCGAGGGACGCCGGGCCGGCCAGCCGGCGGTAGAGACCGAGGATGCCCGACGCCGGTGCCGCGGGCCGGGGGCGCCACGCGGCGAGCCGGGCGTCGAGGTGTCGCCGGCCGTTCGCGGCCGACCACGACGTCGACGGGTCGTCCGGAGCACCGAGCAGGTCCAGCCGACGGGCGTCGATGTCCACCAGCACCACGTCGCCCGGTTCCAGGACGGCGAGCGGGCCGCCCACGGCCGCCTCTGGGCTGACGTGGCCGACGCACGGGCCCTGGGAGGCACCGGAGAACCTCCCGTCGGTCACCAGGGCGACACTGCGGGACAGCTCGGGATCGGCGGCGATGGCGCCGGTCACGTAGTACTGCTCCGGCATCCCGGAGCCGCGCGGGCCCTCGTTGCGGATCACCAGCACGTCACCGGGTCGGATCCGCCGTTCGGCGAGCGCGGTCAGCGCCTCCTCCTGACACTCGAAGATCACCGCCGGTCCGACGACGCGACGGCCGGCCCGGTCGACGGCGCTGCGCTTGACCACCGCACCGAGCGGGGCGAGGTTTCCCGACAGCACCGCGATGGCGCCGCGTTCCTCCAGCGGGGTCTCCCGCGGCCTGATCACGTCGGCGGCGGTGAGGCCGCGGGCGGCCAGCACCGGCGACGGCTCCGGCCGCCACCGGTCCAGTTCCTCGCCCCAGGGCCGACCGGTCGCCGCCGGGGCATCCAGGTCGAGCAGATCGCGGATCTCGTTCAGCAACGCCGGTACGCCGCCGGCGTGCCAGAAGAGGTTGGCCGGGTGGGTGCCGGCGGGCCGGGTGTCCAGCAGGTAGGGCACGGTGTCGTTGATCTCCTGGAGCTGCGTCAGGTCGATGGCGTGACCGGCCTCGGCCGCGATCGCCGGCAGGTGCAGCAGCAGGTTGGTGGAGCCGCCGATCGCGGCGTGCACGGTCATCGCGTTGCGCAGCGAACCCGGGGTGACGAAGGTGCGCGCGGTGCGCCCGGCCCGTAGGTGCTCCAGGACCAGCGCCCCGGCGGTCCGGGCGGACGCCGCGATCCGTTCGCCGGTCGCCGGGGCGACCGCGCCGCCCGGCTGGGCCAGGCCCAGGGTCTCCGCCACCACCTGGGAGGTCAGCGCGGTGCCCATGAAGGCGCAGGCGCCGCAGGACGGCACGGCGGCGTCCACCCACGCGCGGTACTCCTGGGTGGACAACTCGCCGCGGCGCAGCGCCGCGGCGATCGTGCCGATCTGGTCGACGGTCGTGTCGCCGCGGCCGGCGGCCATGGCGCCGCCGGGCACGTGCACCGCCGGCAGGTCCAGCCGGGCGGCCGCCATCAGGTGCGCGGGTACGGCCTTGTCGCAGCTGGAGATGAACACGACGGCGTCGTAGTGCCCACTGCGGGCGTGCATCTCGCACACCGCCGCGATCAGGTCCCGGGACAGCAGGCTGTAGTCCATGCCGTCGGTACCCTGGGCGATCCCGTCGCACATGTCGGTGCACATGTAGCGGGCCGGCCGGCCTCCGGCGGCGGTCACCCCGGCCGTCGCCTCGTCGGCCAGGCCCATCAGGTGGACCGAACCCGGGTGGCTGTCGCCGGCGACGGACTCGACGAGCACGTGCGGGCTCGCCAGATCGGCGTGCGACCAGCCCATACCGCGGCGCAGGGCGTCGCCCTCCGGCCCGGCCGACCGTGCTGCCTGGCTGCGCAGAGTCTCCATCAGGTGCGCGCGGAGGGGCCCGGCGTCCGCGGCTGCCGGGTGGATCCGCGCTCCCTCCCCTCGGCGATAGACGGTGCTGTTTGTCGTCCGCTACGAACCCTAAGCCCGTCGGCCCCCGTCGAGGCGTCCCGATTCCGTCCGCCCGGCGGCGGAATCGACATCGGAGCAGCTCAAGCGGCCATTGAGGTCCGTCATTGCACACCATGTGGCGGACGCCAAAGGCCCACACCACGGCCCCGAGCGCACGTGATTGATGCCCATAAATAGGACCTTTCCCCTGATTTCGTTTCGCCCCTAGGCGCAACTTTCTGGAATATGTAAAGTGAGCGCACCGCCGGGCCGGCCCGAGGTTCCGGACCGGCGGCGGTGCACGTCTCGGGGTACGTCGGGCGAACGGCCCGGCGCGCACCGAGGCGACTTTCCGATGACTGCGCGCGGCAGAGGCGGGCCACGATCACCCGATCGGCCGATCCGTCCTCGTACGCGGTTGGCAGGTGTAGACAGGGGCGGCGGCGGTCCTCCCGGCCCCTTCGGTGTCCAGCGGTGAGACGAGACGAAGGAGACGAATGCCATGGGGGACAAGCCGTTGTGGTCCCGACGCGGATTCCTGGGCCTGGGCGCCGGAGTGCTCGGCGCGGCCGGTCTGGCCGCGTGCGGGGACGCCACCCCGACGTCGCCGGCCCAGCCGCCGGCGGAGGTTCCGAAGGATCTGGTCGACGCCGCGGCGTCGATGAAGGGTGCCTCGATGGGGGTGCTGTCGCAGAAGTTGTACTCGCAGAGCGCGAACGCGGCGCTCGACGCCTCGATCAAGAAGTTCGCCGACGCCACCGGTACGAAGATCGAGAACAGCCTGGTCCAGGCCGACGCCGGTGACGTGGTGGCCAAGATCGACGCCGAGGTGAAGGGTGGCGTGGCGCGCGATCTGGCGTTCATGACCGACTCGCGGTTCGTCGCGCAGTTCCACGCGCTCGGTGACCTGGAGGACGTGACGGACACCGTCAAGGCACTGACCGCCAAGTACGGCGAGCCCACCGCGGAGTCCAAGAACTTCTGTGTCTTCGACGGCAAGTGGTTCGCCATCCCCTACCACTTCATCGGGATCGGGTCGTTCCTGCGCAAGGACTGGATGAAGGACAAGGGCATCTCCCCCAAGGACGTCTACAGCTGGGAGGAACTGCGGGACGTCTGCCTGGAGATCTCGGACCCGGCCAAGCGCCGGTTCGGCTGGGGCATGACCGTGAACCGGTCCGGTGACGCCAACGGCATGATCGAGGCACTGATCAACGCCTACGGCGGATCGATCGTCTCCAACGACGGCACGAAGGTCACCTTCAACTCCCCCGAGACGGTGCAGGCGGTGACCTTCCTGGGTGACATCTACACCAATCCCAAGTACAAGCCGATGCTGCCGCCGGGGGTGGCCGCCTGGACGGACTCCAGCAACAACGAGAACTGGCTCGCCGGGATCCTCGGCTACACCCGCAACCAGTTCAGCGTCTACGCGGACTCCAAGACCAAGAAGAACCCCGTCTACGGCAACACCCACGTCTTCACCGACTGCATCGGGCCGGCCACCGAGAAGCCCTTGCTGCTCGGCCAGTCCCAGGGCTTCGTCGTCTTCAAGGGTGCCAAGAACCCCGCGCTCGCCAAACTCCTGGCGCAGTACCTGGTCAGCGCGCCCGCGTTGGTCGGGGTGGCGAAGGAGGCGCCCGGCCTGGCGCTGCCCGCCTGGGAGAAGGTCTGGGACGCCGACCCGTACTTCACCGGCGGTGACCCGGCGTTCCCCGTCATGCGCAAGATCACCCAGCAGTCGCTGCCGCTGTCCACGAAGAACGGTCTGAACTTCCCGCAGAAGGCCAACGCGGGCCAGCAGGCCGCCGTCGGGGCCTACGTACTCACCGACATGATGCAGCAGGTCCTCCAGGGGACGGCACCCGCGCAGGCCGTGCAGGCCGCCCACGCGAAGATGGTGCAGATCTTCACCCAGCAGGGGCTGCCGCAGTGAGCTCGGTCGCGCCGGCGCCGGCCCCGGCGGCGGGGAAGTCCTCGCCGCCCGGGTCCGGCTCGCTCACCGCGACCCAGCGGCGGCTGGGTCGCGACTGGCGGCTGGCGGCCCTGTTCCTGGCGCCGACCGCGGTCCTGGTCGGCGTGCTCGTGCTCGTGCCGATCGCCCAGTCGATCGTCACCAGCACGACGGAACGGCACGGGCAACACAGCGTGTTCGTCGGCCTGGGCAACTACCTGGCCCTCGCCGGCGACGCCCAGTTTCGCGCGGGCGTGGTGAACTCGTTCGTCTTCACCGCGTACGCCGAGGTGTTCAAGGTGGTGCTGGGGCTGTCCGCGGCCCTGCTGCTGCACCACCGGCGCCGGGGGCGGGCCGTGCTGGCCGGGCTGCTGCTGTTGCCGTGGGTGGTGCCGACGGTGGTGACGGCGTTCAGCTGGCGCGCACTGCTCGACCCGATCTTCGGCAGCGTCAACGTCCTGCTCACCGAGTCGGGCATCGGACCACTGCTGGCCACGTTGCACCTGGTGGACAGTTGGCCGGCCGGCTGGCTGTCCGACGCGTCGCTGGCCATGCCGTCGGTGATCCTGGTCAACGTGTGGAAGGGCGTACCGTTCTTCACCGTCGCGTTCCTCGCCGGGCTGAAGGCCATCCCGATGGACCTGCACGAGGCGGCGACCGTGGACGGCGCGTCGTCGTGGCAGCGGTTCCTCCACGTGACGCTGCCCGGGCTGCGACATGTGATCACCGTGACGGTGACCCTGTCGTCGATCTGGACGTTCAACAACTTCGACCTCATCTGGTTGCTCACCCAGGGCGGTCCGGGCAACGCGACCGCGCCGTACGTGCTGGTCGCCTACTCGAAGGCGATCCTGCAACTGCAGTACGGCGCCGGGGCGGCGGTCACCCTCGTGATGCTGCCGGTCATCGGCGGGCTGGTGTTCGTCCTGGTCCGGTTGCTGCGCCCGGACGCCGGTACCGGGCCGCGCCGACGGGCCCGGACGGCACGGCGGGCGGCGACGGTGCGTAAGGCGCTGCCCTGGGTCGTCGCCGCGGTGGTCACCGGTCTGCTGGTCTGGGCGTCACCGCAGATCTTCTGGAAGGCGGCGGTGGTCCTCGGCGTGATCCTGCTGGTGGTGGCGGCGGTCGGTCGGGTGGTCTCGGCGTTGCACGCCTGGGGACGTCGCCGGGCGTCGTCGCTGGTGTCGGGCCTGGGCTCCGCCGCCGCGCTGGCCGGGCTGCTCGTCTTCGTCCTGTTCCCGCTGTACTGGATCGCCGTCACGGCCTTCAAGTCCGACGGGCAGATCATCGTCCGGGAACACGACCTGTGGCCGACGCCGTGGACCCTGCAGCAGTTCACCGACCTGTTCGCCACCAAACCGTTCGGCCGCTGGTACCTGAACACGGTGCTGGTGTCCGCCGCGTCCACCGCGGTGGCACTGGTCTGCGCCGCGCTGGCCGGCTACGCGCTGGCCCGGCTGCGGTTCCGCGGGGCGCAGGGCTTCACCGTCACGGTGCTGATCACCTACGTGATGCCGGGCGCGTTGCTGTTCATCCCGCTGTACCAGTTGCTCATCGGGGCGCGACTCACCGACTCGTTGTGGTCCCTGGTGGTGACCTACCCGACCTTCACCCTGCCGTTCGCCACCTGGCTGCTGACCGGGTACTTCTCGTCGATCCCCGTCGAGTTGGAGGAGGCCGCGCTGGTCGACGGCTGCACCCGGCTGCAGGCGTTCGGCCGGGTGGTGCTGCCGCTGGCCAAGCCGGGACTGCTGGCGGTCGCGCTGTTCACCCTGACGAACGCCTGGAACGAGTTCCTCTTCGCCTTCGTGTTCATCACGAAGGACGAGTACAAGACACTCCCCGTGGGCATGCAGTCGATGATCATCGGGGACGTCGTACCGCAGGGACAGCTCGCCGCGGCGTCACTGCTCGTCAGCATCCCCGTCGTGATCATGTACGCCTTCGGGCAGCGCTTCCTGACCGAAGGGCTCACCGCGGGCGCGGTGAAGGGCTGAGGGGTTGGGCCTTGTGAAATTCTGCCCGCCGGTCGAGCCGGCCCGGTTTCCCAGTCAGCCGGCCGGGCAGCCGCTCATGTCGACGGCCTTGGTCTCGCCGCGGCCGATCGTGACCCGGACCGACCGTTGGACCTCCCCCGCGGAGTTCCGGCACGACACCACCCAGCTCTCCTGCAGCAGGGTGGAGGTCTGCTGGCTCTGCCGCAGGGACGGCAGGACGTGCCACTCGAACCGGCCGCCGGCGGGCACCCGCATCGTGCTCTGGATGTGCAGGGCGGACGGCAGCACGACCGACCGCCCGTTGCGGTCGACGGGCGAGGAGTTGACCGTGACGTCCTTGCTGATGGTGAGTTCGATGCCCGGCGGGGCCGACCCGGTGAGGATGGAGTGGGTACGTGGATCGTTCGCGGCGTCCCAGGCGATGAGGAGCGCGTCGCGGATGCTCGACCCCGCGTAGTACCCGGTCCCGCGGTACTGGTCGATGACGTACTGGTAGCGGGGGTGGAATCGTTCGAGACCGTCGTGTCCCGGCGTCAGCTCCGGCGTGAAGCCGAGGGTGCCGTTCGCGTACAGGCCCTCCTGCTCCGCCACGCCGCTGGCGACGTAGTAGACGTCGGGCCAGGGACCGGTCGGCCAGCCGCCCAGGGCCGCGCCGAGTTGCCGGGCCAGGCCGTCGTAGAGGGCCACCTCGGCCGGTACGGGCTCCAGCGGCGACGCCGGGGCGCGCAGCAACCGGGCATCCGGCGTGTGGTTGTTCACCGCGACCACGACCTGGCGGCTGTTCAGCAGGTCGGTCAGGGCCGCGATCTCCGGCTCGGAGGTGGGGGCCGCGCCGTAGTGCGTCTCGGCGGTCGTGGACGCGCTCGAACCCGGGCCGCCCCAGAACGCCGCGTAGTTGCGGTTCAGGTCCACGCCGAGTTGCTGGCTGCTCGCGGCCGCGCACTGCTGCCGGGTCGGCACCCGACCGGCCGCGACCCGGCAGTTCTTGCGCTTCATCTCGTTGGTGAGGTCCCGGGAGAGCTGGTAGCCGCCCGGGTTCACCGCCGGCACGACGATCAACCGGGACGAGTCGACGAGCCCCTTGATGTGGCTGTCCGTGGCGTAGTTCTGCAGGACGTCCCGGGCGAACTCCATGGTGAATTCCAGCGTCGGCCACTCGCGGGCGTGATGCAGGCCGGTGGTCAGGAAGACCGGCTTGCCCGAGTCGGCGCGCACGTCGCTGCTGATCTCCATGCCCAGGATCGCGTGCCCCAGCAGCGACTTCCGGGAAAGCTCGAACACCTTTACCTTGTCCGGGTAGCCGCGCTCGAGTTCCCGCATCTCCTGTTCGGCCTCGTCCAGGGTCCGGTACGACACCCGGCCGCTGGGCAGGCCGGCGGCGAGCGTGCGGCTCGTGGGGTTCGCCCGCCGCGCCGCTTCCCGCCGCGCCTCGGTCACGCGGTCGGCCGCCATGGCGGCGAGTTGGTCCGTCGCGTCGGACACCTGCTCCACCTGCCAGTGTCCGCCGGCGAGTTGGGCGCGGTCGGCCGCGCCGCGCAGCAGCACCTCGGCGTGCGTGTCGGTCAGGTCGATCACATCGAGGCCGAGGTCCATCAGTTTCTGGCGTTCGGCCTTGGTGCCGGCCTTGACCTTCGCGATGGCCAGCCCGTTCCCGGCGGCGCCCGGCTTCGGATCGGGAGCCGCGGCCGCGGCCGTCGCCAGGCTGACGGACAGGGCGACAGCCGTGCCGAGGGCAGCCACCCGTCTCGGCCATCGGGAACCCGACGGGACGACGGCGGCCGGTCTCGGGTGGCGGGCGGAGGAGATGATCGGCTTCAACGGGCACTCCTGTCGTTCGAGCAGGCTCACCTGGGCGATGCGCCACCACAACGGACGGACGGCGGAAACTCCGCATGGAGGGAACCGCCGTGAGCGGTCACCCTAGGTGATGATCCGATTCGATGTGATTGCCGTCAATGCCGTGTCCAACCGACGATCGGAGCGCCGACGTCGGCCGGGTCACCTCACCGTTCGATGCGCGGGAAGATCGGGCCCGCCTTGACGACCGGGCGGCCGGCCAGCTCGGTCAGCGAATCCACGCTCCCCCGGCTGTCCTCGCCGACCGCGGCGAGCAACCGGCGGCTGCCCTCGGGAATGAACGGCCGCAGCAGGATCGCGATGTGCCGGACGGCGTCGAGGCCGCAGTACAGCACGGCGTCCAACGTCCGGGCGGCCTCCTCGTCGCCGGCGTCGGCGGCCTTGGCCAGCTGCCAGGGGGCGCGCTCGCCGACGTAGGCGTTGCTGCGCCGCACGAGCTCACCGATCCGGGCCAGGGCCTCCCGGTGGTCGAACCGGTCCATCGCGGCGACGCTGTCGCGGACGGTCTGGGCCGTGCGGGCCGCCAGGTCGGCCTCGAGGTCACCGGCGCCCGTCCGCGCGGGCACCACCGCGCCCCGGTAGCGCTCGACCATGGAGGTCAGCCGGCTCACCAGGTTGCCGACGCCGTTGGCGAGGTCGTTGTTGTAGCGTGCGACCAGGCGCTCCTCGGCGAAGTCGCCGTCGCCGAACGGGGAGAACTCGGCCAGCAGGTAGTAGCGGACGGCATCCTGCCCGTAGCCGGCGAGGAGTTCCTGTGGGTCGGTCGCGTTGCCCAGGGACTTGCTCAGCTTCTGGCCGGCGTTGGTGATGTACCCGTGGACCATGACGTCGGTGGGCAACGGCAGCCCGGCCGCGAGCAGCATGGCCGGCCAGTAGACGGCGTGGAACCGCAGCACACCCTTGCCCAGGACGTGGATACGGCGCTCGGCCCCCGCCCAGTACCGCGCGTAGCCCGGGTCGTCGTGGAGCCAGTCGAACGTGTTGACGTAGTTGGTGAGCGCGTCGATCCACACGTACATGACCTGGTCGGGGTCGCCGGGGACGGGAATGCCCCAGCCGTGGGCCCGGGTGGCCGACCGGGAGATGCTGATGTCAGCCAGGCCGCTGCGGATGAAACTGAGCGTCTCGTTGAGCCGGGTCTGCGGGTGCACCCGCAGCCGGCCCGACTCGAGAACCTCGGCCAGCTGATCGGCGTACCGCGAGAGGCGGAAGAAGTAGTTGCGCTCGCTCACCGGCTCCGGCTCGACGAGATGCTCGGGACACTTCCCGTCGACCAGATCGGACGGCTCGTAGAACTGCTCGCAGCCGACGCAGTAGAGGCCCGTGTAGTCCTTGGCGTAGATGTCGCCGTTGGCGTCGAGCCGGCGCCAGATCTCCGCCGCGCCGTCGAGGTGGTGCGGGTCGACGCTGGTGCGGATGAAGGAGGTCGTCACCACGCCGAGGGACGCCAGCAGGTCCTCGAAGTAGCTCACGTTCCGGTCGACCAGGGCCTGGGTCGTCACGCCGGCCTTCTCCGCGGCCAGGACGTTCTTCAGGCTGTTCTCGTCGGAGCCGGTGAGGAAGTAGACGTCCCGGCCGACCATCCCGAGGTGCCGGGCGATCGAATCCGCCTGGACATACTCGAAGGCGTGCCCGAGATGGGGCCGCGCGTTCACGTACGGGATGGTGGTGGAGACGAACGCGGTGGCTGGCATGACTCCTCTTCGGGCGGTCGACCGACGACGGAGTCGATGGTACTTCCCGTCGGGTTCCTCCCCGGCGACGCCGTCGGGCCCGGCACCCGCCCCGAATCAGCCGGTCGGCAGCCAGCCCTGCCAGACCTTGGGGTTCGCGTCCAACCACTTCTTCGCCGCCTCGTCGCGGGACATCTTGTCCACCCGGATGTAGCGGGCCACGGTGTTCTGGTCGGCGTTGGTCCAGCGGAAGTTCCTGATCAGTGTCGCGGCCGGGCTGCCGGACTCGGCGAACGCCCGGTTCGCGATCTTGTCGAGGTCGTACGGCTGGTAGTCGCAGGCCACCCGCTTCGGGTCCGCGTCGCAGCCGGGGGTGTAGGCGGGCAGTGAAACGTGCACCAGGTCGACCTCGGAGAGGAACCACTGCGGCGCGTAGAAGTACCCGATGACGGCATCGTGCCGCTTCTCGGCCCTGCGGAACGCCTCGATCAGCTTGTCCTCGCTGCCGGTGAAGCTGACCGTGTAGTTCAGTTTCAGGTTGCGGATCAGCGCCTGGTCGTTGGTGACGTAGGAGGGATCGCCACCGAGCAGCCGTCCCTTGCCGTCGGACCCCTCGGCCTGGAACAGGTGCGCGTAGTCGTTCAGCTTCCGCCAGTCGGTGATGTCCGGGTACTTCTTGGCCAGCCACGGCGGGACGTACCACCCGATGACGCCCTTGTTGCCGGTGATCCCGTGCTCCACCGCCACCCGTTCCGCGTCGATGTACCGCTTCTTCAGGTCGTCGTGTCCCCAGTTCTCCACGATCGCGTCGACCTCACCGGCGGCGAGCTGTTTCCAGGCGTCCTCCTCGCTGAGATCCTTCTCCACCACCGTGCAGTTCAGCCGGTTCCTGGCCAGGCTGCTGATGACGGCGACGTTCGCCTCGTACCCGATCCAGGGGTTGACCGCGAGGGTCAGCGTGCCGCACGGGGTCCTCGCGGGCGGACCGGGGGGCGCGACGCGCGGCTGGACCTCAACCGCGCAGCCCGTCAGCGCCAGTACCAGCACGCAGGCCAGGGCCGGCACCCTGCGCCAGCCTGATGTCCGCATCACGCCTGTCTCCTCATTCCGGTGATCCCGCCGCCCGTGGCTGGGTCGCTCGGGCGAGGTGGCGGGCGAGAACCACCTCGGTGAGGGCGACCAGCACCTGCTTGACCGACTCCCGGTCGCGGGCGTCGCACTCCACGATCAGCACGTCGTCGTCGACGCCCAGCGCCTCGCGGACCTCGGCGAGTTCGAACCGCCGGGTCGCGTCGAAGTTGTTGATCGCCAACAGGAACGGGATGTGGTGGTCCTCGAAGTAGTCGACGGCGGGGAAGCAGTCCTCGATCCGGCGGGTGTCGACCAGGACGACCGCTCCCAGGGCGCCGTCCACCAGGTCGTCCCAGAGAAACGCGAAACGGTCCTGGCCCGGCGTGCCGAACAAATACATCAGCAGGGACTCGTCGAGGCTGATCCGACCGAAGTCCAGGGCCACCGTGGTGGTGGTCTTCGCCGCGACGCCCGTGGTGTCGTCGACCCCCACCGACACCTCGGTGAGGTCGGCCTCGGTGACCAGCGGCTCGATCTCCGATATCGCCCCGACGAAGGTCGTCTTACCGACGCCGAATCCGCCGCTGACCACGACCTTCACCGCCGTGGGAGCGGGCCGCTGGCTAGAGAGCGCGGACACGGTCCCTGATCCTCTCGATCATGGCGATGGAGAACTCGCCCTGTTCCTCGCGACGCAGGTATCCCTCGGTGATCAGATCGGCGACGAGTACCCGAACCACCCCGAGCGGTACCCGCAACGCCACCGCCAGGTCGGCGACGCTGGTGGCGCGCTGACACAGCGTCACGATGTGCCGGGCCTCGAACCGCAGCGGCGCGGAGAGCGCCGACGGTGGGGCCGACAGCAGGGTCTCCACCCGCAGCCCGTCGTGCACCGGCCGGGTCCGCCCGCCGGTGAGCAGGAATGGACGGACCGCCGCCGTCGCCGCGGGGCCGGCCGGGCGCCGCGACGGCGGCTCCGGTTCCGGCGCGGCCGCCGGCGGCGGGGTGGGACTCCACGGTGGGATCATCCGCGGATCGGGCAACCGGGGCCCGCCGTCGCTCACCGCGGCAGGACCTTTCTCGACTCGGAGATCAAGGCCGGGGTCAGCAGTGCGCCGAAGCGCTCGGCGAGCAGGGAGATCTCGTAGCCGACCAGACCCAGGTCGCAGCCGCCCTCGGCCAGCACGCCGAGGCAGCTGCCGTCGCTGATCGCGGAGACCAGCAGGAAACCCCGCCTCATCTCGATCATGATCAACTTCAGCCCGTCGAAGTCGTACTTGCGCGAGGCCGTCCGGGCCAGGCTGGACATGCTGGAGACGATCGCCGCCAGTTGATCGGCGCCGGCCCGGTCCAGACCCGAGGAGGAGGCGATGAGCAGGCCGTCGGACGAGACGGCGACGGTGTCCCGTACCCCGTCGGTCTGCCGGACGAAGTTCGCCAGCAGCCAGTTCAACTGGTGCGGGTCGGTGTGCGGTTCAACCGTCACGTGCGCTCCCCTGATTCGGTCGTCGTGCCGGCATCCGGTCCGGCCACGGTCTCCGACCCCTCGTCCCGGCCGCGTCGCACCCCGGCGCGCAGCGCGGTCAGCCGGTCGCGGATGTCCGCGGGCGCGGCGTCGATCGTCGCGGGGCGGTGGTCGGTTTCCGGTACGGCCGCCGCCGGGGAGACCGCCGGGCTCGTCCGCCGCGCCCGGGGCAACCGCTTGCGCAACCCGTTGCTGGTTCGTTCCACCGCCGGCTCGGTGCTGGACGGCTGTCCGGTCGCCGGTCGGGCCGTGGACGGACCCATCGGGTACGCCCCGACCGGTGGGGCTGGCACGCTCACGTCGGTGGGGGTGACCGGGCCGCCCTCGATGACGAAACCGCCCGTACGCGGACTCCCGCCGGTCCGTGCGACCTCCTGAACCGGTCCCCCGGCGATCTCCCGGCGCGGTCCGAACGAGCCCACCACACCGGCCTCGGTCGCGTCCCGGCGCGGGCCGGCGGTGAGGGCGTTCGGCGGACCGCCGTCGGGATGCCCGGAGTCGTCCGGCCGGATCGCGTTCGGTGTGGACAGGACGGCGGACGGCAGCAGCACCCGGGCGGTCACCCCGGTGACCGGGGAGGGAGTCAGTTGGACCTCGAGCTTCAGCTCCCGGGCCAGTTGGCCCACCACCTGGTGGCCGAGGTAGCGGGTGGGCGCCGAGACGAAGTCGACCTCGCCGCGCAGCCGCCGGTTGGCCTCGGCCAGGTCCTCCGCGGACATGCCGATCCCCTGGTCGGTGATCGCGATCAGGTAGCCCTGGCCGGTCCGCCGGCCCTGGATCTCCACGTCCGCGTCCGGCGGCGAGAAGGTCAGCCCGTTCTCGATCAGCTCGGCGAGCACGTGGGCCACCGCGGTCACGCTGGCGCCGACCACCCAGGCGTCGTCGATGCGGCGCAGTTGTACCCGGCGGTACTCCTCTACCTCGGAGACGGCGGCCCGGATCACGTCGGCGATCCCCAGCGGGGCCAGCCACTGGCGCGGCCCCGCGGCACCCACCAGCACCAGCAGGCTCTCCGCGTTGCGGCGCATGCGGGTGGCGAGATGGTCCAGCTCGAAGAGGTTGGCGAGCCCGGTCGGGTCGGTCTCCTCCCGTTCCAGCTCGGTGATGAAGCCGAGCTGGCGCCGCAGCAGGTTCTGGTTGCGCCGGCCGAGGTTCGCCAGCGACTCGGTGGTGCTGCGACGCAGCATGGCCTGCTCGGTGGCGAGCCGGAAGGCGACCTCCTGCACCTGGTCGAGAGCGCGGGCGACGGACCGGACCTCGACGCTGGACCGGGCCGGGACGTGGACCGGTGGCGGCGCCTCGGGACTCTCCTGGTCATCACCGTCCTGCAACCGGTGCACGGCAACGGGCAGCCTGGTGGTGGCCAGGTCGTTCGCCTCCATGGCCAGGACCGCCAACGGACGGGTGATCGACCTGCCGGCCACCACCAGCAGGGCGACCGCGCCGGCGAGGAACGCGAGCACCAGGGAGACCAGCAGGACCAGGCGCCTGGTGGCCTCCGTCCGGAGTTCCTCGGCCCGGGCCTCGATCCCCGCGCCGACGTGCCGCTGGAGCTGACGCATGCCGTCCAGCACGGTGGTCAGGGCCGACCACCAGGACTGGGGGTTGACCTGCAGCCGTCGGCCGTCGGCCGAGTCGACAGCGACCTGCTCGAAGTAGGCGGCCTCCCGGGCCGCGCCGGTGTCCAGCACCCAGTCGCCGGCGGCCCGCTCGCCGGGGGTGGCCTGGGCGGCGAAGTCGTTCAGGGCCGTGTCCCGGGCCGCCCGCATCGCGGCGAACTGGGCGAACTCGCTGTCGGCGAACCCGCCGGCCGAGAACACCCCGTTGAGGAAGGCCCGCTGCTGGGCGGTGCCCTCCTTGACCCGGCTCAGCGCGTCCAGGGTGGCCGCCCGCCGTCGCAGCTCCCGGTCCGCGACGTCGCCGAGGCCGAAGTCGATGCGGTTCAGGCTCGCGATGCGCTCGGTGAAGAACAGGTACGTGGCGGCCCGACCGACGCCGCCGCTGTCGGTGCCGGACCGCAGCACGGCGAGTCCGTCGAGTTGCCGCAGCGGCCCGTCGAACCGGTCGGCCAGGTCGCCGGCCTCGGCGGCCATCCTGGCGAGCGCCTGCCGCCGTTCGTCCACCCGCTTCCGGACCGGACCGAGTTCGTCGCGGAAGCCGGTGTTGCCGCCGAGCAGACCCGCGCTCAGACCGCGTTCGGTCTGCAACTCCTCGGTCAGGTCCTGCACCGCGAGCGCGAGGGACACCGACTCGCCGGCCGCGGTCACGGCCCGGTAGTCGGACACCTCGATGACCGTGATGTAGCCGAGCAACAGCAGGACGGCCAGGACGGGCAGGGCGATGATGCCGATCAGCCGGTCCCGGATGGTGCCACCCCGAGCCGGCGGCGGCGCGGCGGTCGCGGGATCGGGCGGGTCCGTGACGGGGTCCGTCGACCGGTCGCGGGTCCGCGGCGGTGACGTCACCGCCCGCACCTCGCCGCGTCGGCCGGACGACGCGACGACGGTGGGACCGTGAGGTGCCCGACGACCCTTGTGGACATGTGGTCTCCAGTGACCGATGATCCCGTCTCCGCCGGTCGGAGCCCGGATCAGGCAAGTTGATCAGAGCAATATTCCGCCGGGGGTCCCGATCCGCAACCCACTGGACGGGTTGGACATGCCGTCGGGGTCAGGTTGTTATCTTGTCGTGACAAATTCGATCCGGATCGGCCGTGGCGTCGGTGGACCCGGCAGCCGTGGCCAGGCCCGGGACGGGCGACGGGCGGCCGGACGAGTTACCGCGTCCCGCCGCGGGGCGGTGACGGCGTCCACCCCGGTGGTTGCCGGGGTGGACTGCCCAGTGCCCGGGAGAGGACCCGGCCCGCGGCCTGGACCAGCGGAGCCAGCACCACCGGGTCCGCCCGGTCGTGGGCGACCACCAGTGAGATCGCCGCCAGCACACCCTCCGACGCCCGGATCGGCGCGGCCACCGAGAGGGCGTCCATGGTGACCTGGCGGTCGCTGACCGCGTACCCGACCCGCCGCACGTCGGCGAGGCAGCGGCGCAGCCGGGCCGGGTCGGTGATGGTGAGGTCGGTGTACCGCTCCAGCGGCGCGGCCAACACCTCCTCCTGCACCTCGACCGGCGCGTGGGCGAGCAGGACCAGCCCCACGCCGGTGGCGTGCATCGCGAACCGGCCACCCACCCGGGTGAGTACGGGCACCGCGTCCCGCCCGGTGATCCGTTCGATGAAGACGAGTTCGAGACCCTGCCGGACGGCGAGCTGGACGTTCTCGTGGGTCACCTCGTACAGGTCCTCCATCACCGGAAGGGCCAGTTCCCGCAGCCCCAGGCCCCTCGGAGCGAGCGAACCCACCTCCCACAGCCGCAGGCCCACCCGGTACCGCCCGTCGTCGCCGCGCTCCAGCGCCCCCCACTCGACCAGTTCCGCGGCCCGCCGGTACACGGTGGACAACGGCAGCTCGGCGCGGCGGGCCAGCTCGCTCAGGGTCAACGCCGGGCTGGTCGGGCTGAACGCGTCGAGCAGCGCCAGCACCTTGCTCGTCACCGACCGCCCCGGTTGCCCACGCACCCCGCCATCATCCCGCCCGCGCCGGTCCGATCACAGCTCCAGCACCAGCCGCGGGGTACGGGCCCGGGAGACACAGATCATCATGACGTCCCCGGCGGCCCGCTCCTGCTCGGTGAGCAGGGCGTCCCGATGCTCCGGCACACCGGCGAGCACCGTCGTCTCGCAGGTGCCGCAGGTGCCCTCCCGGCAGGATGAGAGGACCCGCACGCCGGCCTCCTCCACCGCCCGCAGGATCGGCGTACCCGGCGGCACGGTCACCGTCCGTCCGGAGACCGCGAGCTCGACCTCGATCGCCGCCTCCGGCCCGCCGGTGTCGCGCCGCGGGGTGAAGCGCTCGACGTGCAGGCGGCCGGGCGGCCAGCCACGACAGTGCCGCTCCACCGCGTCGACGAGCGACTCCGGTCCGCAGCAGTAGACGAGACCGGCGCCGGGCCGGCCGAGTAGTCCGGCCAGGTCGAGCAACCCGTCCCGGTCCTGCGGGTGCAGGCTGACCCGGTCGCCGTACGTCTCCCGCAGGGTGGCCGCGAAGGCCATGGTGGCGCGGCTGCGTCCCCCGTACACCAGCCGCCACTGCGCACCCGCGGCGTCGGCGGCGGCGACCATCGGCCTGATCGGGGTGATGCCGATGCCACCGGCGACGAAGAGGTACCGCCGTGCCGGAACCAGCGGGAAGGTGTTGCGCGGTCCGCGTACCCGGACCGTGGCGCCGACGGTGAGCCGCTCGTGGACCAGCCGGGAGCCGCCGCGCCCGTCCGGTTCGCGCTGTACCGCGACGCACAGGGCGGATCGGTCCGCCGGATCGCCGCAGAGGGAGTACTGGCGTACCAGTCCGGCCTCCAACTCCAGGTCGACGTGCGCGCCCGGCTCCCACTCGGGCAGGTCACCGCCGTCGGGACGGCCCAGGCTGATCGCGACGACCTGCGCCGCCACCCGCTCCCGACGCGTGACCACCAGGTCCACGCCGGTCAGGTCGTCCCCGGTCACACCCGCACCGCCGCCGGCCTCGACGGCCCGGACGCCGGCACAGCGGCGGCCCGGTGGTCCCGCGGATGGGCGAGCAACCAGTCCCACAACTCGACCGGCTCCTCGGCGACGCGTTCGGCACCGCAGTGGCAGGTCCCGCGCAGGGTGTCCGTGCCCGGTATCCACTGGATCCGGTAGACCCGGTCCCCGGTGAGCACGTCGGCTCGGGAACTCACCGCGGCACTCCCACCGTCCCCGACCCGACCATCCGGGCCAGCAGCCGCCGGGCGGCCAGGCCACCGGTGTCGATGTTGATGCTCAGTTCCTGGCGGTCCGCCGGCTCGGCCGCGATCACCCGCTCCAGGATGTCGAGCGCCGTCACGTCCTGCGTGACCACGGTCCGGTTGCTGTTGTAGAGGTACTCGCCGACCGACTCGTCGTCGATCGCGAAGTCGCGGGCCACGGCCCAGAAGTTGTAGGTGGTGTGCGCGGTCGACGGGGTGATGGCGTACACGATCTCGGCGTGGAAGGCCTCGCTGTCCGCGCCCTCGGCGGGCGGGAGGACGCCCCGCGGCGCGATCCGGCTGTGCAGGAGGTAGAGGCACGGCGGGTGGTACTCGATGTCCTGCCAGCGGGTGATCCGGCCCTGGATCCCGGTGGAGCGCGCGTAGAACGGCGGGCACTCGGCGTCGTCCATGTGCCGACTGACGTAGACGATGCCCCGCTCCTCGTCCACCTCGGTGGTGATCGGGGTGCTCGCCACCTCCGGCGTGCCGATGTAGCCGCCGTGCAGATAGGTCTCGTGGGACAGGTCCATCAGGTTGTCCACCAGCAGCTCGTACCGCGCGTTCAGGGGAGCCATGTCGCGGACCACCGCGTACCGCGGGTCGGCCAGCCAGGGCGCGCGGGGAATCGCGGCCGGGTCGGCCCGGTCCCGGTCGCCGATCCAGACCCAGACGAAGGAGTCCTGTTCCACCACCGGGTACGAGGCGACCCGCGCGGTGCGCGGGATGCGCTGTTGACCCGGTACGAAGACGCACGCGCCGGTCGGGTCGTAGGTGAAGCCGTGGTAACCGCAGACAATCGTGTCGCCGTCGAGCCGGCTCTCCGACAGCGGGTAGCGCCGATGGACGCACCGGTCGGCGAGCGCCACCGCCTCCCCGGCACCGGTGCGGTACAGCACCAGCGGCTCGCCGAGCACCGTGCGGGCGAGCAGGTCCCGGCCGACCTCGCTGTCGTAGGCCGCCACATACCACTGGTCACGCGCGAACGCCATGTCACCGCACCTTCCTGGATGAATGTCGTCGGGGCCGCATCATCCCGCGCGACGTCCATGGTCGGGACGGCTGCTTTCACTGGATGAAAGCCCGAACGACTCTCGCTGCCGGGGACGTCGGTGACGGTGTCCGGTGCCGTCCGGTGGGTTCCGATGCCGGCGCCGACGTCAGCCGGTGTCGAAGACGGCACTGTCCGGAGGCGTCCGGCTTCGCGGACTTCCCGGTTCCGGCAACCAGATATTGGTCTTGGTCTTTCGGTTGATCGGTCCGCCGGACCCGGTGGACGGCGGGTGACGTGGCGCCACCACGGCGTCGGCCGGTCGCGGTGAATCGATTCGTCGGCTTCGTGAACTGGGGTGCGGCATGGGAGAGGTGGACGGCAGTGACGGGTCGGGCACGGTGCCGGCGCTCCCCCGCGAGCTACCCGTCCTGACCGCGCCGGACGATCCCCGGCAGCAGGCCCGTCCGGTCCGGGTCCCGCTGGACCGACTCGCGCCGGCCGACTCCCCCCGGCTCGACGGCGCGGACCCCGCGTACGTCCGGGTCCTGGCGGAGCTGGACGGTGACCTACCGCCGATCCTCGTGCACCGGACGGCCATGCGGGTCGTCGACGGCATGCACCGCCTGCACGCTGCCGTGCTGCGCGGCCGGCGGACGATCGACGTGCGATTCTTCGACGGCACGGAGGAACAGGCGTTCGTCGAATCCGTCCGCGCGAACGCGGGGCACGGTCTGCCACTGTCCCTGGCCGACCGCACCGCGGCGGCGCGCCGCATCATCACCTCGTTCGGCTCGTGGTCCGACCGCACCATCGCGGAGATCACCGGCCTGGCACCGGGGACCGTCGGCGCCATCCGCCGGTCGCTCACCACCGTGCCGCAGCCCTCGGCCCGGATCGGCCGCGACGGCCGGGCGCGTCCGGTGGACGGCGACCGGGGCCGCCGGATCGCGGCCGAGATAATCCGGCGCGATCCGCGGACGTCGCTGCGCGAGACCGCACGCCGGGCGGGCATCTCCCCGGCCACGGTCCGCGACGTACGGGCCCGGCTCGACCGCGGCGAGGACCCCACCCTGGGGGTACGGCGGCCGGCCGCGGTGGACGGCCAGGTGACGCGGACGATGCGACGGGTCGGCGCGAACATCGACGACCTGCTGCACAGCCTGCAGCAGGATCCGTCGTTGCGCTTCACCGACTCGGGCCGGCAGTTCCTGCGCTGGCTCAGCCTGCGGGTGGTCAACGCGCCGGAGTGGCACCAGGTGCCGACGGCCCTGCCACCGCACTGCACGTACTCCGTGGCCCGGTTGGCCCGCCAGTGCTCCGAGGGCTGGCTCGCCTTCGCCGAGCTGCTGGAGCGGGAGGCCAAGGGCACGGCCTGACCGGCGAGACCGCACGACCAGACACCAGGAGGTGCCGGATTGTCCACGGCTGACGGTGCCGCTGCCACGTACCCGCTGAGCTGGGGGCAGGCCTGGCCCTGGCTCGACCAGTACCGGTTCCCCGACCGCCGCACCTTCGACCCGGTCGGCTTCCGGGTCGGGCTCGCCGAGCCCGGCGTGCCGCTGGGGACCGCGACGGACGCGCTGCACCGGCTCTGCGACCGGCACGAATCCCTGCGTACCCGCTACCTCGTGGCCGCCGACGGCGAGCCGTTCCAGCGGATCGGCGATCCGGCGCTGGAGTACGAGATGGTCCGGCTGCCGGCGGACGCGGACCCGGCGGCGCGGGAACGGTGTGTGGCGGAGATCGTCGGCGCCGGGTACCCGCCGTTCGACGTGACCCGGTCCTGCGGGCGGGCGATTCTCGTCGCCCGCGGGGACCGCGTGCTCGACGTGCTCGTCCTGCTCGACCACGTCGCCGCGGACGTGTGGGGCGGGGACGTGCTCCGCCGCGACCTCGCCGTGCTGCTCGACCCCGCGCCGGTCGCCGCCGACGACCGGTACGGACAGCCGCGTGAACTCGCGGCGGAGCAGTCGACCGAGGCGGGGGCGCGGCGCAACCGGGCGGGTCTGGCGTACTGGCGCCGGCAGATGGCCGCCATCCCGCACACGCTGTTCCCGGAGATCAGCGAGGGACGCGACACCGGCCGGCACAGCGTGCACGTCGCCCGGCTGCGGTCACCCGCCGCCGCCCTGGCCCTCGACCAGCTGGCCGAGCGGTACCGGGTCCCCGCGTCGGCGGTCCTGCTCGGCGCGTACGCGGCCGTCATGTCCGCCACCACCGGGTTCCGGACGATCGGGGTGTCGACGGTGGTCAACAACCGGTTCAGTGCCCGCCGCCGGAACACGGTGACCTCCACCGTGCTGCCCGCGCTGGCCAGCGTGGAGGTCGACTGGGCGGACACGGTGGGGTCGTTGCTGCGCCAGGCGGCCGGCGCCCAACTGACGGCCACCCAGCGTGCCGAGTGCGACAACACCGAGACGCTGCTGGAGGGGATCCGGGTGCAGCACCAACGCGGCACCAGCAGCGACCTCATCCCCCAGTTCAACTTCGTGGTGGGCGACCAGCCGAGCGCCGCGCCGGGCGGGCGACCACCGTGCGACGCCGCGACGCTGGCCCGGGCGCTGGCGGACACCCGGCTGACCGAGGCGGAGGAACCCTGGCAGAACTGGATCCGGCTCAGCGCGCAGTACGGCCCCGACCTCGGGGAGGTGACCCTGCACGTGCCCAGCCGGGTCCGGGACCGGGCCACCACCTCCGCCCTGCTCCGGCACCTGGAGAGTCTGCTGGTCCAGCAGGCCGGCAGCACGCGGGAACTCGTCCTGCGCACCGTGCCGCCGTTCGCCGGGCGCAGCCGACCGCCGCTGGCCGAGGGCTGGGCGTGGGTCGACGGCTGCCGGATCAGACCCGCGGCGGTACGGGACCTGATCGCCACCCATCCCGACGTGAGCCGGTGCGCGGTGCGACTGGTCACCGAGGCGGGTCGGGCCACGATGCACGCCGACGTGCTGGCCCGCACCGCCGACCTGGACGCCGTCGCGCTGCACCGCTGGCTGATGGCGCGCCTCGACTCGTGCCCGGCCGCGATCACCCCCCGCGGCTACGCGGTGACCACGGATCCGGCGGCGTTCGGGCGGACCGGTACGGCTGCCGACGGTCGCGGTGCGCCGGCCCGTCCCCGGCCGCCCCGGACCGACGGCGAGCGGGCGCTGCTGGCCGCGGTCCGTACCCACGCGGCGCCGCGGGCCCTGCTGGAGGACCCGTACGCGCTCACCGGCGGACGGCTGGACCGGGTACCGGCGGTGCTGCGCCGGCTCGCCGAGCAGGGGTGGCACGGCCTGCACCTGGAGGACTTCCTCAACCTCCGCCCGCTCGCCGACCTGGCGACCGTCCTGCACCCGGTCGACGTACCGGCGAGGGCCTGACCCGCGCGGCCGCCGGCACCCGGTGCCCGGCCGGGGCCGGCGCGGCGGCGGGTCGTCAGCGGCGTACGGCGGTGAACCGGCGCAGGCTGCCGGCGACCAGGGGGATCAGGCGCTGGGGCGTGTAGGCGTCGTTGAGCAGGTCGAAGCCGGCCTTGGTCAGGTTCTCCCGGAGGGTGTGGTCCGCGGTGACCCGGCTGACCGCGTCGGTCATCTCGGCCGCCGTCTCCGCCCGCAGGTAGTGCACGCCGTCCTCGGCGTCGATGCCCTCGATGCCCTTGGCGGTGGAGACCACCGGGCAGCCGGCCGCGAAGGCTTCGAGGATCTTCAACCGGCTGCCGCCGCCGAGGGTCAGCGGGACGGCGAGCAGCGAGTCCGGCCACAGGTGATCGATCGTGACCGGGTCGGCCAGCAGCCGCACCGCCGCCGGGAGCCGCCGCCGCAGCAGCGACGCGGGCGGTCCGAAGCCGGCGAGCACGATCGGCAACGGGGTCGCGGAGCGGGCCAGCATCGGGGCCAGCTCGTCGATCAGGAACTCGGCCGCGAGGTAGTTGGGGAACCAGCCGAACCGGCCGAGGTAGACGATTTGCTCCACGCCGGAGTGCTGCGGCCGGGCCGCCGGTGACGTCACCGCGTTCGGCACGACCGTGACGTTGTCGATCGGGAAGTCGTGCAGCGCGGACAGGGCCGCCGCGTCCAGCCGGGTGCAGGTCCACAGGTGGTCCACGAAGCTGAGCGCGGCGGCCTCGACCCGGCGCAGGGCCACCCCGTCGTCGAGTCCGAAGGTCTCGGCGTCCGGACGGGACCGCAGCACCGACCAGATCTCGCCGGCGAGCTGCGAATCGGCGTTCACCAGGTCGAGCACGGCGGCCGCCCCGGTCGTCTCCTTCGCCACGTGCAGGTAGCGCCACATCTCCAGTCCGGTGGCCACCACGATGTCCGGCCGGACCCGTTCGGCCACCTCGCGCACCCGCTGCCCGGCCACGGAACAGTAGGCGTTGTGGAACGCGGCGTCCTGGCCGATACCCGCCGCCGCCGCCGGCTCGGCCGGCGCCGCGTGCGCGCAGTCCTCCTCGTCGACGCAGCGCACCCGGTGCGTGGTGGTGATCGCGCAGCGGTGCAGTGCCTCGTCGACCGCGGCGGTCCGCAGCGCGTTGCCACCGACCCGCATCAGCTCGCTGCCGTTGGTGAGGTACAGGACGACCGGCCTGTCGCCGGTGCTTGTCGATTCCATCGCGGTCGGGTCCTTTCTGGAGGGGACAGGGTCGGTCAGGCCATCCGCAGCAGCGCGCATCCGACCCGTCCCTCGGCATCGGTCGCGGTGACCGCCGCGACCCGGCCGGCCAGCGCCGGGTCGGTCAGCAGCTGGACGATCTGGAACGCCGCCGCCACCGCGTCGGTGTCCCCCAGCGCGTCGTGGACGCTCGACACCACGGGAACCTCGCCGAGGACGGCCTTGATCGCGAGCTGTTCCTCGTCGCCGCGCGCGTCCACCGCCGGCGACGGAACCACCGCGCTGATCCGCTCCGCCGGCACGCCCGTGCGGGTCAGCGCCCGGGACAGGCAGGCCGCGAGAGCGGCCCGGACCGCGCCGTCGCGCGGCGCGAAGCCGAACTCCACCGTCAGCAACTCGGCGAGCACCGGCCGTTCGGGAACGACCCGATCGGCGGATTCGACCAGGAAGACGACGCAGCCCTCGCCCGGTGGCCGCCGTGGCCCGGGCGCCGCCCGAGCCGCCGCGTACGCCGACCGGGCCTCGCTGTCCTCCTCCACCGCCCCGCAGAGCATCGCGCGGGCGCGTCCGCGCCGCAGCAGCCGGCCGGCGTAGCGCAGGGCCAGCAGCGACCCGACGTGGGAACCGCAGATCGTGGAGTTCGGCCCGCGCAGCCGGTGCCAGATGGCGCACTGGCCGGCGTGCACGTTCATCAGCGTCACCGGCAGCTGCGCCGGGTCCACGTCGTACGGGCGGGCCCCGGTCCAGCTGTCCCGGTTGAAGTCGACGATCGTCCGCACGTTGTCGCTGGTGGCCAGCACCAGGCCGAGATCGTCGTCCGGGTAGCCCGCGCGCCGCTGCTGGTCCAGGGCGAACCGGGTCAGCAACCGTCCCGAGGTGGCGACCGCGAGGCCACTGGCCCGGCACATCGAACGGGTCCCCTTGGTGCCGAGCACCCGCCGTACCTCGAAGTCGGGCACCCGGCGGGGAGCGTCGTCCCGGCGCACGGCGAATGCCGCGGCGCGGGTGTGCGCGTCGGCGCCGTGACCCAGGGGCGAGTGGGTCTCCCAGCCCGTGATGACCGCGCGCGCCGCGGTCACGAGTACGCCCCGAGCAGCAGGACGGCGTTGTTCCCGCCGAAGGCCAGGGCGTTGTTCTGCACCCGACGCAGCCGCGCCGGTCGCGCCCGGTTCGGTACGCAGTCGATGTCGATCTCCGGGTCCGGGTGCCGATGGTTGATCGTCGGCGGGATGAAGCCCTCGGTGAGCGCCAGCGCGCAGGCGATCGCGGCCAGCGCGCTCGCGGCGCCCATGGCGTGACCCAACATCGACTTGACCGAGACCGTCGGCGGGAGCCGGTCGCCGAAGACCTGGCGGATGGCGGCCACCTCGGTCAGGTCGTTGGTCCTCGTCCCGGTGCCGTGGGCGGAGATGAAGTCGACGTCGTCCGGCGCGACACCCGCGTCGGCGTGCGCGCGGGCGATGCAGTTGGCCACGCCGTCCCGGTCCGGCGACACGGCGTGGTGCGAGTCGCAGCTCAGCCCGTACCCGAGCACCTCGGCGTAGATCCGGGCGCCGCGCGCCCGGGCGGCGTCGAGGTGCTCCAGGACGAGCATCCCGCTCCCCTCGCCGATGAGGACGCCCTGCCGGTCCCGGTCGAAGGGAGCGCACTCGGCGGGTGCGAGGGTGCCGAGCCGGTGGAATCCGACGAAGTTGGTGCGGACCATGGCGTCCACCCCGCCGCAGAGCGCCAGCTCCGCGTCGCCGTCGGCGATCGCGTCGTAGCCGTAGCCGATCGCGTAGTTGCCGGCGGCACACGCGGTCGGCACCGTGACCGCCTCGACCTCCGTCAGGTCGAACTCCCGCGCGATGTCCGCGGACAGGCGCCCGGATCGGGCCCGCCGGGCGGCACCCGGGTCGAGGTCCGTCGTGCCGGTGGTCAGCTGGTGCCGCAGCGCCAGCTCCACCTCCCTGGTCTCGCCGCTGGTCGTGCCGACCGCGACGATCGCCGGCCGGGCGCGCAGGTACGCCGGGGCGAGCCGCGCGTCGGCGAGGGCCAGTCGGGCGCCGGCGACGGCGAGTTGGCTGGCCCGGCCCAGTTCACCGGGATCGAGCCGGTCGATCCACGCCGCCGGGTCGAAGTCCGGCACCTCGCACCCGTTCCGGTGCTCGAATCCCTCGGTGTCGAACGCCCGGACCGGTCCCACGCCGGACCGGCCCGCGCGTACCGCCCGGGCGAACTCGTCCGCCCCGGTGCCGATGCTGCTGATGACACCGAGGCCGGTGATCACCACGCGCCGGCGCGTCGACTCGGCCGACATGGCCAGCTCCCTCCGTCCCGCTACCGGTTCGCCAGGGTCTCGGCGACCACGGCGTAGGTGCTGGACAGGTCGGTCATCCTGGGCAGCAGGGACTGGTCGATCGTGATGCCGAGCCGGCGCTCCAGAGCGGCGAGGATCTCGATGCGCTGCAACGAGTCGGCGTAGTGGTCCTGTTCGAAGCTGCTGGTCCAGGTGATCTCGTCGGGTTCGATCTCCAGGATGTCGGCGACGGCATCCCGGATGCCGTCGCGCAACGACGTGTCAATGTCTGCGATGGACATGGCCACCTCCGTGTCGGCTGTCAGTCGGTCGTGCGGGTCCGGTCGGTGCGTACGGCGTCATGGGATCGCACCGGTCGGGTCCGGTCGCGCGGTCCGCAGGCGGGAGATCCCGTCCCAGAGGGTCGCCGGGGTCTCGAACATGTCCAGGACCAGCCGTCCGCCGGAGATGCTGACGTCGTAGGCGTGTTCCAGCGAGATGAGCAGCTCCACGGTGGAGAGCGAATTCAGGCCCAGGACGGTCAGCTCGGCGTCCGGGGTCAGCTCGGCGTCGGCGGGCAGGGTCGGCAGCACGGCCCGCAGCAGCGCCTCGAACTCCGCGTCCCACGGTGTACGACGGCCGGCCGCGGCGTCCGCGGCGGGTGGGTCGGGCAGCGCGTCCGGGTCGACCCGGCCCTCGGGCGTCAGCGGCCACGTCTCGACCGGGACCAGGACGTCCGGGACCAGCCGTCGGGGCAGCCGGTCGGCCAGGACCCGGCGCAGCTCGCCGGGGTCGACGGCCGTGCCGGGGACCGGCCGCAGGTACGCCACCAGCGTGCGCCCGTCGGCCGCCGTCGGCCGCAGCAGGACGTACGCCTCGCGTACCTGCGGCTGGGCGCACAGTGCCGCACGGATCTCGGCGAGGTCGACCAGACCGGTGTCCGCGGTGGTGTGCGCCCGCACGGGGCCGAGGTGTTCCAGCCGGCCGTCCCCGTGCAGCCGGGCGAGCCGACCGGTTCGCAGGAGCCGCTGTCCACCGTGGCCGGCGGGGTCGGGGACGAGGTGCTCGGCGGTCCCGACCGGATCGGCGTGGTACCCGTCGGGCAGCACCGGCCCACCCACGTACAACTCGCCGATCACCCCGATCGGCACGGCGCGCAGGTGCGGGTCCAGGACGTACGGCCGCACACCGGGTAGCGGCCGGCCGGCGAGGGTCAGCCATCCCGGCGACGTGTCGGCGCCGCCCACCTCGATCAGCCGGAGGTCCGCGTCGGTGCCGGCCGGGTGGGCCACCGCGAGCAGGGGGTCGCCACCGACCAGGACGGCGGTCGGCGACCCGGCGCCCGGTCCCGCCGCGGTCTCCCGCCCGGTGCCGGCCTCGACCTGCCACCGGGTCGCGGGCGGGGCGTGCAAATGGGTGACCGGTGCCGACGGCCCACCGACGGCCGCCGCCGCGGACCGGGCCGATGCGGCCCGCTCCGGCTCCGGTGCGGCGACGACGAGCTGTCCGCCCGTGACGATCGGCAGGAGCAGTTCGACCAGGGCCGGCCAGGAGGGGAACGGGCTGGCGAACAACCAGACCGACTCCTCGGTCGACGGGGCGCCACTGTCGGCGAGCCCGGCCCGGAGCCCCGCCAACGCGGACGCCAGCGCGCGGTGTGAGAGCACGGCTCCGCCGCCGGGCGCGGTCCGCGCATCGGGCAGCACGCAGGCGGCCGAGCCGGGCCGCCCGCCGGCCCCCGACCCGTCGGCCGGCGGGCCCAGCTCCGTCACGGTGTCCGCCTCGATGAGGGCGTCCGCTCCCCCGGCGCGGGCCGCCGCGCGCCGCTGCCCCGGCGAGAGCGCGCCGTCGAGGGCCAGCCAGGCGGCGCCCGCGCGCCAGACCCCGAGCAGCGTCGCCGGCAGCGACACGTCGTGCCGCGCCGCCACCGCGACCAACCCACCCGGGCGTACGCCCGCCTGCCGCAGCCGGTCCGCCACCTCCCGCGCCGCCGCGTCGAGCTGCGCGTAGCTGAGCCGGACCTGCCCGGACCGGACCGCGACCGCGTCCGGCCGGCTGCTGACCCACCCGGCGAACGCGTCGGGGACCGGGGCCGGCTCCGGGCCCGGCGCGGCGGCGTCCCGGCCGGCGGCGAGCCGGCGCACGTCGTCGGGTGCGAGGCGGGCCGCCGTGGCATCGCCCGCCGACCCGCGGGCCATGTCCTCCAGTACGGCCCGGTACATGTCGCCGAGCCGGCGCGTCGCGTCCCGGGTCAGCACGTGGTTGGTGGTGTTGAGCCGGAGCACCCCGGAGCGTTCGCCGGCGAGGGTGAACACGTGCAGGGCGAACTCGTTCTCCGACTCGTCGACCGTCGCCTCCCAGTGCACCAGGTCCTTGTCCACCTGGTGGAAATCGAGATAGTTGAACATCACCTCGACGAGGCGGGTGCCGGGGGCGAACTCCTGCTGCACCATCGGCATGGGGAACCTGCGGTGCGGCCACATCTCGGTCAGTCCCCGGTAGACGAGCCGGACCAGCTCCCCCCAGGTCCGAGCCCCGGTGGGCATCGCGAAGGGCACCGTGTTGATGTAGAAGCCGGGGACCCGCTCCGCGCCGACCATCTCCGGTCGGGCGTCGGTCACCAGGCCGGTGCAGAAGTCCGTCGCCTCGGTCACCGCGCTCATCACCGTCAGGTGCGCGGCCAGCAGCACCGCCTTCAGCGAGGTCCGGGTCTCGGCCGCGAGCCGGCGCAGGTCCTCCTGGAGGTCGTCGAACCCGACGCTGTGCTGGTAGCGGTCCCGCGCGGCGCCCGGGTCGTCCCGCCAGGCGGCCGGCAGCCGGCCCGGCGACCGGCCCTCGACGACCTCCCGCCAGTAGGCGCGGTCGGACTCCGACCGCAGCGCGGCCAGCTCGGCGGCGATGTAGTCCGCGTACCGGAACGGCACCGGTTCCGGGGACACCGGCACCCGGCCGGCCCGCAGTTCCCGGTAGGCGGTGAGGATCTCCATCATCAGGCTGTGGAAGCTCCAGCCCTCCAGCACCGGATGGCATTCGGTGACCGAGAAGCACCAGTCGTCGGTGTTCGCCGCGGTGTGCGCGTGGAACCGCACCAGCGGCGCCTCGGTCAGCGTCATCGGGTTGCGCCGTCGCTCGTCGAAGTACGCGCGCAGCCGGGGCTCCCAGCCGTCCGGGCCGACGGCGTCGCCCCGGGTGACCCCGGGCCGGTAGCTGACCTCGCGCCGCACCAGCTGCAGGGGGATGGAGTAGCTGCTCAGGTCGAACGTGGTGCGCAGCACCTCGTGCCGGTCCACGACGAGCTGCACCGCCTGCTGGAAGGCCGAGGCCGAGAACGGGCCGTCGCCACGGATCAGGAAGGAGGTGGAGTCCTGGTAGAGGTTCAGGTCGGGCCGGGCCAGCATCTCGACGATCATGCCGAGCTGGCCGGCACCCACCGGGTAGGCGTCCGCCAGGTCCGTCGGCAACGCGTCCCGGTCCGCCCGGCCCACCATGGCGAACGGGGCGATCCCGGTGGGCACCTCCGCCCGGCGCCGGACCGCGACCGCCCGGGCCAGGTCGCTGACCGTCTGGTGGGCGTAGAGGTCCGCCGCGGTCACGTCCAGGCCCCGCGTCTTGAGCCGGCCGGCGAGGGCGACCGCCCGGATCGAGTCGCCGCCGATGTCGAAGAAGTTGTCGTCCGGGTCGACGTGGTCGACCCGCAGCACGTCCCGCCACACCTCGTCGAGCGTGCCCAGCAGTTCCCCGGCGGGCGGCGGTCCGTCGCCACCGCTGACGGCCGGCGCGACGGCCGGTGCCGTCGCTGCCCGGTCGCCGTCCGGCCCGCCGGGCGTCCGGTTCGGCAGGTACGGCGTGGGCAGCTGCGCCAACGGCAGGTCCGGTTCCCGGACCACCGCGTCGAGCAGCACGCCGTAGTGGGTGGCGAGGCGTTGGGCGGTCTCCTCGTCGAACAGCGCCCGGGCGAATTCGAGGTGCGCCGACAACTGCCCGGTGGGCTCCTCCGCGACGTGGACCGTGAGGTCGAACTTGGCCACCGTCCGTTCCGGCGCCCCGACCGGCGTTACGTCGACCCCGGGTAGGTCGAACACGCCGTCGTCGGTGGGGTTCAGGTCGAACGCCACCTGGAACAGCGGGTTGCCGCCGGCGTCCCGGGCCGGCCGCAGCTCGTCGACGAGCAGCCGGAACGGCACCTCCCGATGGTCGAGCGCGGCCAGGGCGACCGTCCGGACCTCGGCCAGCACGGCGCCGAACGTGCCGTCGCGCGGGCAGCGCGCGCGCACCACCACCGTGTTGACGGTGTACCCGATGAGCTGGTCGAGTTCGGGCAGCGCGTGCATCGCCACCGGCGTACCCACCGCCACGTCCTCGGTGCCGGACAGTTGCGCGAGCATCGTCTGGAAGGCGGCGAGCAGCACCAGGTAGGGGGTGGCCTGCCGGGCGCTCGCCAGCGCCCGGATCCGCTCGCTCAGCTGCGGCCCGAGCGGGACCTCGACCGCCCCGCCGCGCCAGTCCGGCCGGGGCGGCCGGGGCCGGTCCGTCGGCAGGGCCAGCTCCGCCAGGCCGTCCAGGTGACGACGCCAGTACGCCAGATGGTCGCGCAGCGCGTCACCGGCCGTCCGCCCGCGTTCCCAGCCGGCGTAGTCGGCGTACTGGATCGGCGGTTCCGGCAGCGCGGCGGGGCGGCCGGCGGCGCGCTCGGCGTACCCGGCGCTCACCTCGGCGCCGATCCGCCGGTACGACGCCCCGTCGCAGGCGATGTGGTGCGTGACGACGACCATGAGGTGCCGGTCCGGCGCCAGCCGGATCAGCGTCACCCGCAGCGGATGTTCGGTCTCGAGGTCGAACGGTTGCCGCCGCCGCGCGGCGGTGATCCGGAGCGCCTGCTCCTGGCGCTCGGCCGCCGGCTCGCCGGACAGGTCGACCACCGGCAGCTCGAAGCGGACCGGCGGGTCGAGGTACCCGACCGGCTCGTCCCCCGGTTGGCCGTAGCGGGTCCGCAGGATCTCGTGCCGGTGCACGAGCCGCTCCCAGGCCCACCGCAGGGCCTCGACGTCCAGCTCGCCCGCGAGCCGCAGCGTCCAGGCCATGAGGTACGCGGGGCTGGCCGGATCGAGCTGGTACAGCACCCACATCTGCTGCTGCCCGGCCGACAGCGGCAGCGGCCCGTCCCGGTCGACCCGGTCGATCGACACGGAACGGTGGGTGGAGCCGAGCAGCCGCTGCCGGATCCGCTCGGCCCGCCGCGCCCGGTCGACGTCACCGGTACGGCTCTCGGCCTGTTCCACGTTCACGGTTGGTTCTCCTCTACCCGGCCGGCGGCGACTACGACGCGTCGGCGCGGGCGCTCGCCGCGCGGACGCTCAACGGACGCAGGTCGGTCCAGACCTCGGCGATGTGGGCGAGACAGTCCGCCTTGGTGCCGACGGTGCCCTCGCCCCGCCAGCCCTCGGGCGGCTCGCGACGCGCGGGCCAGATCGAGTACTGCTCCTCGTGGTTGACGACGACCTGGTAGGTGTCGTCCGCGACGGCGTCGCTCACCAGATCTCTCCTTCCGCCGCAGGCCGCTGGGGACGGGTCGGGCGCGCGGCCATCAGCGCACCGGGGACTGTTCGTCGGCGAGTTCGGCGCGCTGCGCCGCGCGGACCGCCGCCGGCCAGTTGTCGGGATCGGGGCCGTGCTGACAGAGCAGCGCGTACACCAGGCGTTCCAGGCCGAACCCGGCGCAGCCGCTGACCAGCGGGACCCCGTCGGGCCGGGTGATGTCGAAGCCCCGGCCGAAGAAGTCGCCGTGGAAGTTGAACGAGCCGACGGCCACGTCGCGGTCCGGGCCCAACCGCAGCCGCAGTTCGTACTTGAGTTCGAGCTGTCGCTGGGACCAGGCCCGGGCCGCGCGGTCGGCACCCATGAAGAACGGGTCGCTGGCGACCTCGCAGTGCCCGTCCAGTCCCAGCTCGTCGACGAGGGCGAAGATCAGCTCCATCAGCCGCTCCCGGGCGTCCAGGACCGCGCCGCGGCCGCCGAAGAACACGGTCTCCCGGATGGTGAAGTCCCAGAGTCGCTCCAGGGTGGTGGCGTACCGCGACTCGTACCGGAACGACTTGCCGCGGGAGGTCACGACGTGCACCCCGTCGGCCGGCAGGACCCGGCCACGGTACTGGGCGAAGGTGTGGTAGCACATCGTCGGCGGCAGGCAGTAGTCCACATTGGAGCATCGCCGCAGCGCCGCGCCGTCCAGGGCGCCCGTCGCGTCGTACGAGCGCTGGAAGTCGCGGTACACGTCCAGGTCCTCGTGCAGCCGGGTCACGAACATCAGGTACTGGGGAAAGGCGCCCGGGTATCCGGCCGTGTCGAGCACCCGGGTGGGAATCAGCGTCGGGTACCGGTACTCGGTCGCCCCGAACGCCCGCACCACGAGGTCCCGCAGCCGCCGGTCCAGGGCCGCCAGCAACGAGACCAGGGGTTCCCCGACCGCGATCTGCCCCTCGCCGGCCTCGCTGACGACGCCGGCGGCCAGCAGCGGCGCGTACACCTGGTGGGTGGCGCGCCGGTTGGCGGACCGCCAGACCACCTTGGTCGGCTGCTCCGGCTGGCTCCCCAGGTCGTTCTCGACCAGGGTGTTGAGCTTCGCCGACAGGGCCTCCCGGTCCAGCGCCGCCGTGCTGAACAACCGGACCGCGCGGACCGTTCCGTCGTCCACGACGAGCCGGAACGACTCGATCCGCGCGGACACGTAGAACATCCGTCGCTCGAGTTCCGCGACGCGGGCCTGCGGCACCGGCGTACGCAGAACGACCTCAGTCTCGATCATCGTCCCTCCCGGATGCCCAGTAACGCACGCCCGATCGGCCATGGACAGGCAACGGCGACGGCAACTCCCCCCAGCGGACTTGCCGGCGAACTGCCTGGTCCGCCCCACCGACCTCCGGTGAGGATCGACAGGCACGCGAGGGGCGGAGGTGGGGATGACCGCGGTCGACGCACCCGGTACCCGGCAGAGCGGGACACCGCTGACCTGCCGGGCGATCGAAGAAACGGTCTGCGAGGTCTGGCGGGGCGTCCTGGACACCGAGGTCGGCCCGTACGACGACTTCTTCGACCTGGGCGGCGACTCGCTCTCGATCATCGACACCGTGGACGAGCTGCGCCGGCGTGGCATCGGCGTGCGCAGCTCGGTGGCGTTGCGCAACCCGACCCCGGCCCGGCTGGCGGAGAGCCTGACCGTGGGCAACGAGCGGGCGCCGGCGCCGGGCCGTACCGCGTTCCCGGACCTGCTCGCGGGCCCCGACGCGGTCTCCCGGTGGCGGGCCCGGTCCTGGGCGCAGGTGCGCTGTGGTCCGACCCCGACCCCGACCGTGTCGGGCGGCGGCGCCGCGCCGTTGGTCCTGCTGCACTCGGAGAGCCATGCCGAACGGGAGCGGGAGGCGGCCGTACGCTGGGCGCCCGACCGGCCGGTGACGGGCTTCACGGCGCCGGGCGTGACCGGTCCGCTCCCGCCGGACTCCGGGCCGGCCGCGCTGGCCGGCCACCTTCTCGACGCGCTGCTGGCCGCCGTGCCGCACGGCCCGTACCTGCTGGCCGGCTTCGGCCACCGCGCGGTGCTCGGGTACGAGCTGGCCCGGGCGCTGCGGCGGCGCGGCCACCAGGTCGCGCTGGCGATGATCCTGCCGCCCGCGGTCGGACCGGCCGCCGGACCGCGGGCCGACGTCGGGGACCTGCTCGACCTGCGGTGCACGGCGTTGGCGCGCCGCTTCGCGCTCTCCGGCCGGGAGGATGCCACCGAGGTGCTCGCCCGGATGCGCGCGGCCGGCTGGTACGACCGGGAACTGTCCCCGGCCGACGTGGCCCGGGCGCAACTGGCCTGGGCCGAGTTCGCCGGCGAGCTACCCGGCTACCGGCCCGGCGGGTACGACGGTCCGGCGGTTCTCTGCGTCGACGGGCCGGACGCCACCGCCGTCGCCGAGTCCTGGCGGGCGGCGATCCCCGACGCCCGGATCCACCTGTCCGGGTACGGCGTCGAGTCGCCGGCCGCGGTCCTCGCCGACGCCCGGCTCGACGCCCTCCTGCGCCAACGGCTGAACCCGTGAGCACACCCACCCGGTGGCTCACCCGCCCGCGCAAGGTCACCGATCCCCGGCTCCGGTTGATCTGCGTACCGCACATCGGCGCCGGTGGGGCGGCGTTCAACTCCTGGGCCGAGCGGCTGCCGGCCGAGGTCGAGCTCTGTGCCGTCCGGTTCCCCGGTCGGGAGAACCGGCTCGCCGAACCGCTCGTCGACGACCTGGGCACGCTGATCGACGGGCTGCTACCGGCCCTGGCGCCGCTGCTGGACCGTCCCTTCGTCCTGCTGGGCCACTGTTCCGGCAGTGTCATCGCCTTCGAACTGGCCCGGCGGCTGCGCGCGGACGGCGGAGCCGAGCCCGCCATGCTGATCGTCTCGTCGTCCGAGCCGCCGCGGCTGCGTCCGCGCAGTGAACTGCACCTGTTGGGCCGGGAGGAGCTGCTGCGCCGGGTGGTCGAGTTCGGCGGGATGCCCAAGACCGTGCTCGACGATCCCGACCTGATGCCGATGCTCGAAAGGATCATCCGCGCCGACTACCGGGTGGTCGAGCGGGCGCGGTACCGGCCGGCGCCCCCGCTGGACGTGCCGATCACCGTCATCGGTGGCCGGCGCGACGGATTCGTGCGCGCCGCCGACATGGCGGCCTGGTCGGCGGAGACGACGCGGGACTTCGCGTTCCACCTGATCGACGCCGAGCACTTCATCCTGCCCGAGGCGGGCGACCTGGTCGGCACGGTGGTCCGGAACCTGATGGGACACCCATGACCACGATCTCCTCCTCCACCGTCGCCGGGGCGGGGCGGGGCACCGGCGCGGATCACGCCGCCGGCGCCGACGCCGCGCGGGTGGTCCGGGTGGCGTACGCCGACCTGGCGGACGCGCTGCGGGCCCGCACCGGCGACGCGCCGATGCCTGCGGTGCTGCTCGCCGCGCACGTCAAGGTGCTCAGCATGCTGGCCGAGGAGCGGATCCGCCCGGTCGACCTGCTGCTGACGGCCGACGACCGGGTGCCGCGCCGGATCGGGCTGGCGCCGACCGACCCGACGTGGCGAGGGCTGGTCGACCGGGTGTGGCGGGCGGCGCACGCCGCCACCCCGCCGGTCGCGGGCGTCGGACCGGCCGGCGGGGCCGAGCCGGTCTTCGTCGCCCCGGACGCCGCCGGCGCACCGACCGACCGGTACGACCTGCGGGTCGAGGTACGGCACGGCCACCTGCTGCTGCGCGCCGCGTCGGACGCGGTCTCCCCGGCCCGGCTGGACCGGCTGGCGGCGCTGTACCGGGCCGTGTTGACGGCGATCGCCGACGGGCCCGACGACCCCGGCCGCGCCTGCCTGCCGCCGGAACAACGCCGCGCCCTCCTGCACGACTGGGCCGTCGGATCCCGCGTCGACCGGGACGGCCCGAGCGTGGTGGAGCTGATCCGGGCCCAGGCGGAGCGGACCCCGGAGGCCACCGCCGTGCGGCTGGTCGACGGGTCGCTGACCTACCGGGAGCTGGAGCGGCGATCCAATCGGGTCGCCCACCACCTCATCGGTCTCGGTGCCGGGCCGGACGCCCCGGTGGGGGTGTGCCTGCGCCGGGGCGTCGACCTGCTGCCGGTGCTGCTCGGCGTCTGGAAGTCCGGTGCCGGGTACGTCCCGCTGGACCCGGATCACCCGGTGGAGCGGCTGCGCCACATGATCGGCACGGCCGGGTGCCGGTTGGTGCTCAGCCGGACCGGCCACCTGCCCGCGCTGGAGCCCGTACCGGGGTGTCGGTTCCTGCTGGTGGACCGGGAAGCCGCGGCCGTGGACACGGCGCCGGCCACTGCGCCGGCGACCCGGATCGACCCCACCCAGCTGGCGTACGTCATCTACACGTCGGGTTCCACCGGTGCCCCCAAGGGGGTCCTCGTCCAGCACGGCGGTCTGCGCAACTATCTGTTGTGGACCGTCGAGGCGTACGCGGCCCGCGGTCGCGGGGGTTCGCCGTTCTTCGCCTCCCTCGCCTTCGACCTCGGCATCCCGAGCCTGTACACGCCCCTGTTGACCGGGCAGCCGGTCCACCTGCTGCCCGATCCGCTGGCCGCCGCCGACCTCGGGGACGCGCTGGCCGCCGGCGCGCCGTACAGCTTCGTCAAGCTGACCCCCGGGCAGCTCGGCCTGCTCAGCTCCGACCTCGACGCCGGCCAGGCCCACGGGTTGGCGGGGATCGTGATCGCCGCGGGCGACGCGTTCCCCACCGCGCTGGCCCGCCGCTGGCGCGACCTCGCGGGCCCCGGCGGCACCCCGGTGGCGACCGAGTACGGGCCCACCGAGATCACGATCGGCAACTCCGGGCAGCCGGTCGACGACGCCGTGGACACCGAACTGGTTCCGCTCGGCCGGCCGATCCCGAACACCACCATGTACGTCCTGACCGACCGGTCGGAGCCGACGCCGGTCGGCGTGGCCGGCGAGATCCACATCGGCGGCCCGGGGGTGGCCCGGGGCTACCTGGGCGACCCGGCGTTGACCGCGGACCGGTTCCGGCCGGATCCGTTCGGTGCTTCCGGGGCCCGCCTCTACCGCAGCGGTGACCTCGGCCGCTGGCTGCCCGACGGCACCCTGGAGTTCCTCGGCCGGGTCGACCATCAGGTCAAGATCCGGGGGTACCGCGTCGAACTCGGGGAGGTCCGCGCGATCCTGCGGAACGACGCCGCGGTGCGCGACGCCGTGGTCCTCGCGACGGGTACGCCGGCACGGCCGCGCGGACTGGCCGCGTTCGTCGTCGCCGCCGCCGGCCGGCCGGTCGACGTCGACCGGCTCCGCGCCGGCCTGGTCGCCCGACTCCCCGACTACATGATCCCCACGGACTTCGTCGCCGTCGACGAGATCCCGCTGACCGCCAACGGGAAGATCGACACCCGGGCGCTGCTCGGCCTGCTCTGACGGCGGCCCGCGGCCGCCGACGCGTACGGGCGTGCCCCGTCCGGACGGGTGGGCGAGGCGGCCGGCCCGCGGCGGACGGCTCAGGCGGCCGGCACGCGGCAGGCGGCCACCACGGACGCGTCGAGGTCGGCGCAGACGACCTGGCCGACGTACGGCATCAGCCGGTACCGGTAGACGTGGTCCCGGCAGGCGGTGACGAGGCCGTGGTCGACCAGGTCGGAGAAGAGGCACAGCACGTTCTCCAGGTCCGCGCCCGCCGCCTCGCCGGCCGCCGCCAGCACCTGTTCGGGGGTGAACTCGGTGGCCGGCAGGCCGGCGATGTGCCGCAGCAGCAGGCGGTGTTCGTCCGAGAGCAGGTCGGTGCTCCACCGGATGCTGTCGGCCACCGACCGCTGGTGCGGGGAGAGCGAGTGGTCGCTGGTGCGCAGCATGCGCAGCGCCGGCCCGGCCGCCAGCAGCGACCGGATGGGGATGGTCCGGAGCCGTTCCGCGGCGAACTCCAGCGCCCGGGGAACGCCCGCCAGCCGCCGGCACAGCTCCACCACGTGGGGCAGGTCCCGGGCCAGGTCGACGGTGGCCGGCAGGCCCGCGCTGGCCCGGCGCAGGACGAGTTCGACGGCGGGGGCGAGCGAGCCGCCCTCCTGGTGCGCCGGCTCCACCGGCAGCGGCCGGATCTCCCGGCTCAGCCCCCACCGGTCGGTGACCGGCCGGCGCGAGGTGATCAGGATGTGCGCCCGGGGGTAGGCGTTGAGCAGTTCCTTGCCGGCGGCGGCGACGGCGGACGGGAGGTGTTCCGCGTTGTCGAGGAGGATCAGCAGGTCGGCGTTCGCGCCGGGGGCACCGCCCGTCGTGCCCGGCTCGTTCCAGGTCGATTCCGGACCGACCAATCGCGTGACGCGTTCCAGGATCACCGCCGTGGGAGCCGGCGCCGCCGGCTCCTCCGCCGGAATGTCACCCAGCTCGACGACCAGGACGCCGTGCCGGAACGTCGAGGCGATCTCGGCCGCCACGCCCAGCGCGATCCGGGTCTTGCCCACCCCACCGGGCCCCAGCACGGCCGTCAGGCGGCTGGCCAGCACGGTCCGCGCCAGTTCGTGCAGCTCGGCGCGCATGCCCACGATGGGGTGCCGCGGCGGGGGCAGCCCGCGCCACCGGTCCGGGGCGGCCGGGACGCCACGGGAGTCCTCGGTCACCTCACCGGCGTCGAGCGCGCGCAGGATCAGCTTGACCGATGATCGACGGGGGTCGACCGATCCAAGCTCGACGTTACGGATCGTCCGTACGCTGAGGCCGCACCGCTCGGCGAGTTCCTCTTGCGTCCAGCCACGCAGCCTACGCAGCGAGGCAACATTGTTTCCCAGGTCCATATCTCCCCGCTCAACGCCGAAAGCGCACGGCTTTCCTTATTGCGTCGCGAGCGCGACAGTCAACCCAAATCACCCGAGGTACTCGACCGAGAGACTCCTCGATCAGGTGCCAAGCGGAGATTAGCAGGCAGCTTCCCCGAGACAAAGGAAAGTGACGGCGGTCAAATGGTCAGTGAACCGTCTTGACCCTTCGCAGCGGACCCGATATTCAACTGGCGTGACATTTTTCCGCCCGCCGGAAGCCGTCACCGGACTACTGGCGCTGCTGCGGTTGCTGCCCAGGGTGAGCCGGCCGAAGGCGGCGCTCGGCGTCCTCGGGGTCCTGCTCTCATCGGTGCTGCCGGTGGCGGTCGGCGTCGCGACCGGTGCCCTCATCGGCGCCATCCCGGCCGCGGTTCGCGGGGGCGCGTACTCCCCCCACCGGCGGACGCTGCTCGCGCTGCTGGTCGTGGTCGGCGCGCTGGTGATGCTGGACCGGATCGTCTCGCCGCTGCTGCGCACGCTGGCCGAGACACTGGGTCGCCAGGTCGACCGCTACCTGCAGGAACGCGTGATGGCCGCGGTCGGCCGGCCGGCCACCGTCGCGCACCTGGAGGACTCCGAGGTGCTGGCCCGGCTGCGCGTGGTCCGCGGCCTCGGCACGGCCGATTCGGACCGCCCGGGCCTCGCCGTCGAGGCGATGGCCGCCGTGCTCCCGTCCTGGCTGCGCGCGCTCGGCGCGGCCGCCGTGCTGCTGGCGTTCCACCCGGCGGTCGGTCTGCTGTGGCTGGTGGTCTGGCCGGCCGTCGTGCACGTCATGCAACGCGAGTACCTGCGCGTCGGTCAGGTCGGATTCGGGCAGAGCGACGCCCTGCGGCGCGCCGAGTACCTGCGCGACCTCGCCATCACCGCGCCGGCCGCGAAGGAGATCCGGATCTGGGGAATGCTGGACTGGCTGCTCGGGCGTTACCGGTCCGCCTGGCGGGCCGCGGTCGAGCCGATCTGGCGGCAGCGACGGCCCCGCCGGGGCGCGGTCCTCGGGACCACCGGCACGATCGTGGCGGTCAACGCCCTCTCCTACGGTCTGCTGGTCTGGGCCGCGGTCCGGGGGGACCTGGGCCTGGCCGCTCTCGCGGTCTACACCCAGGCCCTGGGCATGGCCAACAGCTACACCGCGTTCGACGACCACAACGCGATCCTGTCGTTCGCGGCGGTCACCGTGCCCAAGGTGCTCGACCTGGACGACCGACTCACCCCCGGGCCCGATGCGGCCGGTGCCGTACCCGAGGCGGCCGAGGCGGCGCCCGACGCCGCCGGGAAGCCGGTACGGGCGCTGCCGGCGGAGTTTCCCGCCCGGCGGATCCGCGCCGAGGGCGTCCGGTTCCGCTATCCGGGCGCGGCCGAGGACGCGCTCCGCGATCTCGACCTCACCATCGACGCGGGCAAGTCGCTCGCCGTCGTCGGCGAGAACGGTGCCGGCAAGACGTCGCTGGTGAAGCTCGTCTGCGGGCTGTACCGGCCCACCGCGGGCAGGATCAGCGTCGACGGTCACGACCTGGCCGACCTCGGTCCGGCGGTGTGGCGCAGCCGGGTCTCCGCCCTGTTCCAGGACTTCACCCGGTACCACCTCAGCGCGGCGGACAACGTCGGCATGGGCGCACCCGAGCTGGCCACCGACCGGGCCCGGCTGCGCGCGGCCGCCGAGCGGGCGGGCGCGCTGCCGCTGATCGAGGGACTTCCGCGGGGCTGGGACACCATCCTGTCACCGGAGTACGCCGGCGGCGTCGACCTGTCCGGCGGTCAGTGGCAGCGGGTCGCGATGGCCCGCGCCTTCTTCGCGGTCGAGGCCGGCGCCCGGGTGCTGATCCTGGACGAGCCGACGGCCGCGCTGGACGTACGGGCCGAGGCCGAACTCTACGAGCGCTTCCTCGACCTCACCGCCGGACTGACCACGATCCTGGTCTCGCACCGGTTCTCGACCGTCCGCCTGGCGGACCGCATCATCGTGCTGCACCGGGGCGCGGTCGTCGAGGACGGTACGCATTCGGAGCTGATGGCCCTGGACGGGCGGTACGCCACCATGTTCCGGCTGCAGGCCGCCCGGTTCGTCGACGGCGGGCCGCCGACCGGGCCGGACCAGCGGCCGGTCCTGCTCAGCGCACCGGGAGCGACGTCGGGTGCCGGCGAATCGGGGGGCGAACATGCGTGAGACCGCACGGGCGTACGCGTCCCTGATGGGCATCGGGTTCCGCGCCGCCCCCTGGCACGCCACCTGCCAGCTCCTCACCGGCGTGGTGTTCGCGGTCGCGGTGCCGATCACCGCCTGGAGCGTCAAGCTGATCGTGGACGCCGCGATCGCCCGCGACCTGGACCGTGGCCTGGTCGCGGCCGGCCTGCTGGCGCTGCTCTCCGGCGGCGCCCTGACCTGCGTCTTCTACTACGTCGACTGCCTGTTCACGGTGATGGAGCGAGCCGGCTCGCTGGCCAGCCAGCGGTTGATGACGCTGATGGGCGGCACCGACGGGCTGGCCCACCACGAGCGGCCCGAGTACCTGGACCAGGCGCACCGGGTCCGCGAGGAGCAGGGCCGGCTGGCCGGGATGGTGAACGCGACGGCCGGTCTGCTGCGGGTCGCCGCGGCCCTGGGCGTCAGCGCCGCGCTGCTCCTGATGGTCCATCCGCTGCTCCTGCTGCTGCCGGTGTTGTCGATGCTCTCCTTCTGGCTGGGCAGGCTGAGCCGCGACCTCAAGGTGGCCGCCCAGGAGGCCACCAGCGAGCCGGAACGCCTCCGCCGGCACCTGTTCGAGCTGGGCACCTCCGCCGCAGCCGGCAAGGAGCTGCGCGTGTTCGACCTGGTCGAGGTCGTCCGTACCCGCCATCATCGCGGCGCGGCGGCCGTGCTGCGGCAACGCGACCGCGCGGACTGGCGCGCCGCCGGCCTGCAGACCGCCGACGGTGTGGTCTCCGCCCTGGGGTACGTCGGGGCGATCGGGCTGGTGCTGTTCCTCGCGACGAGCGGGCGCGCGACGCCCGGCGACGTGGCGCTGGTGGTCGGCGTGGCCGCGCAACTGACCGGCACGGTCGGGCTGGCGGTGCAGTACGGCACGGAGTTCCTGTTCGTCCTGGCGGTGGCGCGGCGGTTCCGCTGGCTGGCGGCGGAGGCCGACCGGGCGCGCCGGCCGCTCACCGATCCCGCCCCGGTTCCGGCGACCCTGCGCGGGGCCATCGAGCTGCGCGGGGTCGGCTTCGCGTACCCGCGGGCCGAGGGGAGCCGGGAGGTGCTCTCCGACATCTCGCTGCGGCTGCCCGCCGGCGCGGTCGTCGCGCTCGTCGGTGACAACGGCGCCGGAAAGACCACGCTGGTCAAGCTGTTGTGCGGCTTCTACTCGCCGGTCCGCGGCAGCATCCGGGTCGACGGTGTCGACCTCGCTCGCCTGGCCGGTGACCAGTGGCGGGCGCGGGTGTCGGCCGCGTTCCAGGACTTCACGTCGTTCGAGTTCCTGGCGTCGGAGACGGTCGGGGTCGGCGACCTGCCCCGGATGGCGGATCCGGCAACGGTGCGGGCGGCCCTGGAGCGGGCCGGGGCGACCGGCGTGGTCGCCGCGCTCCCCGCCGGGCCGCGTACCCAGTTGGGCGCCCGATGGCCGGACGGCGTCGACCTGTCCGGCGGGCAGTGGCAGAAGCTGGCGCTGGCCCGCGGCCTGATGGACACCACACCCCTGCTGGTCGTCTTCGACGAGCCCACCGCGGCGCTCGACGCGCACACCGAGCACGCCCTGTTCGAACGGTTCGCCGAGACCGCCCGCGCCGGTCGGGACTCGGGTGCGGTCACCGTGCTCGTGTCGCACCGCTTCTCCACCGTACGGATGGCGGACCTGATCGTGGTCCTGGACGGGGGCCGGATCCGCGAGCAGGGCAGCCACGACGAGCTGATCGCCGCGGGCGGCCTCTACGCGGAGCTGTACGGGCTCCAGTCGCGCGCCTACCGGTGAACCGCCGCCGACCCGGGCCGGGCGGCGGTGTGCAACCGTCCGGTCCGAACGGTTGCCCGGCGGGCGGCGTTCCCGACGGCCCGACCCGGCTGACCGACCCAACGGCCCGGCCGACGGCCCGGCCCGACCGCCCGACCCGGCTGACCGGCCCGACCGCCCGACCCGGCTGACCGGCCCGACGGCCTGGCCCGGCGGGCCCGGCGGGGACGGACCGGGCCGGGATCCGCTACGGATGGTGGGCGATCCGGGCCGGTCTCGACGGGAGCGTCCCGTCGGCGGCGGCGCGGAGCAGCCCGAGGTAGCCGTCGGCCAGGCGGCCGGCCGTGGCGGCGGTGAACAGTGAGGTGTTGTACTTGAGCTTCAGCGCGGCCCGCCCGGCCGGGGCGTGCCGGAGCACCTGCAGCGTCAGGTCGAACTGGCCGAGTTGCTGCGGCACGTCGAACTGCGACACGGTGAGGCCGGCCCGTTCGACCCGATGGCCCGGCACGATGATGCCGAAGAAGGGGTCGGTGGGATCGTCGGCGCCCAGCACGAACAACGTCGAGATCGGTCCGGCCCGACCGGGGTCGCGCCGGGTGTCGACGAGCCTGGGCATCAGGGCGAACGGGTAGTCGCGATGGACCAACCCGGGCCACAGTCGCTCGCTCGTGCGGCGCAGCAGCGCCGGGAACGACCCGTCCGGCTCGACCCGGACGCGCAGCGGCAACGTGTTGACGAAGTTGCCCACGGCGTCCCGGAACGTCCGGCCGGGACGGACCGACACGGTGTACCCGACGACGAAGTCGGTGTCCCCGCTCGCCGTGTGGAGCAGCAGCTGGAACACCGACAGCAGATACCCGAAGAAGGTGACGTTCTCCGCCGCGCAGGCCGCCTCGACCCGCGCCAGCAGTTCCGCCGGCAGCGGGACACCTATCTCGGCGCCGACGAAGCGGTACACGGCGGGTCTCGGCAGGTCGGTCGGCAGACCGGTGGCCTCCCCCGCGCCGGTCAGCTCGCGGCGCCAGTGCGCGCGGGCCGCGGCCGCCCGGGCCGAGCCGAGGAAATCCCGCTCCCGCCGCACAAAATGGTCGAAGGCCGCGCCGGTGTCCACCACGGGGAGTCCGGTCCCGGCGGTGCGGGCCGCGTACCGGTCCAGGATCTCGCGGATGACCAGCAGTATGGAGACGTTGTCCAGGGCGATGTGGTGACCGGCCACCAGCAGCACGTCGGGGCCCGCGCCACCGCGGCGCAGCAGCGCGACCCGGACCGGTGGTTGCCGGTCGAGCTGGAACGGCCGCTGCGCCCAGTTGCGGGCGAAGTCCCGCACCGTGTCGTCGTCGGCGACCAGTTCATGGACCCGCAGGGTCGTGCCGGGCCCGCCGGGACAGCGGCGCGCCTCGCCGGCGACGGTCCGGATCACCGAGTTCAACTGGCTGTTGCCGGCCGTCGTGCGGGCGACGGCCGAGCCGAGTGCCGCGACGTCGACCGGGAAATGCAGATTCAGTGCCCCGGACACGTTGTAGGCGCTGCTCTCGGGCGCCAGCTGGTGAAGAAACCACAGCGCTTCCTGCCCGACGCTCAATTCGCGGCCGTCCGTCGCCGCGACGGCACCGGCCGCCGATGAAGGACGCATGGTCCGGCCTCACACCCTCACGTCGGCGACGGATCCGTACCCAGTAGGACACCTCCGGGCGTCGCACACCAGGCATTCGGGCGGCAATTCCGCTGCCCCTGTCCTGCCTGTTCGGCCCGTTCCGTCGACCGGCGAAGCTGCCGCCTCTTTGCCTGTCGCGGCAGGTCGGGCCGGCCTATGCTGGCGTACGTTGATCGCGGAACGACAATCGTCGGCCGGAATCGCCGGCGGGGACAGCCATCAGTCGTGCGGCCTTGAATCGACATTTATCGGGGTTGACATCGATGATATACGAGCACGCGTACGAGATAATTCTGGACGATGTCTTCCTCCACCTCACCGGCGTGGCCGAGCACCTCGACCTCTATCTGAAGATAGAGGGCCTCAATCCGGCCGGGTCGATAAAGCTGAAGACGGCCCTGAACATGGTGAGCGATGCCGAGCGGAAGGGGATCCTGGCCCCCGGCGGGCGGCTGGTCGAATCCTCGTCGGGCAGCCTGGGCGTGGCGCTCGCGATGGTGTCGGCCGAGAAGGGCTACCACTTCCTCTGCGTCACCGACCCGAACACGTCCCCGCAGTGCGTGGCGGTGATGCGCGCGCTGGGCGCCGACGTGGTCGGGGTGGACCGGCTGGACGCCAGCGGTGGGTACCTCGGCACCCGCATCTCCTACATCGAGCAGTTGCTCACCGAGGATCCGGACCTGGTGTGGCTGAACCAGTACGCGAACCCGGCGAACTGGTTCGTGCACGACCGGTGCACGGCCACCGCGATCACGGCCGAACTCTCCGACATCGACTTCCTGTTCGTCGGCACGGGCACCTCCGGCACGCTGATGGGCTGCGTCAGCCACTTCCGGACCGCCTCGCCGGACACCCGGATCGTGGCCGTGGACGCGGTCGGATCGGTCAACTTCGGGTTCCCGGCGGCGCGTCGGTACATCCCCGGGATCGGCGCGAGTCGCCGGCCCGAGATCTTCCGGCCGGGGGTCGTGGACGAGGTGGTCCTGGTGCCCGAGGCGGACACCGTCCGGGCCTGCCGCTGGCTCGCCCGCCGGTACGGGCTGTTCGCCGGCGGCTCGACCGGTTCGGTCGTCTCGGCGATCCTGCGCCGCGCGCCCGACCTGCCGGCCGGCTCGCGCGTGGTGGGCATCTCCCCGGACCTCGGCGACCGGTACGTGCAGACGATCTACGACGACGTCTGGGTGACCGAGCGGTTCGGCGCGGCCTGCCTGATCCCGGCGACCGACGACCAGCCGCGGCTGTCCCCGCTGAGGAGTTGACTCGCCGTGTTCCCCTTCCACCTGATGGGCGGCCCGGACATTCGGGCCGTCGTCGAACGGTCCCGGCCGCAGCTCGTCGACCGGGTGCGCGAGACGTACCTGGCGCATCATCGCGGCGAGACGGTGAACCCGAACAGCTACTTCCTGCGTTTCCCGGAGAAGCCGAACGCGCGGATCATCGCCCTGCCGGCGTTTCTGCGCGGCGATCCGGGCGTGGCGGGCATCAAGTGGATCGCCAGCTTCCCCGACAACATCACGCGCAACGTCCCGCGTGCCTCGGCCGTGCTGGTGCTCAACGACTTCGCGACCGGGTATCCGTTCGCCTGCCTCGAGGCGGCGCAGATCAGTGCCGCCCGGACGGCGGCCTCGGCCGTCCTGGCCGCGGAGCGGATCCACGGTTCCCGCACGGCGGACCGGGTCGCGGTGATCGGTGCCGGGATCATCGCCCGCACCGTCCTGGAGTTCCTGGCGTCGCTGCGTTGGTCGATCGGGCGGGTCGCCGTCCACGACGCCGTCCCGGGCTACGCCCGGCGGTACGCCGAGCATGCCGGTTCCCTGGGCTACCCGGCGTCGGTGGCCGACACACCGACCGACGCGGTGACGGGTGCCGACATCGTCCTGTTGGCCACGACCGCCACCGAGCCGTACCTCCTCGACGTGGGGATCCTCGCCGCGGGACAGACCGTCCTGAACATCTCCCTGCGCGACCTGGGACCGGACGTGGTCGCCGCCGCTTACAACGTCGTCGACGACGTGGACCACTGCCTCACCGCCGGCACCTCGGTCCACCTGGCGGAGCAGAAGTTCGGCCACCGCGACTTCATCGACGCCACCCTGGCCCAGCTCCTGCTCGACGAGGAGACGCCGGGCCGGGACAAGCCCCGCGTCTTCTCGCCGTTCGGGCTCGGCGTGCTCGACCTCGCCGTGGGCCTGGAGGTCCTCGCCGCCGGTCGCCGCGCCGGCCGGGTCACGGCGGTGCCGGAGTTCTTCGGAGAGGTCGAACGATGGTAGCGATCCCCTGGCCAGCGAGCCCGAGAGGCGGGATGCCGGATGGCGGACGACGGTAGCGCGCGGCACCTGATCTCCCTGGACGACCTGACCGACGGGGCGGTGCGGGACATCGTCGAGCGCGGAGCCACGATCGCGCGGCGCGCCGCCACGGCGACCGGTGCGACGGGCTCCGGCCTGGCCGGGACGGTGGTGGGGATCTACTTCCGCCGCACCTCGACGCGGACCCGCACCGCGTTCACCTCCGGCGCGCTCCGGCTCGGCGCCGGGGTCATCGCGTACGGGCCGGGTGACCTGCAACTCAACACCGGCGAGAGCAGCGAGGACACCGGGCGGGTGCTGTCCGGGATGCTCGACGTGCTGGTGGCGCGCACGGCCGACGACCCGGCCGAGATGCGGGTCTGGGCCGGACAGCGCCGGATGGCCGTGGTCAACGCCATGAGCGCCGACGAGCACCCCACCCAGGCTCTGGCCGACCTGACCACCCTCACGCTGCGGTTCGGCTCCGTCGAGGGCCTGCGCGTGCTGTACCTGGGCGAGGGCAACAACACGGCGGCCGCGCTCGCCCGGGGGCTCAGCCGCTACCCGGGAGCGCGGCTGGAGTTGCGCACCCCGCCGGGGTACGGCCTCGCGCCCGAGGTCCACCGGCGCGCGGCGGCCACGGCGGCGCGCGGCGCGGTGGTCCGCGAGCGGCACGACCTGGCCGACCTGCCGAGGGACGTCGACGTGGTCTACACCACCCGCTGGCAGACCACCGGAACCAGCAAGCCCGACCCCGACTGGCGCGCGGTGTTCGCGCCGTTCCGGGTGACGGCGGAGGTGATGGAACGCGCCCCGAAGGCGGTGTTCATGCACGACCTGCCCGCTCACCGGGGCGAGGAGGTCAGCGCCGAGGTCCTCGACGGACCGGCCGCCATCGCCTTCGAGCAGGCCGAGAACAAGATGTACAGCGCGATGGCGGTGCTGGAGTGGTGCCGTGGTGCCTACTGACGACGCCGCGACGGCGCACCGTCCGGGGGTCGTACCGCCGCGGCTGCGCCGGCCCGCTCGCCGCCGATCCCGGGGCGGCCGGCGCGGACGCCGGCGACGCCCCGGAGCACGGCTGAGGCTTCGGGCGGACCGGCCCGGGACCGGCCCGGCGAACCCCGCGAGAGCCGGGAGACTCAGGACAGCACGGCGCCGTCGGCGGTGCGGCGGCCACGGGTACGGCGGTTGTCCAGATGCACGAACACCCGGTGCAGCCACCGGTCGTTGCCGTCGTAGCGGGGCCGGAACGCGACCCGCCCGTGCACCACCAGTCGGTTGTCCAGGAAGACCATGTCGCCGGGACGGAGCACCAGGTCGCACCGGACCCGCGTCAGCGCCGCGCGGAGCGCGGCCAGCGCCCGGTCCGCCTTGTCGTCCAGCGCCGAGGTGGCGTGGAAGTCGACGCAGAGGTCCGGGTCGTCCTCGCTGCCGCTGAGCACCGGATGCGGTTCGGACTCGCCCGCCGACCGGAACGACGGCGGCGTGGCGGTGACGAACCGCGCCTCCCGCAGGACCGTCCGGCTTCCCTCGTCGAGCAGCGGGAAGGCCCGACGCACGGAGGCCACCTGGGTCCCCACCCGGTCCTCGTGGGCGGGGCGGAGGCAGAGCAGCCCGACGTAGTGCGGCCGGTCGGGGTGGAACGCGTTCTCGGTGTGGAACTCCAGTCGCACCGAACCGCCGTTGCTCTGCGACGTCGCCAGCGACGGCACCGGGACGACGTTCTGCACCATCGCCCCGTGCTTCTCCTCGCGGTACGCGATGACCTCACCCAGTTGCAGCCCGACGAGCATGGCGATCGTCGCGGGGACGGTGGCCACCCGCTCGACCGAATCCGGCACGGTCGGGGTGGGCGGCAACGCCTCGGCCCCGACCGGAAGGTTGGTGATGGTCAGCCGGCCGTCAACGCCGGCGTCGTACCGGAAGCCGCGGATCGCCGCCAGCAGCCGGGGCGGCAGGTGGCATCCGTCCAGCCGGGCCCTCGCCTGCCAGGCGGCGTCGTCGACGCCCGCCGACCCGGCCCGGGCCAGGCGCGCCACCACGGCGGACAGCCTCGACCGCTCGTCCTCGGTGAGCGCCAGGTCGCGGAGTCCGGCGCTCTCACCTGTCATGGAAGTCACGGCGATTCTCCATTCCCTCGAACCGGCGAGGGCGCACCTCAGGCAGGGACCGCGGCGGCGGCACGAACCGCACACCGCCGCGGTGGCGCGACAATTCTCGCCACCCGGGACCGACGCCGACCAGGCACGCGGACCGGCAATTCGCCGGCCGGGATGTTGCCTGCCGAATGCCTGGTCCCGCCGCGGCGCGCGGGTCAGTCTTCATCCGTGGGCCGAGGTGGACGATGACCGCGCTGATTCCCGCGTCCTTTCTGGAGCGGGTCCGGCAGCATCCGTCGGCGCCCGCCGTGCGGCACGACGGCAGCGGAGTCACCTACCGGGAGCTGGCCGACGCGGCGTGGCGCGTCGCCCGGGGACTAACGGCCCGGGGGGTGCGGCCGGAGTCGCCGGTCGGGGTGCTGGTCTCCCCCGGTCCACACCTGGTCGCCGCGCTGCTGGGGATCTGGCTCGCCGGCGGCTGCTACGTGCCGCTCGACCCGTTCGCCCCGGCCCGACGCCGGCGCGAGGTGGTCACCCGGGCCGGCGCCCGGATCGTCCTGACCGACCCGCCGCGCCCCGCCGACGGGGAACCGGCGCGGGACGCGGCCGACGGGGATCTCCCGCCGGGCGTCCTGCGCTGCGACGTCGGCGAACTGGTCGGCACGGGCGACGCCACCACCCCGCTGCCGGGACGGCTGACGGGACCACGCCAGGCCGCGTACATGATCTTCACCTCGGGTTCGACGGGCGCGCCCAAGGGCGTCGTCGTCGAGCACGGGGCCATCGCCAACCGGGTGCACTGGGCAGTACGCGCCCTGCGGTTGTCCCGCGACGACCGGGTGCTCCAGAAGACCCCGCTGACGTTCGACGCGGCCGGCTGGGAGATCTTCGCGCCGCTGCTGCGCGGCGCCGCCGTCACGTTCGGCCGGCCCGGGGCCGGTCGGGACACCGCGGAACTCGTTCGGTCAGTCCGGGAGGAACGGGCCACCGTGGTGCAGCTCGTGCCCACCATGCTGCGGCTGCTCGCGGTCGAACCCGAGCTGGACCGCTGCGACAGCCTGCGCCTGATCTGCTGCGCCGGGGAGCCGCTGCACGCCGAGCTGTGCCAGCGGGTCCGCGAGCGGCTCGACGTCGAGATCCTGAACACCTACGGCCCCACCGAGTGCGCCATCGACGCCCTGGCCGGACCCTTCGACCCCGCGCAGCGGCACGGCCCGGTGCCGATCGGGCGCCCCATCGACAACCTGCGTCACCTGCTGCTGCCGCCGGACGTCGGGGTCACCGAGGACGGGTCGGCGCGGGAGTTGTACCTCTGCGGCGCCGGGGTCGGCCGCGGATACCACGCGGACGCCGCGCAGACCGCGGAGCGGTTCCTGCCGGATCCCGACGGCCCGCCCGGGGCGCGGATGTACCGGACCGGAGACCTGGTGCGGGTACGCCCCGACGGCGCCCTGGAGTTCGTCGGCCGGGTCGACGCCCAGGTCAAGATCAACGGGGTACGGATCGAGCCGGGCGAGGTCGAGGCGGTCCTGGAGACCCATCCCGACGTGATCGAGGCCGCGGTCCGCGCGGTCACCGACCGGCACGGCATCCGCCGGCTCGCCGCCTGGGTGGTCACCTCCCGCGAGGACGCGGTCGACGAGTTCCTCGGTCACCTGCGTGACCGGCTGCCGCCCAGCGCCGTGCCGGCGTACCTGGGCCGGTTGGCCGCCCTGCCCCGCACGACGAGCGGCAAGACCGACCGGTCCCGGCTGCCCGAGCCGGACTGGCCGGCCCCGGCGGCTGCGACGACGGACCCGCCGACGCCCGGCACCGCCGGGGAGCAGATCGTGATCGCGGCCTGGCAACGGTTGCTCGGCGTCCCGCACGTCGGCCCCGAGGACGACTTCTACCGCCTCGGCGGGCACTCGCTGCTGATGACCCGGTTGCTGGCGACGCTGCGCGAGCTGTCCGGACTGGACCTGGACTTCCGGGAGCTGAACCTGGCGACGACCGTGCGCGAGCAGGCCGAGCTGCTGCGCCGGGCCCAGCAGGCAGCCCCGATCGGGCGGCTGCCGGCCGGGGCGCGGCTGGCCCTGTCGTACACGCAGGAACGCTTCTGGGTGCTCGACCGGATGAATCCCGGCAGCCCGGAGTACCTGTTCCCGATGCTCGTCCGGCTCGACGGCGACACCGGCGCGGCGGTGGTCCGGGAGGCACTGGCCCGCCTGATGGCCCGCCACGACGTGCTGCGCACCGGCTACCGGATGGACGCCGACGGGCTGCGGGCCGTCGTCGAGCCCGCGCCGGACGTGCCGCTGCGCACCGTCGAGATGGCTCCCGCCGAGGTCGGCAAGGTCGTCGCCGCGGACCTGGGCACCGGCTTCGACCTCGCGGTGGCGCCCCTGTTCCGGGCGACCCTGGTCCGCGACGGTGGGCCCGGCCAACTGCTCGTGCTGGTCTGCCACCACATCATCTGCGACGGCTGGTCCACCCGGATCCTCGCCGACGAACTGCGCGAGACGATCGCCGCGATCGGGCAGCGGCGGCCCACGCACCTGACGGAGCTGCCGATCCGGTACGTCGACGCGGTCGCCTGGCTCCGGTCACGGCTGACCGGGGACGTGCTCGCCGAGCAGATCGGATACTGGCGGCACACGCTGCGCGACCTGCCCCCGCTCGACCTGCCGATCCGGGGCGAGCGTCCCGGGCAGCGCGGCATCGAGGGCGGCGCGGTGCGCTTCGAGTTCCCCGCGACCGACGTCCGCGAGCTGCTGGAGACCGGTCGACAGGCCGGGGCCACCCCGTACGTCGTCTGCCTGACCCTGTGGATCGTGCTGCTCGCGAGCGCGGGCGCCGGCTGGGACTTCGGCGTCGGCGCCCCGCACTCGGGGCGGACCCGACCGGAACTGCACGACCTGGTCGGGTTGTTCATCGACGTCGTGGTCGTCCGCGCGCGGCTGACGCCCGAGCTGACCTTCGCCGAGGCGTTGACCCGGGTCGAGCGGACCCTGCGGGAGGGCCTGGACCATCAGGCCGCACCGTTCGAGGCCGTCGCCGACGCCCTGGTGCAGCCCCGGGACCCGGCGCGGACGCCGCTGTTCCAGACCCTGGTCACCATGGCCGGGGACGGCCTGGTGGGCCAGCACTGGCAGGAGGAGGACCTCGACCTGCTGGCGCAGGCGTGGACGGTCGCCCGTACCGATCTCGCGCTCACCGTCTGGCCTCAGCCCGACGGGCGCTACCTGGGCGCCATCGAGTACGCCTCGGCGCTCCACGACCGGGCGACGGCGGTCACGCTGGCCGACCGGTTGCGCACGCTCGCCGCGCGGTTCGCCGCCGACCCGGCGCTTCCGGTGGGGACGGCGGGCCCCGACCCGGCGTCGTCGGCGGCCACGGCCACCGGCACGCCCGCCGATCGCGCCGCCGCGGCGGCACCGGCGACGCCGCTGGCACCGCACCAGGCGACGATCCTGGGGTTCATCCGGGACCTGCTCGGGCGGGACGACATCGGCCCCGACGACGACATCCTGGAGCGTGGCGGCAACTCCCTGCTGGCCGCGCGGCTGCTCTGGAACATCCACAGCGTCTTCGGCGTCGAGCTGCCGATGCGGGCGTTCTTCGACCGGCCCACCGCCGTCGGCCTCGGCAGCGAGGTCGAACGTCTGGTCCGCGCCGAAATCGACGGCACCGGGGACGCCGACGAGGGCTGATCCGCACGCCGTCGGCGCCGAGTTACGCGCGCCGACCGACAACGTACGACATCACTATCCCTTTTGGATGGTCCTGCCAACCGGTGCGTCGCTTTCTGCTCCGCCGTACGGTTGAATGCCGCCCGGGAGGCCCGTCGCGCGCTTGTCGGTCTCCACCACACCTTCTAGTGTCCAAACCGGATGGCTCCCCGCGGCCGGACGGTGACCCATGCCGACCGCGGCGGTGACGTGCCGGTGACACGCTGGCCCGGGAGTCAGCGTCGGTCGTCGGCGTGCCGGACGGCACCGGACATCTGGGAGATGTGGATGACCACGGGCGCCGCGGATGAGCTGCTGCGCCGGTACTGTCAGGACCTGCACACGCTGTGGCGACAAGCGGGCGGGCCGAGCCTGCGGACCCTGGGCGGGTCGGTCGGGCTGAGCAAGAGCCAGGTCGGCGCCGTCCTCGGCGGCCAGATCCGCCGCCCACCCGACTGGGACGTGGTGAAGTCCCTGGTGGGCGCGTTCCACCAGTACGCCAAGGAACACGACCGGCTGCGGCACGTCTCGCTGCGTACCGGGATCGAGGAGTTCTGGCGACCCCGGCACGCGATGCTCGAGCAGGCGTTCCGGCACCGCCGGACGACCGACCCGAAGGCGCCCGCCGCGGACCGGCAGCCGCCGCGGCCGGCGCCGGCCGCGCCACCGGTGCCGAGGCCGGTGCCGCGGCAGTTGCCACCGGCGGTGCGCTGCTTCACCGGCCGGGACACCGAGCTACGGGCCCTGACCGCGCTGCTGGAGCTGCCCGCCGAGGACGGCGACGCCGTGGTGATCTCGTGCCTCAACGGGACGGCCGGCGTCGGCAAGACCGCGCTCGCGGTGCACTGGGCCCACCAGGTCGCCGACCGGTTCCCCGACGGGCAGCTCTACGTCAACCTGCGCGGGTACCACCCCGAGCAGCCGATGGGCGCCGACGAGGCGGTGACCGGCTTCCTCGACGCGCTCGGGGTGCCGGACCAGGACCTGCCCCGGGACCTCGACGGCCGTTCCGCCCGCTTCCGCACCGAACTCGCCGGGCGGCGGATGCTGATCGTGCTGGACAACGCCTCGTCGGTCGAGCAGATCCGTCCGTTGCTGCCCGGCACCGGTCGGTGCCTGGTCCTCGTCACCAGCCGCGACAGCCTGGCCGGGCTGGTCGCGGTCGACGGGGCCCAGCGCCTCGACCTCAGCACGCTGCCGCTCACCGACGCGGCGGTGCTGTTGCACCGCCTGATCGGCTGGCGCGCCGAGGTCGAGGCGGACGCGGTGCAGGCCCTCGCGCGGCGCTGCGCGCAGCTGCCGCTGGCGTTGCGGATCGCGGCGGAGCTGGCCGGTCGCCGCAGCGAGGCACCCCTGGCGGAGCTGCTCGCGGAACTCGCCGACGGGCAGCGGCGGTTGAACCTGCTGGCCACCGGGGACGATCCGCACGCCGCGGTCACCGCCGTCTTCTCCTGGTCGACGCAGCACCTGCCGGCCGAGGTGGCCCGCACCTTCCGCCTGCTGGGCCTGCACCCGGGCGCCGACCTCGACGGCTACGCGGTCGCCGCGCTCGCCGGCACCGGTCTGGCGGCGGCCCGCGACACGCTCGACCTGCTCGCCCGCGCCCACCTGGTGCATCCCACCAGCACCGGGCGGTACGGGATGCACGACCTGCTGCGCGCGTACGCGGTGAGTCTGACTACCGCGCTGGACGGCGACCGCGACCAGCGGGCGGCGCGGGACCGGCTGTTCGACTACTACCTCGCCGCCACCGCCGACGCCGTCGCCGGCCTCTACCCGGCCGAGGTGACCTCCCGGCCCAGGGTGGCCCCGGCCGCGACGCCCAGCCCGGACCTCAGCGAACCGCACGCCGCCAAGCGGTGGTTGGACACCGAGCGGTGCACCCTCGTGGCGGTGGCCCGGTACACCGCCACGCACGGCTGGGCCGGCCACGCGATCCGGCTCTCGGTGCTGCTCTACCGCTACCTCGACGGCGGGCACTACGCCGACGGCCTGGCCGTCTACCAGCACGCGCTGCACGCCGCCCGGCAGGTCGGCGACCTCGTCGGGCAGGCCCACGCGCTGGCCGGTCTCGGCAACACCGAGCAGCGGGTGGGCCGGCCCGAGTCGGCCGCCGAGCACCTCCGGCAGGCGATCGAGCTGTTCCGCCGCTCGGGGGATCCCGTCGGCGAGGCCACCGCTCAGAACAGCCTTGGTTTCCTCCACTTCGAGCTGGTCCGGTACGACTCCGCCGAAAGTTGTTTCGGGCGGGCGCTGACCCTGTTCCGGCAGACCGCCAACCTGACCGGCGAGGCCCTCGTGTGCAACAACCTCGGCCTCGTCCACCGCCGACGGGGCCGGCACGAGGCCGCCGCCGAGCACCATCGGCGGGCCCTGGAGCTGGCCCGGCGGACCCACGACTGGACCGCGGAGGCCCTGGCGCTGGACTGCCTCGGCCTCGTCGAACAGCAACTGGGCCGGCACCGGGCCGCCGCCGACCACCACCAGCAGGCCCTGGTGCTGACCCGACGGTACGGCAACCGGCGGGGCGAGGCACACGTGCTGGACAACCTCGGTACCGCTCAGGTCGGACTCGGCGCCCCCGAGCGGGCCCACCGGTACTTCGAACAGGCGCTCGCCATCTTCACCGAGATCGGTGACTACGGTGGCCGGGCCTCGGCGCTCAACGGCCTCGGCGAGGCCACCCACGCCAGCGGGCAGCCGGCGACGGCCCTGACCCACTTCATCGCGGCGCTCAGCGCCGCCACGATAGCCGGCGCCCGTCACCAGCAGGCCCGCGCGCACACCGGCCTGGGGCACGCCCACCACACCCGCGGCGAACCCGGCCGGGCCCACCACCACTACGAGTACGCCCTGGCCCACGCGGCCGACCTCGAACTGGCCGAGGCGGAACGCATTCGCTCCCACGTCACCGCGCTCGCGGATCACGGTCCGGTCAACCGGACGACCTGACCCTGCGCCCGGCCGAGCGGGTCTCCGCGCCGTGGGCAGCGGTGCGGGACAGGGACAACGCGTACGGGTTCGCCGCCTTCGAGGTGGATCCGGGCACCGAACCCGGCGGCCGGACGTCGATGCGGGTCACGTACTACGCGGTGGCCGGCGCGTCCGGCGGCCTCACGCCGGCCGACCGGTTCACCATGATCCGTTCCCGGCGCGACGGCTGGGCCTCCTCGCCGCGGCCGGCACGTGCCGCTGACCGTGACGTGCAAGGGAACTGAAAGCGGGCCTCCCTAGCCTGGGCGTCATCGCGATCGCCACGCCCACAACAGGAGGAGAACACAGACATGCCCAGCCGACTCGGAAAGGCACTCGCCAGCGTCGCCCTGGCCGCCGCCTTGGTCGGGGTGTCCGCGGGCCCGGCGCACGCCGCGCCGACGGTCACGACACCCACGGCGTCGTCCGCGCACACCGATTTCTGGTACTACGGCTGCTACTACGGGTACGCCTGCCTGGAACTGCGGAACCAGAACCAGCCCAACCCGTTCTGGAACGTGGAGCACTGCGGCGACAACGGGATCCGCGACTATTACTGGTGGGCCAAGGCCTCCGGCAACCCCTTCACCGTCTACTACCAGGACGGCCGGTGGGACTATGTCGCCGCCTGGTCGCAGCGGACGCTCGACCAGAACAACCTGGCCGTCATGGTGCGCGTGCACTGCTGACGGTCCGGCCCGGCGCTGCAGCGGCCGGCGACCCGCGGGTTCCCCTCGCGGGACGTCACCCGACTGAACAGACCGTGGTGTGGCGGCATCGTCGCCGCCACACCACGGGCACGGGTTACGTTCCGGATCCGGTTCGGACCCGACAGGGACGCTCCTCAGGCGGTCGGCACCAGCGAGCACCTGACGCTGGACCGCGAGACGCCCGTGGTGTCCTTCACCGACGGGCACATGAACTGGGAGTAGCGGGTGTCGTTGTCGACGAAGATCTTCAGCCACGAGATCTGGCTACGCAGCTCGATGTCGTTGGCCCGGGTGAAGTAGAGATGGTCGGCGTTGGCGAGCATGAAGTAGGCCCCGGGAACCGACGCCGGCAGGCTGGGGTACAGACCGTCCAGGTAGGACGGGGTGACGGTGCCGTCGTTCTGGCCACCGACGATCAGGGTCGGCACCCGGTCGCCGGACAGGTCCCCGGAGGGCTTGTACGGTGCCAGTCCGATCGCGGCCTTCAGTGACGACCGCTGGCTCGCCGCGTAGAGGGCACCGCCGCCGCCCATCGAGTGGCCGATGACGGCCAGCCGGTTACGGTCGACCCGGTCGCGCACCGCGCTCTGGTTGACCAGGTAGTCCAGTCCGGCCAGCAGTTGGGTGCCGCGGGCGGTGTCGAAGTCGTTGAGGCTGTTGGTCTCGATGCCGATCACGACGAACCCGAACGACGCGAGTCGTGGACCCATCCACGCCTCCTCGTTGGCGAACTTGGCGGTGTAGCCCGGCACGATGGCGACCGCGCCGTAGGTCTGGCTGGTGTCGGTCGGGTAGTAGATGAATCCGCCGTTGAAGCCGTTCCCGGGCGACACGGTCAGCTGCGCGGTGGCGAACGGTCCGTAGGTGGCCGCGACACTGGCGACGGTAGGATCGGGACCACGCTGGTACGGGTTGCCGCCGGGCGGCGGCGTAATCGGCGGCGTGGTGGTGGGCGGTGCGGTCGTCGGCGGCGTGGTCGAACCGCCGCTGAACTGCCACTGCTGGTTGGTCTGTCCGTGACAGTCGTAGATCTGCACCTGCTGTCCGTTCCCGGTGCCCCAGACGTCCAGGCAGCGGCCGGACTGCACGCCGCTGATGGTGCCGTTGGAGTTGATGTTCCACTGCTGGTTGGTCTGGCCGTTGCAGTCGTAGATCTGGATCGCGGCGCTGTTGCCGGAGCCGGCCGCGTCGAGGCACTTGGTTCCGTACACCTGCAGTTGCTTGCTCGACGTGTACGTCCACTGCTGGTTGGACTGGCCGTTGCAGTCGTACAGCTGCACCCGGGTGCCGTTGTTCTGCGAGGCGTTGGGTACGTCGATGCACCGGCCCGACTGGACACCGACGATCCGGCCGGCACCACCGCTCGGCGGCGGCGTCGTGGGGTTGCCGGTCGGCGACACCGTCGGCGAGCCGGTCGGTGAGGTCGTCGGTGAGCTGGTCGGGCCGGGGCCGGCGGCGTTCAGGGCGTTGAGGACCGAGGTGTACGCGGCCTTCTTGTTGCCGCCGCCGTCGAAGAGTAGGGGGCTTTCGTTGGAGCGCCAGGAGTCGCTGTCCCGCACACCCCAGACGGTGATCCCGATGCAACGCTGGACGTTCATGCACGCCTGGGTCAGCCCGGCGTACTGGGTGGTGGAGGAGTTCGTGACGTCCACCTCGGTCAACGCCACGTCCACCCCGAGCGCGGCGAAGCTGGACAGGGTGGTCTGGAAGTTCCCGGGCAGCGAGCTGCCGCCGGTGAAGTGGGTCTGCAGCCCGACGCAGTCGATCGGCACACCACGGGACTTGAAGTCCTGGATCATCCGGTACACGCCCTGGGTCTTGGCGTAGGACCAGTTCTCGATGTTGTAGTCGTTGTAGCAGAGCTTCACACCCGGGTCGGCTGCCTTGGCGGTGCGGAAGGCGACCTCGATCCAGTCGTTGCCGGTGCCCTGCAGGTTGGAGTTGCGGCGGCTGCCGTCCTCGTTGAACGCCTCGTTCACCACGTCCCACGCCGCGAGCTTGCCCTTGTAGTGGGCCATCACACCGTTGATGTGGTTGATCATCGCGTTGCGCAGGGTATTGCCGGACATCCCCTGCATCCAGCCCGGCTGCTGGGCGTGCCAGGCCAGGGTGTGGCCGCGGACCTTGATGCCCCGCTGGGTGGCCCAGTCGTAGATGCGGTCGCCGGCGGAGAAGTTGAACTGGTTCTGGTTCGGCTCCGTCGCGTCCGGCTTCATCTCGTTCTCGGCGGTGACCATGTTGAACTCACGCGCCGCGATCGTGGTGTAGGTCGAATCCCCCAGGCGACTCGCGGCGATCGCGGTACCGAAGTACCGGCCAGACTGGGCCGCGGCGGCACCCAGCGTGGTCGCCGCGGCGTCGGCGTTCGGGACCATGACCAGGACCGTCAACGCGGTGCTCAGGCTGACGGCGCCAGCCAGGAGGGCTTTACCAGGCCATCGCTTTCGCCAGGTATCGCCATTGTGCACAGGCAGGATCTCTGCCATCCCGGCCTCCTTCGGGTTGGTGTCCGGCATGTGGCGAGCGCAGCCACGCGATCACATAGGGGTATGTGAATGTTTGGCCGATGTTGCCAAACCGTTGCCTGGGCCGCAATGATTTCCGGAACTTTCCGGAAGCCGAACCGGATCCGTTCCGATGGTCAGGGTCCGTTCCCCCGGGCCGCGATTTCCGCGTACGCCCTCAGCCCACCCGCCGCAGCCAGGCCGCCGGATCGTCCCGCACCTCGCGTACCACCGCGTCCGCCGCGCCGCGCACCGCGGCGTTCGTGCCCAGCCGCGCGGCGCGCAGCGTGACCGGCGCGAGACCGGCGGTCAGCACCCGGCGCCGCAGCTCGGCCTCGATCCCGTCGCGCAGCCGATCGAAGTACGTCGCGTAGGCCCCGCCCAGCACGACGACCGGTACGTCCAGCAGGTTGACCGCCGCGGACAGCGCGATGCCCAGCGCGGCGGCGGCCCGGGGCTCGCCGGCGGCGAGCGCCTCCTGACCGGCGTACTGCTCCAGGCAGCCGGTCGCGCCGCAGCGGCAAGGCCGCCCGTCCGGGTAGATTGTCACGTGCCCGATCTCGCCGCTCCAGCCACGCACGCCGCGGTAGAGCTCGCCGTCGATCACCAGCCCGGCGCCGATGCCGATCTCGCCGGAGACGTACAGGAAGGTCTGTTCGGCGCCCGGCACCCGCAGCTCGCCGAGAGCGGCGAGATTGGCCTCGTTGTCGACGACGACCGGCAGGTCGGCGAGTTCGGGCACGCCGCGCAGCAGCGCCGACGCGTCCACGTCCCGCCAGCCCAGGTTGGGCGCGTCCAGGACCGTCCCGGCGGAGACCAGGCCGGGGACCGCGAGGGCGGCGCCGGCCATCACCAGCCCGTCGGCCTCGGCGGCGAGCCGGGCCCGGGCGGCCAGCCGGCCCAGCGCGGCGAGCGCGGCGGCCGCCGCGGCCGGGCGCTGGTCGGCGTGCTCGACGAGGTGCTGCCGGACCGTGCCGGTCAGGTCGACCACGCAGGCGGCCAGGTAGTCGACGTTGATCTCGCAGCCGAGACCTGCCGGGCCGGCCGAGGTGAGCGCCAGGCCGGCGGCCGGGCGCCCGGCTCCGGTCCGTGGCGGCGGGTCCAGCTCGGTCAGCAACCCGCCCGCGATCAGGTCGTCGACCAGCGCCGAGACGGTGGCCCGGGTCAGCCCGGTGGCGGCCGCGACCGAGGCGCGGGACGGCGGATCCGCGCTGGTCGCCACGGTGTCCAGCACCAGCGCGAGGTTGTGGGCACGCATGCTCGACTGCCGGACCGGGGCCCTCGCGGGCGAGGTCAGTCGAGCCGTCACGGCCTTGACAATGCCACACCCCCGGCAAATAATTCAACCGCCAAACAAATCGAACGCGTTTCCCGGAGGTAACCGTGTCTGTGCAGCCCACACGTGACGACAAGTTCTCCTTCGGTCTGTGGACCGTCGGCTGGGAGGCGCGCGACCCGTTCGGTGAGGCCACCCGTCCGGCGCTCGACCCGATCGAGACCGTGCACAAGCTCGCCGAGCTCGGGGCGTACGGTGTCGGGTTCCACGACGACGACCTGGTGCCGTTCGGCGCCGACGCCGCGACCCGGGACGGCATCATCGCCAGGTTCAAGAAGGCGCTCGACGAGACCGGCCTGATCGTCCCGTCGGTGACCACCAACCTGTTCACCCACCCGGTGTTCAAGGACGGCGGTTTCACCAGCAACGACCGGGGCGTCCGCCGCTACGCGCTGCGCAAGGTGCTGCGCCAGATGGACCTCGGCGCCGAGCTGGGCTCCAAGATCCTGGTGCTGTGGGGCGGCCGGGAGGGCTCGGAGTACGACTCGGCGAAGGACGTCCGGGCCGCCCTCGACCGCTACCGCGAGGCCCTCAACCTGCTCGCGCAGTACTCGGAGGATCGCGGCTACGGCTTCCGCTTCGCCATCGAGCCGAAGCCGAACGAGCCCCGCGGCGACATCCTGCTCCCCACCGCCGGTCACGCCATCGCCTTCACCCAGGAGTTGGAGCGGCCCGAGCTGTTCGGCATCAACCCCGAGGTCGGCCACGAGCAGATGTCCAACCTCAACTTCACGCACGGCATCGCCCAGGCGCTGTGGCACAACAAGCTCTTCCACATCGACCTGAACGGCCAGCACGGCCCGAAGTACGACCAGGACCTGGTCTTCGGCCACGGCGACCTGTTCAACGCGTTCTCCACGGTCGACCTGCTGGAGAACGGGCTGGACGGCGTCAGCCCCTACGACGGTCCGCGCCACTTCGACTACAAGCCGTCGCGCACCGAGAACGTCGACGGCGCCTGGGAGTCGGTGAAGGCGAACATGCGGACGTACCTGCTGCTCAAGGAGCGGGCCGCCGCCTTCCGCGCCGACCCGGAGGTGCAGGAGGCGCTGGCCGCGGCCAGGGTCGGCGACCTGTCCACCCCGACCCTGAAGCCGGGCGAGTCGTACGCCGACCTGCTCGCCGACCGCGACGCGTTCGAGGACTTCGACGTCACCGCCGCCGGCGCCCAGGGCTACGGGTTCATCAGGCTCCACCAGCTGGCCGTCGAGCACCTGATGGGAGCCCGCTGACCATGGCACTGGTGGCCGGGATCGACAGCTCGACGCAGTCGTGCAAGGTGGTCGTCCGGGACGCCGGGACCGGGCAGCTGGTCCGGCAGGGCCGGGCCGCCCATCCGGACGGCACCGAGGTGCATCCGGACGCCTGGTGGACCGCGCTGCGGCAGGCGATCGACGAGGCGGGCGGTCTCGACGACGTGGCCGCCGCCTCGGTGGCCGGCCAGCAGCACGGCATGGTCGTGCTGGACGAGAACGGTGACGTGGTCCGCCCGGCGCTGCTGTGGAACGACACCCGCAGCGCCGGCGCGGCCGCCGACCTGACCCGGGAGCTGGGCGGCGGGGACAAGTGGGCGGAAGCGGTCGGCATCGTGCCGGTCGCCAGCTTCACGCTGACCAAGCTGCGCTGGCTGGCCCGCAACGAGCCGGAGAACGCGGCCCGGGTCGCCGCGGTCTGCCTACCGCACGACTGGCTGACCTGGAAACTGTCCGGGTCCACCGACATCGCGGACATCAGGACCGACCGCAGCGACGCCAGCGGCACGCTCTACTGGTCCGCCCGGACCAACGAGTACCGTCCCGACCTGCTGGAGCTCGGTTTCGGCCGGACCCTGGCAACGCCCGAGGTGCTCGGTCCGACGGGCATCGCCGGGCACCTGCCCCATGGCGCCCCACTCGGCCCGGGAGCCGGGGACAACGCGGCCGCCGCCCTCGGGACCGGCGCGCTGCCCGGCGACGTGATCGTCTCGATCGGCACGTCCGGCACCGTCTTCGTCTCGTCGGACACGGCGCCGGTCGACCCGAGCGGCACGGTGGCCGGATTCGCCGACACCACCGGCCGGTTCCTGCCGATCGTGGTCACCCTCAACGCCGCCCGGGTGCTGGACGCGGCCGCCACCCTGCTCGGCGTCTCGCACGACGAGTTGTCCCGGCTCGCGCTGGCCGCGCCGGCCGGCGCGGACGGCCTGGTCCTGGTGCCGTACCTGGAGGGTGAGCGGACCCCGAACCGGCCGGACGCCACCGGCGCGATCCACGGGCTGACCCTGAAGACGTCCGACCCGGCACACCTGGCCCGGGCCGCCGTCGAGGGCATGCTGTGCGCGCTGGCCGACGGCCTGGACGCGCTGGTCGACCAGGGCGCGCAGGCCAACCGGATCGTCCTGGTCGGCGGCGGGGCCAGGAGCGAGGCGGTCCGCCGCATCGCTCCCGCGCTGTTCGGCAAGCCGGTGCTGGTCCCGCCGCCCGGGGAGTACGTCGCCGACGGCGCGGCCCGGCAGGCCGCCTGGGTCACCACCGGCGGCGACACCCCGCCGGCCTGGTCGGCGCAGCCCTCCGCGATCTACGAGGACGACCCGGTCCCGCGGATCCGCGAGCAGTACGCGGCCGCCCAGCACGCCGTGCTGGACCGGAGCCGCTGACGCGCACCGCCTCGGGCTCGCGCTGGACGTGGCTGTCCACGCCATGACCACGTCCAGCGCGAGCCAGGGCCTTCTTCGGCATCTCAACCCGTCGCCTGTGCGGTCGGTCGCACGGTGCTGGTCACCGGTCGGCGGCCGAGCCGCCGCGGCCGCAGGCTGCCGGCGAGGCACAGCAGTACGCCGAGGAGAAGCCACGTGGCGAGGACGATGACCGAATGGGTGGCGCCGTGGCTGTCGAAGAAGGCGGTGGAGCGCAGCAGCCGGCCACCGGCGCCCGGTGGTAGCAGTTGTAGGCCCGTGGCGGCTGCCGCGACGCGGTTACGGACTCCAGGGCGCGGTGATGTTCCAGGTGGCGTCCGCCGCCCAGACCGCGGAATCGGTCGCGCCGTCGCTGATCCACACCTCGGCATTGACATGCCGCAGGTACGAACCCCGGTAGTTGTACGACTCCAGGGAGACCCCGCTGCCGGTCAGGCCGGCCCGCGCACACCAGGTCGCGTCCGCCCGCATCAGGGCCGAGCCGTCGTCGGCGGAGTTCCGCACCCGGGAGAAGGCGTGCCGCAGGTACTGCCCGGGATAGTTGACCGACTCGAACGAGTAACAACCGCTGTCGGCCAGTCCCGCCCTGATCATGTACGTGGCGTCGTCCCGCAGCCCCGCCGGGCTGTCCGCGGTGACCACCTCCGTGTAGGCCAGGCTGTTCATGTGCCGCAGGAACCGGTCGGTGTAGCCGGGCGTGGTGACCTGAAACGAGCGTCGGGTGTTCAACGGCAGCGTGACCGGGGTGGTGGGCGGTAGCGACCGCGACGCGGCGATGAGCGCCAGGTTGGCCGCCCGCACCCGGGCCTCGTCCATCTTCACCACCCGACGGTCGTAGGTGAGGAAGCCGTTCAGCTCACCCTCCAGATCGGTGATCTCGGTGTACACGGCCGCGCTGAGCCCCTTGCCGACGAGCAGATTCCGTACGCCCTGCGTCAGGCCGACGTACCGGTCGGTGAGCACGGCCGAGGAGGGCACCCACTCGTACGCGAAGAAGCCGCCGCTCGGGCTGTACTCGTGACCCGGCGTCCGCAGGCCCAGGCCACCGAACTCGCCGAGCACGCCGACGCGGTCGGCGGACGGCGGCGGTGCGGCCGGTCCCAGGTACATGTGCCAGTCGTCGATGTCGCCGTTTCCGGGGTTGCCGAGCGACTGGCAGCAGTTGTAGCCGCTGTGCACGTTCACCAACCGGGTCGGGTCCTGGCCCTTGACGGCCTGCCCGACCCGCCTGGTGTCGGCGAGCGCCCGCTCGCCCCATCCCTCGTTGTAGACGGTGTACGCGACGACGGACGGGGCGTCGCGGTGCTCGTCGACGATCTCCCGCGCCTCGGCCTCGAACTGCGCCTGCTGGCCGTTGTCGGCGTCGATCTCCTGTGCGGTCATCGACGGGATGTCCTGCCAGACGAGCACGCCGAGCCGGTCGGCGTGGTAGAACCAGCGCTGCGGCTCCACCTTGATGTGCTTGCGCACCATGTTGAAGCCCAGGTCCTTGTGCTTCTGCAGATCGTAGGCGAGCGCGGCGTCGGTGGGCGCGGTGTAGAGGCCGTCCGGCCAGAAGCCCTGGTCGAGGGTGCCGACCTGGAAGACGAACTCCCCGTTGAGCTTCGGCCGCAGGACCCCGTTGACGAGGCCGGTGGTGATCTGCCGCATGCCGAAGTAGTGGGTGGTCCGGTCCACCGTGGCGCCCCGGGCGTCGCGCAGCGTCACGCGCAGGTCGTAGAGGAACGGGTCCTCCGGCGACCAGCGCCGGGCGTCGGGCACCGGCACGGAGAACTCGGTGAAGCCACCGGTGGCCGATCCCACCACCCGGCCAGCGCTGACCGCCTCGGCCCGTACGGTGTCACCACGTAGGTCACCCTGGCCGACGACGCGGACCCGGAGCGTGTTGGTGGCCAGGTCCGGACGGAGGTCGACCCGGGTGATCGACGAGGCGGGGGTGGGCTCCAGCCACACCGTCTGCCAGATGCCGGAGGTGGGCGTGTAGAAGATGCCGCCCGGGGTCTTGGTCTGCTTTCCGATCGGCGGCAGGCTCCCGTTCTGCCGGGTGTCCGTGGGATCCCACACCTTGACGACGAGTTCGTTGTCACCTCGGCGCAGCCGCGGGGTGATGTCGAAGGTGAACGCGTCGTAGCCGCCGGTGTGCCCACCGACCCGTACGCCGTTGACCCAGACGGTGGTCTGCCAGTCGACCGCGCCGAAGTGCAGCTGCACCCGCCGACCGGACCAGTGCGCCGGCACGGTGAAGGTACGCCGGTAGAGGAGGTAGTTGCGGTTGTCTTCGGCCGCCCGCATGACGCCGGACAGGGCGGACTCGACCGGGAACGGTACGTTGACCCGCTCGGGCAGGTCGGTGTCGAACTGCGGGGCGTCGTCGGTGGCGGACTGGCGCAGCTGCCACTCCCCGTTCAGGTTGAGCCAGTCGGGGCGGGTCATCTGCGGTCGCGGGTACTCCGGTAGCGGCGTCCCGGCGAGCGCCTCGGCGGTCCACGGCGTGGTCAACGGCGGTGCCTTGGCGGGTACGGCCTGCGCGGCGGGTGCGTGGACGAACAGACCGGCCAGCAGGACAGAGACGGCGGCCAGCGCCCGGCTTCGGATCGACATATCTATAAAGATAGTTGGCAGAGAGCGCTCTCACCAGGCTCTTCCGATCCGCCCGACCACCCTGTCCGATCGTCAGCCCGTGATGATCACGTGGAGGCTGCGGGGGCCGTGGACGCCCTCGACCCGGTTCAGCTCGATGTCGCTGGTGGCCGACGGCCCGCTGATCCAGGTCAGCGGCCGGCACGGGTCGAGGCGGTCGAGCGCGTCGGGCACGGTGGCGACGACCTGGTCGGCTCGTACCACGCACAGGTGCACGTCGGGCAGCAGCGTGATGATCCGGCGGCCCTGGTCCGGCCCGGCGTCGAGCACGATGGTGCCGGTCTCGGCGACGGCCACCGCCGCCGCCGTGACGACCCCGCGCGCGGCGGCGATCCGGGCCGCCGGAAGGTCGTCGTCCGGCACCGCGCGCACGCCGTCCGGCAGCCAGTGCGGGGAGAGCCCCGGTGGGACCACGACCTGCCGGCCACCGAGTACCTCGGCCACGATCCGGGCGACGTCGGCGTCGCCGCACCGGTGCACCGTGGCCCGGTAGTCGGTGACCCGGTCCACGAACACGTCCAGATCGACGGCGACCGCACCGGCGGCCCGGTAATCACGGGGCGGGTCGGCCGGTGCCGGCCGGGGCTCGCCGAGGGCGGCCTTCAGCCGGCCGAGGATCAGCTCGCGGCTCATCGCGACGCCCACCACTGCCGGAACGTCTCCGGCGGCGGTTCCGGCAGGTCACGGCTGGCGGTCCAGCCGGACAGCGGCGGTGGCAGGCCACGGCCCCGACGGCCGGCGAGCCGGCTCAGCTTCGCGGCGCGCTGCGCGGCCGCGTACAGGGCGGGGTGGTCCATGGTGTACGCGGCGGCGGCCATCGTCGCCGCCTCGGCCCGAGGATGCGGCACCTTCGCGCGCAGGTGGACCAGGATGGACGGAATGTCGATCATCACCGGGCAGGCGTCGAAGCAGGCGCCACAGAGCGACGACGCGTACGGCAGGGACCCGTTGTCCGCGACCCCGGTGAGCTGCGGCGAGAGCACCGCGCCGATCGGGCCGGGATACACCGATCCGTAGGCGTGCCCGCCGGTGCGTTCGTAGACCGGGCAGACGTTGAGGCAGGCCGAGCAGCGGATGCAGTGCAACGCCTCCCGGCCGACCGGGTCGGCGAGCACCGCGCTGCGCCCGTTGTCCAGCAGCACCAGGTGGAACGCCTGCGGGCCGTCGCCCGGGGTGACACCGGTCCACATCGAGGTGTACGGGTTCATCCGTTCCCCGGTCGAGGCCCGAGGCAGCAGTTGCAGGAAGACCTCCAGGTCGCGCCAGGTCGGGACGACCTTCTCGATGCCCATGACGGTGATCAGCGTCTCGGGCAGGGTCAGGCACATCCGCCCGTTGCCCTCGGACTCGACCACCGCGAGCGTCCCCGTCTCGGCGACGGCGAAGTTGGCGCCGGACACGGCCACCCGGGTGCTCAGGAACGTCTCCCGCAGGTGCCGGCGCGCGGCGGCGGCCAGAACCGCCGGCTCGTCGGTCAACGCCGGGTCGACGCCCGGCATCGCCCGCAGGAAGATCTCCCGGATCTCGGCCCGGTTGCGGTGGATCGCCGGCACCAGGATGTGGCTCGGCCGGTCGTCGCCGAGCTGCACGATCAGCTCCGCGAGGTCGGTCTCGACCGGCTCGATCCCCGCGCCGGACAGCGCCTCGTTGAGGCCGATCTCCTGGGTGGCCATCGACTTGACCTTCATCACCCGGTGCGCGCCGGTGGCCCGGATCAGGTCGGTGACGATCCGGTTGGCCGCCACCGCGTCGACGGCCCAGTGCACCGTCCCGCCGGCCCGGACGACCGCCGCCTCCAACTGCTCCAGCAACTCGGGCAGCCGGGCCATGGTGTCGGCCTTGATCGCCCGCCCGGCGGCCCGTAGTTGCTGCCAGTCCGGCACCTCGTCGATCACCGCCGCCGACTTGGCCCGGATCGTGGTGGTGGCGTGGCCGAGGTTGCGGCGTAGCTGCGGGTCGGCCAGGCCGCGTCGGGCCGCCGCCGGGAACGGCTCGTCGCCGCGCAGGTGACCGACGCCGCGGGGAGCGGTGGCCGGCATGCCGAGAAAGGTCTCCGTCATCGCGTACCTCCGCTGGTCGGGGTGACGATCGCCCCGCCGGTCGGGTCTGCGTCGGTGCCGGCCAGGATCTCGGCCAGGTGCACGGTGCGCACGCCGGCGCGCAGCCGGGACAACCCACCGCCGATGTGCATCAGGCAGGACGCGTCCCCGGCGGCGCACACGTCCGCCCCGGTCGCCAGCACGTGACGCATCTTGTCGGCCAGCATCGCCGTGGAGGTGTCCGCGTTCTTCAGCGCGAACGTGCCACCGAAGCCGCAGCACTGCTCCGCCTGGGGCAGCTCCACCAGCTCCAGCCCCCGCACCGCGCGCAGCAGCCGCAGCGGACGGTCCCCCACCCGCAGCATCCGCAGCGAGTGACAGGTCGGGTGGTAGGTCACCCGATGCGGATAGTACGCCCCCACGTCGGTGACCCCGAGCACGTCGACGAGGAATTCGGACAGCTCGTACGTGCGACCGGCGACCTCCTCGGCCCGGCCGGCCAGCCGTTCGTCACCCGCCCGCCGGGCCACCATGGCGTGCTGGTGCCGCACCGAGCCCACGCACGAGCCGGACGGGGCCACCACCACGTCGTACGGGGCGAACGTGCGCACGTACCGGCGGACCAGGCGCAGCGCGTCGTCCGGGTAGCCGGTGTTGACGTGCATCTGGCCGCAGCACGTCTGCCCCTCGGGAAAGACCACCTCGTGACCGAGGCGCTCCAGCAGCCGTACCGTCGCCACCGCCGCCTGCGGGAACAGCGCGTCGGCCAGGCAGGTCACGAACAACGCGACGCGCATCCTCCACCACCCATCCGAGGCCCTGAGAGTAATCGTCGATGAACGGTGGGGGCAGGGGTCAGCGGGTGCGTATGTGCTCGCGGATCCAGACACCGGCTGGCTTCAGCACGTCGGTGCCGGCGTACTCCGTGCCCGAGCAGGTTCCGGCCCTGAAGACCGCCCCCGACCGTGGATCGTCGGAGTAGTTCCAGTTCACCCAACTGATTTTGCGTTTGGCCATCAGGTCGAGGTACCGCTGGGCGTCGGTGAAATCGTCCGCGCCGTTGCCGGTGTAGGTCTGGGTACCGAACTCGGTGACGAAAATCGGGAGAACCCTCGACACCCGGGACAGCGCGTCGAAGTAACGCGTGCCGTGCGAGGCCGCGTAGAAGTGGAAGGTGTACATCACGTTCCCGGCCCGAACCGGATTCTTGATCACTTCCCGTTCCGAACCGCCGTCGGAGAGGCCGAAGGTGGACCAGCCGGCGGTCCCCACCAGCACCACCGCGCCAGGATCCTGGGAGCGGATCACCGGGATGATCTTCTCAGCGTACGACCTGATCGTCGACCAGGAGACTCCGTTCGGTTCGTTCGCCACCTCGTACAGGATGTTTGTCTTGTCCCGGTGCCGGGCGGCAACCTCGGCGAAGAACGTCCGGGCACGGTCGAGGTTGTGGTTGGGGTCGCCGGGATTCACCATGTGCCAGTCCACGATCACGTAGAGCCCGCGTTTCGTCACCCGCTCGACAGTTTCGTTCACCAGGTCGGTGAAGCCTCGCGGATCGGTCTCGTACCCCTCCTCCTGCACGTAAAGGGAGACCCGCAGGGCGTCGGCCCGCCAGTCGTCGGCGAGCGCGTCCAACGAGGCGTCGTTGACGCACTGGGCGTACCACTGGATTCCGTGGGTGCTCATGCCCCGCAGTTGGATCGGGTTGCCGTGCTGGTTGCAGAGCAGGGCGCCGCAGACGCGCAGCCGGCCGTTGATTCCGACCGGGGTGGCGGCGGCCGACCGGCGGGCCGCGGCATCGGAGGTGGCCCGACCGTCAGCCGGGGCACCACCGTTCGAGACCCACTCGGCCGTGCCCGGCCAGGCGGGCGCGACGAGGTTCCGGACGGCCGGCACCGCGAGCAGGGCCGCCACCACCGTCGCCGTGGCCAGGCCGCCCACGAGCACCGCCACGGGTCGCAAGCGGATCATCCGTTTCCTCCAGGTCACACTGACGGTGCAACTCCGGGGATGGCGGAGTCGAGCTGGCACCCGCGGCACCAACGACCAGGTCAGTAGGCACCCGCCCATCCAACCACGCAGTACGGCTCGGTCCCCGATGGGATCGCGTCCCGGGCGTGACGCAGCTCGGTGACGCCGCGCATCTGGTCGCCCCGCACGGAGACGCACCGGACGAGGTACCGAGGCACACGTAGGTTTCGCCGACGCGGACGCGCCGTCGCCAGGTAGTGACGCTCGTGTCAACGCCGGCTCGACCTTTCAGGCGAAGCCGACACCAATCTGCTCCCCGCCGAGGAGGGCGAATTTGTTACCGTCGTGCGATGGCCGCCGATCCGTTCGACAAAGCCGGCCTGCATCAGGCAGAGGACGTCCTGAAGGCGCACGGTGTCGACGCGTATTTTCGCGCAGCGGCCGAACGCACCGGTGACTCGCACATCATCATCGACGGCCGCAGGGTGCTGATGGCCGGCTCCGCCGACTACCTCGGGCTGTCCACCCATCCGCGTCTCGTCGAGGCGGCGGTCGCGGCGACCCGGCGGTACGGCACCACGGTCAGCGGGTCGCGCGCCCTCAACGGCACCCTCGACCTGCACGTCACCCTGGAGGAGCGGATCGCCGCATTCCTCGGGCAGGAGGCGGCGGCCGTCACGACCACCGGGTTCCAGGCCAACCTGGCATTGTCGGCCCTGCTCGGCCGGGACGACGTCGCCTTCGGGGACGCGCGCAACCACGCCAGTCTCATCGAGGCGGTCCGGTTGGGCTGGGGAAAGGCGCGCAGCTACCGCGACCCCGAGCAGCTGCGATCGAGGCTGGCCGCCGCACCGGACGGCGGCGGCCGTCTCGTTTTCACCGACGGCGTCTTCTCGATGGACGGTGATGTCGCCGACCTGCGCGAGCTGCGGGCGGTCGCCGACGCGTACGGGGCGAAGCTCGTCGTCGACGCCGCGCACGACATGGGGGTGCTGGGCGTCGGCGGCGCCGGCTTGGCTGCCGGGCTGCGAGTCGACCTGATCACCAGCACCTTCTCGAAGGCGTTCGGATCCCTCGGCGGAGTTCTGGCCGGCCCTCGCGACAACGTCCGCTATCTGCGCAGCAACGCCCGGTCGGTGCTCTTCTCGGCCGCCCTGCCGCCCGCCTCGGCGGCCGCCGCCCTTGCGGCCCTCGAGGTGATCGCCGCCGAGCCGGAGCGCCGGGCCCGGGCCCTCGACCTGGCCGAATCCCTGCACAACGGACTGCGGTCGCTGGGGTACGACACCCGACCGTCGACCACACCGATCATTCCGGTCCGGTTCACCACCATGGCCGAGGCCGGCACGTTCTGGGCGGGCCTGTTCGAGGCGGGCGTCTTCACCAACCTGGTCGGGCCACCTGCCGCCACCACCCCGGCGCTACGCCTGTCGCTGACCGCCAACCACGACGAGTCGCACGTGGCCACGGTCCTCTCGGCCTTCCACGACGTGGGCGGCGGGCGCGGGACCGATCTGCCGCCGGTCACCATGACCCGCTGACCGGACGGCCGCCGAGGGCCTTGACGCCCGCCAGGGCAGGTCGGCAGGCTGAGCATGGGCTGCGGACCTGCCGCGGCGATCAGTGATCTCGGTCGCGGCGAAGGAAGCACGACAGCAGTTGCCTGAACTCGTGCGGGTGCTCGATCGCCGGCACGTGCCCGCATCGGCCGAGCACGTGCAGACGGACGTCGGCCAGGTGCTCGAACAGGGGCCGGGTTGCCGTATCGAGCGGGGTGACTCGGTCCTCGGCGCCGTGCACGAGGAGCACGGGTGCGCGCACCGCTGCCAGCGTTTGCGCCGAGAGGGTGAGCTCGTCGACCCATCGTGCCCTGGGTGGAGGGAACAACGACGCGAATGCGGGCGCCCCCGCTCGCATCGCGGCCGCACGGGCGTCGACGGCCGAATCGGTCACGAGCGCCTGGTCGAAAACGAGGCGCCTCAGCATGTCTCGTGCCCCGAGCGGACCGGCGGGGGCGGCCCAGATCGCGTCGAGGTCGGCGGACAGCGGCGCCGCGGGGGCGCCCATCGTCGAGACCGCCACGACCCGGGTGACCTGTTGGGGGCGCGCGGCCGCCAACGCCAACGCCACGGCACCGCCCATGGAGTGACCCACCACGGCGTAGTACTCGACACCGAGAGCATCCATCAGGCCCGCGGCCTGCTCCGTCCACAGCCGGAGCCCGCCCCGGGAGCCCGCCGGGACAGGGGTACGGCCGAACCCCGCCTGGTCAGGGGCCACCAGGTGCCAGGATGTGCCCAGCGCCTGCGCCGTCGTCGCCCAGGCGCCGGACCCGGTCGTGCCGGGTCCGGAGCCGTGCAGCATCAGCACCGCGGACCCGGTGCCGCTCTCCAGGACGTGGACGGGGGAACCGTCGACCGTGACGGTCCGAAGTGTCGTCACCGGGGCGGGCCAGGTGTGCTCATGCCGGTGCGGCGTTGACGGACTTCGAAAAGAGCTCCATCATCGCCCTGGCGAATTGCGGCATGTCGGGCCATCCCCGGCAGGAGACGAGGTTGCCGTCCACGACGTCGGGAGCGTCGACGACTGTCGCGCCCGCGTTCTCCATGTCACCGGTGATGGGCGGGAAGCATGCCGTCTTCCGACCCTTCAGCAGCCCGTACACCGCTGGTACCTGCGCGCCGTGGCACACCATCGCGACGGGGAGGTTGCGCGCGAAGAAATGCTCGGTGATGCGCCTGACGTCGGCGTTGGCCCGGATCCACTCGGGGGCACGTCCCCCGGGGATGATGAGGGCGTCATAGCGCTCGACGTCGACCTCGGCCCAGGGCACGTCGACCGGTAGCTTCCGGCCGTTCTTCTCCACGTAGGCGTCGGAGTTGGGGTCGAACTCATGGATGACCAGTTGCACGTCACGCATCGTCAGCGACGAGACGTCGACGTCCCAGCCGCCCTCCTGCACGCGATAGTAGGGATACATGGTGTCGAGCTCCTCGGCGGCGTCGCCGAGCAGGAGTAGCGCTCTGGGCACCTGCTTCTCCTTGTGTCCGGGGCGGGTGAGATGGATCAAATCCAATCCGATCCGATCCGATTGAATTAGCATTCCCGGGCTTCGATCGACCGTCAAGCCTCTACCGTTATTCGGTCCGCGCCCTTGACCTCGTCGAACAATCGTCGGAAACGCTCGCCGGACCGCAAGATGTGCCGACGCATCGCGTAGGCGGCGGCGTCGGGGTCACGGGCAGCGATCGCGGCCACGACTTCCTCGTGCTCGGCCATGGCCGAGTGAGTGACCTGGGTGTCGTGGTGAAGCCGGAAGAGGTGCACGTGGCTGTGCAGGCGAGCGAGCGCTTCACGGATGACCTGGTTCTCGGCGCTCAGGGCGACGAGATCGTGGAAGGCGGCGTCGCGGAGCCCGAAGGCGCCGTACGCCATGGGCCCGTTGCCCCCCTCCAGTTCCGCCATCTCCTCCAGCATCCGTCGCAGACCGGCCACCTGTTCCAAGGAGGCGCGTTCGGCGGATCTGCGGGCCGCCGCCGGCTCGAGGAGCAGGCGGACCTCAAGCATGTCCTCGAATCGGTGACGGGTGATCTGGGGTGGGATGCGGTAGCCGGCATGGGGCACCCGTACGACCAGACCCTCGGCCTCCATGCGGTTCAGAGCGTCTCGGATCGGCGTCTGCGAGACCCCCAGCTCTCGAGCCAGGGCGTCGATCGTGACGCGGGAGCCGGGCTCGATCCGTAGCGACATCAGCTGTCCGAGCAGCGTGTCGTACACCTCGTCGGCAAGCCGGCCGCCAGATCTGCCCGGTGGCGTTCCGCCCGTCACGACCCTACGGCCCGGCGCGGTCATCGCTTCGTCGTCCATCGTGACGTGAGGTCCTTTCCTGCGCCTCCGGGGATCCATTGACATCCGTCACAACGCTGCGACATGCTGACGCCTTCGCTCGATCGTATAGGAAACGTGGCAGGCGCTGGCCGTTCTGCACCGTCGCGGAACCGCATGCCATCGCTCTCCCGACGAGGGCGGGTGGCCCGTCCGCCCACGCGCACAGCGCGATCGCAGGGGTACGCCGGACAGCACCACGAAGATCACAGGAGGCGGCGCGATGAGCGACCCGACGAACGTCCTGGCTCTCGAGCACCGGCGGCTCCGGATCGGCGACGCCTGGCGCGACGCCGCGGGCGGAGCCACGTTCGCCGTCGAGGACCCGGCCACCGGCACGACCATCGCCGAGGTGGCGGACGCCGACGTCGTCGACGGGCTCGCCGCTCTGGACGCGGCGAGCGGGGCGGCGGCGGAATGGGCGACGACCCCGCCGCGGAAGCGGTCCGAGTTGCTGACCGCGACGTACCGGGCGCTCACCGGGCGATCCGAGGAGATCGCCCGGCTGATAACGCTCGAGATGGGCAAGCCACTCACCGAGGCTCGGGCAGAGGTGGCCTACGGCGCCGAGTTCTTCCGGTGGTTCGCCGAGGAGGCGGTGCGGGTCGAGGGTCGCTACAGCACCGCTCCCGCGGGTGGGTATCGCATCCTCACCGTGCCGAAGCCGGTCGGACCGTGCGTCCTCGTGACGCCCTGGAACTTCCCGTTGGCCATGGGCGCCCGCAAGATCGCTCCTGCGTTGGCCGCGGGCTGCACGACGATCACCAAGCCGGCGGCCCAGACGCCCCTCACCATGCTGCTGCTGGCCCGCATCATGGAGGAGGTCGGCGTTCCCCCGGGTGTCGTCAACGTGGTGACCACCAAGCGTGCCGGCCGGGTGGTCGGCGCACTGCTGGCCGACAGCCGGACCCGCAAGCTTTCGTTCACCGGGTCGACCGAGGTCGGACGCGTGCTGTTACGACAGGCCGCGGACAACGTGCTGCGTACCTCGATGGAACTTGGCGGCAACGCGGCCTTGATCGTGTGTGCGGACGCCGACCTGGACGTCGCGGTCGACGGCGCCATGGTGGCCAAGATGCGCAACATCGGGGAGTCCTGCGTCGCGGCCAACCGGATCTACGTCGAGGAGCCGGTACGCGAGGAGTTCACCGCGCGCTTCGCCGAGCGGATGGGCGCGCTTTCGATGGGCCCTGGTCTCGACGACGGCGTGGATGTCGGGGCGTTGATCGACGAGGCCTCGGTCACCACGATCGACGAGCTCGTCGCCGACGCGGTCGACCGCGGCGCCCGGGTCCTGGTGGGCGGTGAGCGTCCGGACGGGCCGGGCCACTTCTACCCGCCTACAGTCCTGGTCAACGTGCCCGAAGACGCACGGATGCTGAAGGCGGAGATCTTCGGCCCGGTGGCGCCGATCATCTCGTTCGCGTCCGACGACGAGGTGCTGGCGAGGGCCAACGACACTGAGCACGGCCTGGTCGGATACGTCTTCACCCGTGACCTCCAGCGGGCGCTCCGGTTCGCCGAGGGCCTGGATACCGGGATGATCGGCATCAACCGTGGCCTGATATCGGACCCGTCGGCCCCGTTCGGAGGCGTGAAGCAGTCCGGGCTCGGCAAGGAGGGGGCGCACGAGGGCATCCTCGAGTACCTCGACCTCACCTACGCGGCGATCGACCTGCCGTGATCGGCGTGCTGCTCCGGCCGCCTGGCGCACGCGCCCGCGCCACCCGGGAGGCCACCCTTGCCGACGTCGTCCCGGCCCCGCCGGTGACCTGGACGTCCGCCCAGCACACCGGCGCCGATGTTCCGGAAAGGCACCCACATGCTTGAGACCTTCCGCGGACCACGCCAGCTCATAGTGGGCGAAGGAGTCGCGCAGAACATCCCACGAGTGGTGGCCGCGAGCGGCTCGCGCGTCCTCATCGTGACCGACCAGGTTCTACTGGGGCAGCCCGGCGTGGCCGAGATCGTGGCCGCCGTACGGGAAAAGGTCGAGGTCGTCGAGGTGTTCTCCGATACGACCGCAGACGTGCCAGTCACCGATGTCGCCCTGGCCGTCCCGGTCGCCGCCGAGGTGGACGCCGACGTGATCCTCGCCATCGGGGGTGGCACGGTGATCGACCTCGCCAAGATCGTCGGCGTCATCCGGCGCCACGGTGGGACACCGCGCGACTTCTACGGGGAGTCGAAGGTGCCGGGGCCGACGTTCCCGCTCGTCGCGGTCCCGACGACGGCAGGCACCGGCTCCGAGGTCACACCCGTCTCGGTGTTGACCGACCCGGATCGCGAGCTGAAGGTGGGGGTTTCCAGCGTTCACATCGTGCCCGACTTCGCCATCGTCGACCCCGAACTCACCTACACCTGCCCTGCGACCGTCACCGCCCACTCCGGCATCGACGCGTTCTGTCACGCGGTGGAGAGCTACACCGCCCGGCCCCGGCCCCACGGCCCGCGCGACCCGGTGGAGCAGGTGTTCCTCGGCCGCAACGCGATCACCGACCACTACGCGCTCCTAGCCGCGGAGCGGATCGCCCGCAGCCTGCGTCGTGCCGTCAGGGACGGAGGCGACACGGACGCCCGCGCGGACATGTCCTACGGGTCCATGCTCGCCGGGCTCGCCTTCTCCCACGCGGGCAACGCGGCCCCACACGCTCTCCAGTACCCGATCGGCGCAGCCACGCACACGCCGCACGGCCTGGGCGTCGGGCTGCTCCTGCCCTACGCGCTGGACGCGACCAGGGACGCCATCGGCGACCGGTTGGCCATTCTCGCCCGGGTGTGCGGGCTCGACGTGACCGACGCCTCGGATGCCGAGGCCGCAGACACGTTCCTCAGCTGGCTCGACGGGCTCCTCGCCGACATCGGCATCCCACCCACCTTGGCGGACATCGGCGTGGCACGCGCCGACCTCCCGCGCTTCGCGGAGATGGCCGGTGGCGTCACCCGCTTGGTCCAGAACCATCCAGGCCCGACCGACACCGCCAGCCTGACCGCGATCCTCGAAGCGGCCTGGACCGGGGACCGGGCCCGGCACGTCCTGACTCCGAGCGGAGACAGCCACCGGCCTTTCACCTGACCAGGGCCTCACCCTCGACGCGGTGTTCGCCTTCGCCGCAGCCAGGGCAGCCGACACGAACGCGGCGAACGCCATGTCTGGCTCGCTTACCGGGCCGTAGGGCCACCGGGACCCGCCGCCCAGGAGATCTACCAGCAGTCCGACTGCCCCGACGCAGCAGCCCGGGCGTACCGATAGTCCAGCTCCCGCGCGGACCGCGGCACCTGTGTCCCGTGCTTCAGCGGGTGGCGTAGTGCGGGCGGCGACGCACCCCTCGCCGTCGTCCGCCAGTACATCGAGAACCAGAAACCTCCCGATTCGTGACGGCGTTCCTCCCGGCCCTAAACGGCCGGAATTCCCGCCTTATGGACTACTGAACGAATCCGGCCCGGGCGCGGGGCTGTGGAAAAATGGCGGGCATGAATGGAGTGACCGAGCCGATCCGCAGACACCGCACCGCCCAGGTGACCGCGACCGTCACCGCGAACGGGGCACCCCTGCCCGATCGAGAGGTGCTCCTCCAGCAGACCGGCCACCAGTTCCTCTTCGGCTGCACCGACTTCGAGTCCCCAGCCGACGCCGAGACCGCCGAGCCGGCGGCCGACGCTCCTGCCGGCCGGTGGCTCGAGCTGTTCAACTTCGCGACCCTGCCGTTCTACTGGGGCCGCTTCGAGCCGGTACGCGGTCAGCCCGACCCGGCCCGCCTGCTGCGTACCGCGCGGTGGCTCACCACACGCGGCTGCGTGGTCAAGGGCCATCCGCTGGCCTGGCACACGGTGGCCCCGGAGTGGCTGCTGGATCTGTCCAACGCCGAGATCGCCCAGGCGCTGACGGCTCGGATCGAACGCGAGGTCGCGGGCTTCGCGGGGGTCATCGACGCCTGGGACGTCATCAACGAGGCCGTCATCATGCCCATCTTCGACCGGTACGACAACGGCATCACCCGGGTGTGCCGCGAGATGGGCCGCATCCCCATGATCCGCATGGTCGTCGACGCGGCCCGCGCGGCCAATCCGCAGGCGACCCTGCTGCTGAACGACTTCGACATGTCCGCGGCGTACGAGTGCCTGATCGAGGGCGTGTTGGAAGCGGGCATCCGGATCGACGCGCTCGGTCTGCAGAGCCACATGCACCAGGGGTACTGGGGTGAGGAAAAGACACTCGGCGTCCTCGATCGGTTCTCCCGGTTCGGTCTGCCCATCCACTTCACCGAAACGACAATCGTCTCGGGCCACCTCATGCCGCCGGAGATCGACGATCTCAACGACTACCAGGTCGCGCAGTGGCCGACGACGACCGACGGCGAGCAGCGCCAGGCCGACGAGATCACCCGGCACTACCGGACCCTGCTGTCGCACCCGTCGGTGCAGGCGATCACGTACTGGGGGTTCACGGACGGGGGGTGGCTCGGCGCGCCCGGGGGCTTGCTGCGCGCCGACGGCACGACCAAGCCCGCGTACGAGGCGCTGCGTTCGCTCATCAAGGAACAATGGTGGCTGCCGCCGACGAAGACCGCCACCGACGCGGCGGGCAGGCTGCGGTTCGCCGGCTTTCTCGGCACGTACGAGGTGTCCGCCCTCGGACGCACCACCACGCTACGACTCGACCGGCCCGGCGATGTCGCCGTCGAGGTCGACCTGAGTGAGTGAACCCCGTCGCTTCAGACCCCGTCAGTCCGGCGTACTCCTGGTTGTTCACGACGCCGGCAAAACCGCCAAACGCGACCTGACCATCACACCCGCAAACAGCGAACGGGGGGGGGGGGGCAGAACAAGCTCAGATGTTGGCTGAGTCCGCCGGCACCTCGTCGGGCAGGGTGGGCGCCCCGGCCAGCGGCTCCTCCTGACGGCAGGCCAGACCCAATGTGTAGGCGGTCATCGACAGCGACCCGTACGCGTACCCGTCGACCAGTACCTGGGAGCCGGCCCCGGCGGTGCCGGCCAGGCCGGCAAGGTAGAGCAGCGGGATGAAGTGGTCCGGGGTCGGCGCGGCGAGGCCGTAGTCGCGGTGGGCGTCCAGCGTGGCCGCCTCGCTCGGCGCGTCCAGCATGACCCCCTTCGCCGCCTCGTCGAACCGGTGGGCCCAGTCGAAGCCCTGGTCAACCAGCCGGGGGTTCACTCCGCCGAGGTTGTGCACCACGTTGCCGCTGGCCATGATCAGCACGCCCCGCTCGCGCAGCGGCGCGAGCTTCGCGCCGAGCTCCAGGTGGTAGTCGAAGTCCTTGAACGCGTTGATGCTCAACTGGACGACGGGGATGTCCGCCTCGGGGAAGGCGTGGGTGAGCACCGACCAGGTGCCGTGGTCGATGCCCCAGGAGTCGACGTCCGTTCCGACCCAGGTCGGGTGGACGACGTCGCTGATCTCCTCGGCCAGTTCCGGCAGACCCGGCGCCGGGTACTGCACGTCGAACAGCTCCGGTGGGAAACCGTAGAAGTCGTGGATGGTCTGCGGTCGGGGCATCGCGGTGACGGCGGTGGCCCCGATGTACCAGTGGGCCGACACCACCAGGATCGCCCGCGGCCGCGGCACCGACTGCCCGAAGGTGCGCCACGCCTGCGTGTACCGATTGAGCTCGAGGGCGTTCATCGGGCTGCCGTGCCCGATGAACGCCGCCGGCATCAGCGTGGCAAAATTCTTTTGGCTGCTCATGCTGGTCCTCCAGGGGCGATGCTCGCCCGAGCGTAAACGATCCGCCGTCGGTTGCCCGGCGGATCGTTGAGATCTCTGGCCGGCTGGGGCGGCCCGCAACACGGTGCGGGCAGGTTTCCCGCCACCGCGATCCCGGTCGCGGTGGGCCAGTCACGAGCGTTGCGCACGCTGGCCTGCGCCACCATCTTTGGCGCAGGCCAGTGTGCCGGGTTGACGTGAGCGTTTTGCGAAGAACGATCGTCAGGTCAGTCACACATCGCCTGCTTGTACAGGCTCGACAGGGCGTCGTCGATGGGGTGGTGCTGTGGCTGCCCCGAAGCGTTCAGCATGTTCCACCGCACCAGGTTCATCGCCACGGTCAGCTGCCGGTTGCCGTCGGCGCTGACCATCGTCATCGTCTGTGCGCCCCAGACCGTGCCGTCGTGACCCCAGATCGGGCCGCAGCCGGCAATGGCGAACCTGTGCAGGCCCAGACCGTACATGACCGGCTCGCCGGTCTGGCTGATGACCGGGACGGTGGCCTGCATCTGCTCCAATGACGCCGGGCTGACGATCCTGCCGCCGAGTAGCATGCCGTAGAAGCGATTGACGTCCTCGACGGTTGACACCAGGCCGGCTCCGGTCGACACCCAGGACATGTTGTAGACGCTGTAGTCCCGCGGCGGGTCGATGAGGCCGAAGAACGACTCGTACATTTTCGGGTGCGCTCCGACGATGCGTTCCCCGGCCGGGAAGCCGGTGTTCCGCAGCCCGGCGGGCTCGATGACGTTGCGGGTAATGTACTGCTCGGCTCCGATGCCGCTCACCGCCTCCAAGAGCTCGCCGAGTAGCAGGTAGTTGGTGTTCGAATACACCCCTGTGGATGCCCCCGGTTCGCTGGCGGGAGGCGCGTCGACGCCCATGCCGATCAGCTCTGCTCGGCTGAACTGCCGGAACCGGTTGTCGTCGAGGCTCCTGGTGGATCCGGCTGCGGGGAACGTCTGGAGGGACGGGAACGCGTAGGGTAGGTAGTCGGGCAGGCCGCTGGTGTGGTTGAGAAGCATCCGCACCGTGATCCTGTCGCCGCGCGCTCCGGGCACGAGCCGCGGCAGGTAGCGGCCGATGGGCGCGTCGAGGCCGACCGTGCCCCGCTCGACCTGCTGCAGGACCGCAACTGCGGTGAAGGTCTTGGTGATGCTGCCGACGCGGTGCCGCTGGGTCGGGGTGACCCGCCGGCCCGTTTGTAGGTCGGCGACCCCGGAGGCGCCGCGCCACGTGTCACGACCTTTGCGTACCTCAGCGAAGACGCCTGGTACTCCGGCGCGGTGGATCGCGTCCAGGGCGGACTGCAACTCGCAGGCACGGGAGCGGGTCGTCGCGGACGCCGGGGTCCCCATTACGGCCATCCCGATGCCGAACGCGGCGCCACCGACAAGTCCTCTTCGGGTGATGTTCATCGCGCTGGCCCCTTCCCGACCGATGCTGGCTGCGCCTGACTTGGTTGCGCGTCGGAGCGGATACCGCGCAACCGGAGCGACTTTTCGAACATGTTCCGAAAGATAGCACGACCTGTGCGCCCGCCAAAACCCGAGGACAACTTCAGATTCAGCCAGCGAAGTGAGCTGCCGCTGTCGACGACGCGACCCGCCCCGTTTCGCGGACGTGAACCGCGGAGGATGATGGGCTCATGCCCCGATCCCACGGTCGCACTGGCCGACCGCCACTGACCTCCCGTGCGGAGATCCTGGACGCCGCCAGGAAGATCATCGACCGGGATGGCTGGCAGAGGCTCACGGTGCGCCGGCTGGCTGCTGAGCTCGGGATCGGGCCGACGACCCTGTACCACCACGTGCGCGACCGCGAGGATCTGCTGATCCAGCTGCTCAACGAACATGCCCAGCAGACGCTGCGCCGCGACCTGCCCAGCAATCCGCGAGATCGCATCGTCGCATCGGCCATCGCCATCCACGACTCGCTCGCCGCCTGGCCTTGGGCTGCCGAGGTCCTCACCGCCGACGGCTTCCTGCGCCGCCTCGGCCAGCCGGCGTTGGAGATGGTCGAGGCCATCGTCGGCGCGGCCGCCGAAGCTGGGTGCACGTCCGAGCAAGCCGTCCACCTCTTTCGCGGCATCTGGTACTACACCGTCGGCGAGATCCTGGTTCGCGCACACTCCGACAGCCGGCGCACGGGCGACGGCCAAGACGCCCCCGACGACGCCTTTTTCGACCGCGCCGACGTGTCCCGGCTGCCGCACCTGGCCCGTATCGGCAACCGATGGCCCGCCCTCGCCGCACAGGACACGTACGTCGCGGCGCTTGGGGCCTTCGTCGACGGCCTGCTCGCCCACGCCGGGGCGGTGCCTCGCACCGAACCTCGCGTTTGACGTCGTCCAGCGCGACGCGTGGCTAAGCGCACTCTCCGCCGCGCGGTGCAACCTCGATCACGCCGAAGGGCTGGCCGTGCGCACCGGGCACCACCAAGGCGCCGGCGTCCTCGGTGCTCCTCACCGCCCGGGCGCGACGGCCGACCGCCAGTCCTCGGCCGGGGTGAACGGGACGGGCGCGGGGCGTTCGACCGCCGTCGTCAGCTCGACCCGCCGACCCTCGGCGGCCGACCGGAGCAGGGCGGTCATGATGTCCAGGACGTGCAGCGCCAGCTCACCGCCGGCCCGTGGCGGACGTGCCCCGTCGGCCCGGACCAGATCGATCAGGCCGACCCCCCGGGAGGCTGCGACGTAGCCGGCCCGCGGTTCGAGGACGCGCCACCCGGGGCCGTCGAGCGCGAGATGGCGGACCTCGCCGTCGAAGTTGTTCGGATCGGGTACGGCGAGGGTGCCCGTCTCCCCCTGCACCTCGATCGGCGCGGCCGTCGTCGCGACACCGTCGAAGCTGGTCGTGAGGGTGGTCAGGGCGCCGCCCGCGTGTTCCAGCACACCGGTCACGTGGGTCGGCACCTCGACCGGGATCCGCTGCCCGAGGCGGGGACCCGAGCCGATGACCCGGCCGTCACGCAGCCGGCTGGCCGCCCCGGTCACCGCCCGGACCGGCCCGAGCAGGTGGACCAGCGCCGAGATGTAGTACGGCCCCATGTCCAGCAGTGGACCGCCGCCCGGGGCGTAGTAGAAGTCGGGATTCGGGTGCCAGCGCTCGTGTCCCGGGGTGACCATGACGGCCGAGGCGGAGAGCGGGCGCCCGATCAGCCCGCCGTCGATCGCGGCCCGCGCGGTCTGCGTACCGGTGCCCAGGACGGTGTCCGGCGCGCAACCGACGCGGACGCCGGCCGACGCCGCCCGCTCGATGATCGCCCGGCCCTCCGGGAACGTGACGGTGAGCGGCTTCTCCCCGTAGACGTTCCGGCCGGCGTCGATCGCCGCGCCCGAGATCTCGGCGTGCGCCGCCGGGATCGTGAGGTTGAGCACCGTCGCCACGTCGGGGTGGTGCAGCAGTCGGTCGACGCTCACCGCCTCGGCGCCGGGAATCGTGGCGGCGGCGGCGACGGCCCGGGCCGCGTCCAGGTCGGCCACCGCGACGACGCGCACCGCGGGATGGTTGGCGAGCGTGTCCAGGTACGCGCGGGAGATGACCCCGAGCCCTACGACGCCGACGCCGTGCGGGTCGCCCACACCATTCCCCTCTCGATGACGGTACTGACGGACGCGTGCTCCAGCACGTCGAGGCTGTGTCCCGGGGTCGTCACGACGATCCGCCCGGCGCCCCAGTTCCGGGTCCAGATGGCCGGCGAGGTGACCGGCCGGTGCCACGGGTGCCACGCCCGCGTCGGGTGGGTGGTGGTGGCCAGTACCTCGATCAGGTCGTCGTGCAGCACCCAGTACTGCTCGGTGACCAGGTCGAAGTCCTCGATCCCGGCGGTGATCGGATGCTCCCGGCCGAGGTCGGTGATCGTGATCGAGTGGGGCAGGAAGTTGTCCTCCTCGCCGCCGCCGCGGTCGCACGGCTGGACGCCCGGGTGGGTGGCGAACTGGCCGCCCACCAGGTGCAGGTAGTCCGAGGACGCGCGGAACGAGTCGGCGATGCCGCCGTGCCAGCCGGTGAAACCCGTCCCGGCGACGACCGCCGCGGCCAGCCCCGCCACCTGCTCCGCGGTGATCTGCGACATCGTCACGCACTGCACGATGAGGTCGGTGTCGGCCAGTTCGGCGGCGTCGGCGTAGATCTCCGTCGAGCCCTCCACCCGTACCGCGTATCCGCTGCGTTCGAGGAACGGGATGAACAGGTCCGTCGCCTCGACCGGCCGGTGTCCCTCCCACCCGCCCCGGACCACGAGAGCTCTCCGCTGCGTCACACCCGCTCCCTCCCCGGTCCGTCGGCCCCGGGCCACCGCTCCCGGCCGGCCGGCGCCCGCGCCTCCCGATCATCGACAACCGTACCCGGTCCCCACCGGGCACGGCTCGCGCTGACGCGGCACTGAGGCGGCCGTGAGGTCAGCCCGGATCGTGGGTCACCTGCCGCGTCGCCCCGCCGGGGCGCAGACATCCCGCGGCAGGTACGAAGTGGAGTGCACGATGCGAACTCGATCCAGGCTCGCCCGGCTCACGGGCGTCGCGGGCCTGCTGCTGGCCAGCACCGCCGTGGCCGTCGCCACCGGTGCGGGACCGGCGCAGGCGACCGTGGTGAACGTCAGCGCGGCCGGCGGCATCCCCAGCCAGTCCGCCGTGGCCGCCTGTCCGGCCGGCGAGTTTCTCGCCGGTGGGGGTGGCTTCATCGACGGTGGCGGCGGTGACGTCACGTTGACCGACATCATTCCGAACCTGGCCGCCCAGTCGGTGACGGTCTGGGGGCACACCAACCCGGGCGGTGTGGTGGGGGCGTACAACGTCGTGGCGCAGGCGATCTGCCTGCCCGGCGCGCCCCCGGCCAACTACCAGCGCGTCACGTCGGCGAGCGCCAGCAACGCCGACCCGGTCAAGAACCAGGTGGCCACCTGCCCGGCCGGGACCGACCTGCTCGGGCTCGGCGCGGAGCTGCGCGGCGCCAACGGGCAGGCGTTCTACCAGCGGATCGAGCCGAACGCGGGGCTCACCGCCGGGGTCGTCACCGCGGGCGCGGCCGGCGGGTTCGCCGGACCGTGGTCACTCGTCGGGTACGCCGTCTGCGCCACCCTGCCGGCGAACCTCACCGGCACGTTGGTCAGCCTGACCGGGGCGGCCAACAGCGTCAGCCCCAAGGGCCAGCCGTCCGGCGGTTGCCCGGCCGGGGCGCTCGCCACCGGCGTCGGCGCCACGGTCGCCGCCACCGCCACCGGCAACGTCCTGCTCACCCGGATCACGGCGACCGTCGCCCAGAACAGCGCCCAGGCGGTCGCCTTCGAGGACGGGATCTACACCTCACCGTGGGACCTGGAGAGCCACGTCATCTGCTGGGGTCCGTAACGGTTCCGGCCCGGCCCTGAACGGGCCCGGATGCCTGGTCACGCCGGTCGGCGGGACCAGGCATCCGCCGGGGGCGCCCGGGCGAGGCGGGCGGCACCATGACGCCACCGTGACGCGCCCGCCGACGATTCGGGCAGCGCCGCGCGAACCGTTCGCGGCGGCGCCGGCAGGAAAGGACAGTCGTCATGAGCAGGGGCACGACACTCGGCACAAGCACCCGGTCGCGGTGCGCTGTCGCGGCGACCGCAGCGGTCGTCGCGGTCGCCGCGACCCTCGTTCTCCCCGGGGCGGCGCGTGCCGCGTACCGGCACCGGGCGGAGAGCGCCCACGACACGACATCGCCCAAGAGCGTCACCGCGACGTGCGGGCCCGGCGAGGTGCTGGTCGGCGCCGGCGGCCGGATCAGGAACGGCAACGGCGGGGTCCGGCTGGCCGCGATCGTGCCGGGCACGACCTCGGTCGTGGTACGCGGCGAGGCGTACCCGGACTACGCGGAACCCTGGTCGGTGATGGCCGCCGCCATCTGCGCGTCGGACGACGGCCAGACGCGGATCGTCCGAGTCTCCCCGACCGGCTCGCGGACCGCGACCTGCCCGGCCGACCTGGTGCTCGGCGGCACCGGGTTCGACCTGCCCGCCGGGGTGCCGCTGACCGGACTGGTCCCCGACGCCGACGGTGCCGGCGTGACCGTTCGCACGGCCCTCCAGCCGCTCGGCACCCCCGGCCCGGTCGCCTACGCGGTCTGTGTGGAGGGCTACCGTGCCTCGTGGGGCGGTGTCGGAGCGCGCTACAAGCGGTTCGCCACGACCGGCCCGGTCGGTACGTCGTCGCCGAGGACGGTCACCGTGCAGCGCCAGTGGGAGTGGGAAGTCCCATCGATGTCCGGCGTCGGCGGCGAGGTCGTCGTGCTGCCCGGCCCCGCCGACCCGTTCCCGACCAACACATCCGCCATCTTCATCGACGCGATGATGCCCAACGACGACGGGACCCAGGTGACCGTCGGGGCGGTCCACCGGGCCACCGCCGCCACGGCGGGCCGGTCGGCCCGCGGTGGCCGGCCCGTCCGGGCTGCGGCGGGCGACGGGTTGTGGTCGGTCACCGGGTACGGCACCGACCACGACATCTACTGAGCCACCGGGTGGGGAGGCGGCAGGACCCCGCCGCCGGCCCCCTCACCCCGGCCGGGGTACGACCGTCGCCGACGGCCGTACCCCGGCCCGAGGAGCCAGGATGATCTCGTCCGGCGGCCGTACCCCGATCGCGCGCATCGCCGCACGGTACCGGTCGAACGCCCGCCGCGCCTCGCCGTGCTGCCCGCCCGACACCAGGGTGCGCACCAGCATCCGGTGCGCCGGCTCGTCGTACGGGTCCTTTTCCAGCAGGCGGAGCAGGCAGTCCACGGCGCCGCCGCCGTTTCCCGCCGACCGGTGCGCGTCGGCCAGCATCCGCAGCGCGGCGACGTACGCGGCCCGCGCCTGTTCCCGCAACGCCGAGGCCCAGTCGGCGTACGGCTCGTCCTCGAACACGTCCGCCGGGTAGTCCCGGACGGCTGCCGCGAGGATGGTGCGTGCCTCCGCCCGGGCACCCCGATCGAGCAACCGACGGCCGTGGGTCACCGCACCGAGAAACTCCATCACGTCGACCCGCAGGTGGGTGACGTCCAGCGCCACGCTCGCCGCGTCGGTCACCAGGTAATGGTCCGAGGCGAAGACCCGGTGCGGATCGAGCGCCCCGCGCACGATCGACAGCAGCACGGAGAGCCGGTGCCCGGTCCTGCTCGGATCGTCGTCGGGCCAGAGCAGCTCGCACAACTCGCCACGGGGAACGGGCCGGCCGCGCCGCACCACCAGGATCCGCAGCAGGTCCCGCGCCCGCCGCGACTGCCAGGCCGACGGCGGCACCGGAGCGCCGCCCACCCGTACCTCGAACCGGCCGAGCGTCCGGACCAGGACGCCGACGCGACCCACGCCGGTACGACCGACCCCGGCGGATGGTTGACCAACGGCCGATCGGTCCGGCGTCTCCTCCTGGTCGATCGGGACGCCACCGGCGGCGAGGCGCTCGGCGGCCAGCAGCGCGGCGAACCGGTCGTCGGCGGTGGCGCCCGGCAGCCGACTCAGCGCCAGCGCGACCCGGGCCGCGTCGCCCACCGCCGACGCGTCCGCCCAGATTCCGTGCGCCTCCCGCAGGGCGGTCCGGGCCCGACCCGGGTCCAGCTCCGCGGCGGCGCGCAGCTCCAGCGCCCGGGCCAGGCCGGCCCGCAGCCCACCGGACCGGGCCAGGTCGAGCGCCTCGTCGGCCAGCCGCGCGGTGTGCTCGGTGTCGCCGCCGGCCAGCGCCACCCACCCCTGCGCGAGCAGCGCCGGCACCCGGAGATCGTCACTGGCCAGCCGGGTCGCCTCGGCGGCGTGCCGGGCGGCCGCCGCCGCGTCGTCCGGCAGCAGCACCCGGGCCAGCCCGGCGTGCGCCCGCACCGCCAGCTTCCGGCTGTCACTGCCGTCGGCCAGCCGGACCGCCTCGACGAACGCGACCCGGGCCTGTTCCCGCCAGCCCCGCGCGAGATGCAACTCGGCCAGGCCCAGGTACGTGTCGGCGCAGCGACGCGAGCCCATCCGCTGATGGCGGGCGAGCACCTGGGCGTACCGCGCCGCCGCATCGTCGTACCGGCCGAGCATCGTCAGCATGTCGGCCTCGGTGCCGGCCGCCATCGCGTACAGGTTGGCGTGTCCGGCCGTCTCGGCGTGCCCGGCCGCCCGGCGCGCGGCCGACAGCGCCGCCGGATAGCGGGCCTGCTCGACGAGGTGGTAGCTCCGGTTGACCAGGATCCGGGCCAGCAGCACCAGGTCGCCGGTGCGTTCGGCGATGCCCAGGGCCAGTCGGTAGTGCTCCTCGCCGCCGACCTGGTCACCGGTGAGTTCGAGGCAGAGCGCGAGACTGACGTGCGCGGTGGCCAGTGCGCTGTCCGGCCCGCTCCCGGCCGCAAGGTGGTAGGCCCGCCAGGCGTGCTCCACTCCGACCGCCGCGTCGCCGCTGCGGGCGGCGGCCGCCGCCGTCCACGCCAGCAGCATCGCCTGGTCGGTGGGGCTCCCCGGGACCTCGCCGCCCCGGGCGAAGTCGACCAGGGCCCGGGGCTGGTCGCCGCGCAGGTAGTGGATCAGGCCCATCCGCCAGGCGATACCCGGCTCCCACGCCGGCTCGGCCGCCGCGACCTCCTGGTACGCCCGTGCCGCCGCGGCGACGTCGCCGGCGGTGCGCAGCGCGTCGCCGGCGAGCAGCCGCAGCCGCCGGTTGCGCAGCGGCGCCGGCAGCGCGGCGACCAACTCGGCTGTCGCGCCGGGCGACCCGGTGGCGATCATCCGGTCGCCGTGCTCGTCGAGCACCGCCGCCAGCGCCGCGTCGTCACCGCCGAGCCGGAAGGTGTACGCGGCGGCACGCGCCGGACCGTGTTGGCGGTACCACGCCGCCGCCCGCAGCAGCGTCCGGCCCGCCACCGGCGGCCGGTCGTGGCCGGCGACCGCGGCGATCACCGGCACCACCCGCGGACCGACGTCGGGATCGGTGCCGACCCTGGTCAGCAGCCCGGTGCGGACCAGCCGGCCGAGCTGCGGCCCGGCCGCCGGGTGGCCGGCGACCGCGCACACGCCGGCCGTCACCGGCGCGAGGTCGGCCACCTCGTGCAGCAACCGCCGGACGTCCTCCGGCAGCGGACCGAGCACCTCCTCGGCCACGTATCCGGCCACCAGGCCGCCGGGCTCGGTCACCGCCGGCAGTAACGGCCCGGCGGGTACGCCCTCGGCGACCAGGGTCTCGGCGACCAGCCGAACCAGCGCCGGCCACCCCGCCGTGACCTCGTGCACGCGCTGCGCCAGGGTGGGCGTGGTCAGCCCGTACTCGGTGCGGAGCACCTCGTCGAGCTGGTCGGTGGTCAGGCTCAGCTCGGGCGGGCGGAGCTGTGTGGGCGCCATCCGGGTCAACCACGACGACGCGGCACAGCCCACCGGCCATCGCGACGACAGCGCCAGGCATACGCCGTCGGGAAGGTCGGTGATCGCGTGCAGCAAGGCCCGCTCGGTCCGTTCCGGCATGGCCGGCAGTCCGTCGAGGACGACGGGTGCCGCGCCGGTGGCCAGCTCCGCCAGCTCGCCGTCGAGCAGCGCGTCGACGTCGCACTCCCGCTGCCACCGCACGGCCGGGTCGGGGAACAGCCGGCGCAGTGCGGTGGTCTTGCCGTAGCCGGCGGCCGCCACCACCAGCCACAGCTTGCCGCGGTGCCGTTCCACCATGACGGCAGCCTGTCCCGCCGGGCGCGGTCCGGACAAGGCGATTCCCGTAATCCCGACAGCAAGGCCGACCGAAGGGCCGAGGCGCGAATCGCCGCACGATCGGCTGTCAGCCGGGGTTGTGGGACGGAGGAAAGCTTGATGAAAGCGTGGGTTGTTCCACTGCGGTTGATGCCGTGGAGCTGCGCATGCGCACCGGAGCGATTGGCGCTTCGCCGTCCACTCGTCGCTGAGTCCCGGCCAGGTCGAAGCCCTACGACACCTCCACGGTTACGAAGACGTCCTGTCGGCGGCGGCCTCGGCGTCGGAGAGTCCTGTTCGATCGCCGGCAGTCCCTGCCGAGTGCTGACCAGGCCCGGGCGAGGACCCCGAAGCCCGTGGGTGTAGACCTCGCGCGTCGTGCGGCTGTCCGCGTGGCCGAGCCGCCGCTGCATGACGCGCTCCGGCACCCCGGCGTCAGCGCCGGTGCTAGCGGACGTGTGACGAGCGTCGTGCAGCGCGGTCACGGGCACCCCTGCATCCACGCACGCCTTGGCCCAGTGGTCGGTGAAGTACTTCGGGTAGCACGGTTCTCCGCCCTCCCCCCTCGCTTGTAAGTTCTGAGCCCGCCGGCGGACACCGCCACAGTGGCGCAGTTGGCAAAGCGCGCCGCCTTCTCGGCCTCGGGGGCGCTGGCCCAGGCGTTCACGGCCTGCTTTGAGGGCAATCCCGTCGACCGCTTGGAGGACGCCGTACAGAGCCAGTGTCACGGCCCCCCGACGGCACCGAGCCGGTGTGCCCATCTCACAACAATCAGAACCTCGACGGTGCGCAGCAAGATCGACTCGCGCACCGTTTGTGTTTCCGGCTGGTAGGCCGGGTGCACTTCGAGGCTGCGACGGCCCGCCGGGCGCGGCTGGCGGCACGTGCGCGGCGACAGGACACCCTTCGCGCATGCTGAAACAGGTCAGGCTGGTTGGTAGGCTCTCAGCCATGACCCAGCCCGTACTCGCCTACCGATGGAGCCAGAGCGAGTTCGTGCGTGCGTCGGAAGCGGGCGCCTTCGACCACCGGGTGGAACTCGTTGAGGGAGAGATCTGGCCCGTGGTGATCGGATCATGGCACGGCGAGACGGTAGCCCAGGTCCTGGCGCTGCTGCCACGGACGGGAGCCCGGCTGACGACAGCGAGCCTGCCGACCGGGGGGTCGCTTCCCGATCCTGATTGTTGGGTGCGTCGGGCCGACGCGGAGCCGATCGGAACCGTCGGTGCGAGGTTGTCAGTCTGGGACGCGTCCGATGTGTTGCTCGTGGTCGAGGTGGCTGACGAGACCATGATCCAGGATCTCAATGTCAAGACCCGCCTATACGGTCGAGCCGGCTATCCGGTGTACTGGGTGGTGACGCAGGAAGCGGTCTACGAGCACACCGGGCCGATTTCTTCCGGCTACCGGACTCGGACTGAGTACCTGCGCGGGGAGCGGATCCCCGTCCCGTATGTCGCCACGGACCTCGCCGTCGACGACCTGATCGCTTCCCGCCCGCTGTGAGAGCCGGTCGGGAGTTGGTCGTCGGATGCGTGGTCTGGAGGGCTGATCACGCCTGGCCCCTTGAGGTACGCACGGGCCGCGCTGCCGGACCTCGCACGGTGAAACTATGCCGCAAGCGTCGGTAGACGCCCTGCAGCCCGTGGCTGCGCTTGTTCAAGGCGGTCGACGCCGACCGGGTCTCGATCATCCAACCCTGGAACGCCTCCACATGCGCCCGCGTCACCGTGCACGGGTCATCGGCCGCGTCGTCGGCGTCCGGAACCCGCGGGTGCTCCCCCAGGTACCGACCCCACTGCACGGCGGCCAACAGGTAGTTGTAACGGGTGGTCTCGGATAGCTTCCGGTCCGCAGTGACCGGTCCCAGTCCCGCAGGAATCTGGCCCAGGTCCGGGAGAGCCCGTCAGTGAGCTTTTGAAGATCCAGTAGTGGCATGACAACCTGCCGGAGTCAAGGAGTCCAACAGCGGCTTGCTAGACCGGCATCCATGCCGAGCAATGCAAAGAGGGCTCCCGCAAGTCGCTGAACTGCGGAAACCCTCTCGCTGTCGGGACGACAGGATTTGAACCTGCGACCCCTTGACCCCAGTAGTCCGGTGGCCCAGCGACATGCTCACGCACGTTCGCCCTGGTGGTCTGAAGCATAAACAGGCCGAGTAAAGGAGTCGACCAATGGCAGAAGGGCGTGTCAGACCGGGACGGACGGGTACTGAGGGTCACGGACATCGACCAGAAAGGCGACAGCCATGGCCGCAGCGGCAGCCGACCAGCCGGCCGCCGGCGCCGGCCCGGCGGTGCTGCGGGACTACGCGCTGCTCGCCGACGGACACCGGGGCGCGCTCATCGGCCCCGGTGGTGACGTCGCCTGGTTGTGCGCTCCCGGCTGGTCCGATCCGGCGGTGTTCAGCGCCCTGCTCGGCGGGACCGGCCGGTTCCTGGTCGCGCCCACGGCCGACCGGTTCGTCTGGGGCGGGCACTACGAGCCGGGCTCGCTGATCTGGCGCAGCCGGTGGGTCACCGGGGACGGGATCGTCGAATCCCGGGAGGCGCTGGTCTTCCCCGGTGAGGCGGGCCGGTTGGTGCTGCTGCGCCAGGTCCGCGCGCTGGAACGGCCGACCCGGGTGCGGGTGGTGCTGGACCCGCGGGCCGGCTTCGGCCGGGAGCCGGTGCGGGACGTGACCCGGGACGGCGACCGGTGGCTGGCCCGTACCGGTGGGCTGCACCTGCGGTTGCAGGGCGGCGGCCGGCTGCGCCGGGACCGGCACGGCTTCCTGGCTGGTGAGCTGACGGTTCCGGCGGGTGGCCGGCACGACCTGGTGCTGGAGTTGGCGGCCGGCCGGCTGGACCAGCCGTGCGAGTCGCCCGGGGAACTGTGGCGGACCACCGAGCTGCACTGGGCCTCGGTGGTCCCGTCGCTGGCCGGACCGGCCGCCCGGGACGCCAGGCTGGCCTGCGCGGTGCTGCGCGGCATGACCCGGCCGGGCGGCGGCATGGTCGCCGCCGCCACCACCGCCCTGCCGGAGCGGGCGATGGCCGGGCGCAACTACGACTACCGGTACGCGTGGATCCGCGACCAGTCCTTCGCCGGCCAGGCCGCCGCGCTGGTGGGGCGGTACGATCTGCTCGACGACGCCGTCGCGTTCCTGACCGACCGGGTGCTGGCGGACGGGGACGACCTCGCGCCTGCCTACACCGTCGGCGGGGATCCGGTGCCGCCGGAGCAGCCGTTGGACGACCTGCCCGGTTACCCCGGTGCGGGGGCGCGCACCGGCAACTGGGTACGCGGCCAGTTCCAGCTGGACGCGTTCGGCGAGCTCCTGATGGTGTTGGCCGCCGCCCAGCGCCACGACCGGCTCGACAGCGACGGCCGGCGCGCGATGCGGCTGGCCGCCGAGGTGATCGAGCGGCGCTGGTCGCAGCCGGACGCCGGGATCTGGGAGTTGCCGCCCCGGCAGTGGACGCACTCGAAGCTGACCTGTGTGGCAGGGCTGCGGACGGCTGCGCGTACCGCGTCGGCGCGCCCGGCCGCGCGCTGGTCGGCGCTGGCCGACCGGATCCTCGCCGACGCCGCCGCGCAGGGGCTAACCGCAGGCGGGCGCTGGCGTCGTGCGTACGACGACGACCGGGTCGATGCCGCGTTGCTGCTGCCCGGCATCCGCGGGGCACTCCCGCCGCAGGATCCGCGCATCGGCCTGACCCGCCGGGCGGTCGTCGCCGACCTGGCCCAGGACGGCTATCTCTACCGGTTTCGTCCCGACCGTCGGCCGCTCGGCGACGCCGAGGGCGCGTTCCTGCTGTGCGGGTTCGCCGCCGCGCTGGCCGCGTGGCAGGCCGGCGACCCGGTGGGCGCCAATCGCTGGTTCGAACGCAACCGGGCCGCCTGCGGCCCGCCGGGCCTTTTCACCGAGGAGTACGACGTGCGGCAGCGCCAGTTGCGCGGCAACCTGCCCCAGGGGTTCGTGCACGCGCTGATGTTGGAGACCGCGGTGACGCTCGGCCAGGTCGAGCCCTGCCGCTGACCGGCTCAGCGTCCGGACCGGGCGATGAGGGCCAGCCCGGTCTCCGGATCGACCCGCTTGGCCAGTTCGGGGGCGACCTCGGTGACGATCACCTCCAGGGTCGGCCACACCCGGGCTGAGAGCAGGTGCCCGCCCACCGTGCTGCCGTCGGGCCGGCCGAGCACCGCGTGTACGTGCAGGGCCGGCTCCCCATCCTGGGCCGCCACGTCTCCGACCAGCGACAGCACCTCCACCTGCTCGCGTACCGGGATGTGCCGGTAGTCGCCCTTCTCCCGGTCGAACCAGCCGACCTCGGCCTCCCGGAAGCCGCCCACGGCGGTCACCCGGCCGGCGCGCAGGTCGTGCCGGCGCAGCGCGTCGCCGATCGCGGTGACCGGCTCGTCGCCCTTGTCGCAGACGACGACCAGCACCCGACCGGTCGGCTGGTGCAGTTCCTCGGTCCTCATCGCTTCCTCTCGCGTCGTGCGTCGGTCGCCCCGGCCGCCGGCGCCGACGTCTCAGGCCACCCGGAACTGCCGGGCCTGCTCGGCGCGGAACTCCAGCCCGTTGCCCGGCCGGTCGGTCTGGACCGGCACCGCGCCGCCGGTGGCCGGCTGCGCGCCGTCGAAGAGCATCGCCTCGATCCGGACGTGGTCGTGGAACCACTCCAGGTGCCGCAGGTTCGGCGTGGCGGCGGCGACCGGCAGGTGCTGGTGCGGGGCGCAGTGCCCGGACACCTGGATTCCGACGGCGTCGGCCACCGCGGCCGCCCGGACGAACTCGCTGATGCCGCCGCAGCGGGTGACGTCGATCTGGAGGCAGTCCACGTACGGGGCCATGCGGTGGAAGTAGACCAGGTCGAAGCCGTACTCCCCCGCCGTCACGTCGGCCGTGACCCGGTCGCGCACCTGGGCCAGGCCGGGCAGGTCGTCGGAGCTGACCGGCTCCTCGTACCAGCGCACGTCCAGGCCCTCGGCGGCGTGCGCCACCCGGATCGCCTGCTTGCGCTGGTAGGCGCCGTTGGCGTCGACGAACAACTCCGCGTCGTCGCCGATCGTGCGGCGGGCGGCCGCCACCCGGTCCAGGTCGCGCTCCTCCTCCGTGCCGCACGACTCACCGATTTTGATCTTCACCCGGGGAATGCCCTCCTCGTGCACCCAGCCGGCGAGCTGCCGGTGTTGACGTTCCGCGTCGTACGTGGTGAAACCGCCGCTGCCGTAGACCGGCACCTCCCGGCGGGCGGTGCCCAGCAGCCGGGCCAGCGGCAGCTCGTGCCGGCGGGCCTTGAGGTCCCAGAGGGCGCAGTCGGCGGCGGAGAGGGCGAGCCCGGCGACGCCGGGCCGGCCGGCGTTGCGCAGCCGCCGCCGCATGCTGGTCCAGGCCGTCGGGACGTCGTCCGGGTCCAGGCCGGCGACGACCGGCGCGAGCAGGTCGATGACCACCGGCACGACGGCGGCCGGCCCGTAGGTCCAGCCGATCCCGGTGTGCCCGTCGGCCTGCGCCCGGACCAGCACCAGCGTGGTCGCGGTCCAGGCGAGGGTGCCGTCACCCTCGGGGACGTCGGTGGGAATCCGGTACGCCTCGGCGGTGAGGGCAACCCCGGTCACCGCATCCACCGGCGGGCCAGCGCGGTCGCCGTGGCCACCCCGGCGGCCGCCACCAGGCCGGCCGCCGCCCAGCGGGTGCCCGGGCCGGGTGGTCGGGGCCGCTCGCCCCAGCTCAGCTCGGGCCGCCCGGGCACGGTGTCGTGGTGCAGGGCGGCGCGCAGCAACTCGGCCAGATGGATGGCGGAACGGCCGTCGGAGGCGCCCTGCCCCACCTGGGTACGGCAGCTGAACCCGTCGGCGAGGATCACGTCGGTGTCGGCGGCGTCGCGGACGGCGGGCAGCAGCACCCGTTCCGCGCACGCCTCGGAGACCTCGTGGTGGCCCTGCTCGAACCCGAAGTTGCCGGCCAGCCCGCAGCAGCCGGAGTCGAGAAACTCCGCGTCCACCCCGGCCGCGGACAGCACGGCCTGGTCGGCGGCGGTACCGAGGACCGCGTGCTGGTGGCAGTGGGTCTGGATCAGGGCGTGCCCGTCGAGGCGGGGCGGCTGCCAGCCGGGGCTGTGCTCGTGCAGCAGTTCGGCGAGGGTGACTGTCTGCTCGCGCAGCCGGGTGACGTCGTCGTCGTCCGGGAACAGTTCGTGCGCGTCGCTGCGGAACACCGCCGTGCAGCTCGGTTCCAGGCCGACCACCCGGGTCCCGGCGCGCAGGTACGGCCGTAACACGTCGACGGTGTGGCGCAGCACCCGCTTGGCGACGCCGAGCTGACCGGTGGAGATCCAGGTCAGCCCGCAGCACACCGGCCGGTCGGGCACCCGGACCCGCCAGCCGGCCGTCTCCAGGACCTCCACCGCCGCCCGGGCGATCCCTGGGTGGAAGTGGTTGGTGAAGGTGTCCGGCCAGAGCACCACCTCGCCCCGGGAACCGTCCCCACCCGGGGTGCGGCGGGCGAACCACCGCTGGAACGACTCCGACGCGAAGACGGGGATCTCCCGCCGCCGGTCGATCCCGCCGACGACCTTGGCCAGGCGGCCGAGCCCGGGAGCGTGCGCGAAGGCGTTGACCATGCGTGGCAGCCGGGCCGCGACGGCGGCCATCAGCGGCAGCCAGCCCATCGAGTAGTGCGACCGGGGACGCAGCCGGCCGGCGTAGTGGTGGGAGAGGAACTCGGCCTTGTAGGTGGCCATGTCGACGTTGACCGGGCAGTCGGCCTTGCAGCCCTTGCAGGCCAGGCAGAGGTCCAGCGCGTCCCGTACGGCGTCCGAGCGCCAGCCGTCGCCGATGGCGCCGCCGCGCGCGGTGCCGTCGAGCATCTCGAACAGCAGCCGCGCCCGGCCCCGGGTCGAGTGCTCCTCTTCCCGGGTGACCATGTAGGAGGGGCACATCACCCCGCCGGAGTGCCGGCGGCACTTGCCCACGCCCACGCAGCGCAGCACCGCGTCGCCGAAGCTGCCGCCGTCGTCCGAATAGGCGAAGACGGTGTCGACGGCGCCGTGGTCGTAGTCGACCCCCAGCCGCAGGTGGCTGTCCAATGGGTACGGCGGCAACACCTTGCCGGGGTTCATCCGGTCGTCCGGGTCGAAGATCGCCTTGAACTGGCCGAACGCCCGGATCAGCCGCGCGCCGTACATCTTCGGCAGCAGTTCACCGCGGGCCTGCCCGTCCCCGTGTTCACCGGAGAACGAGCCGCCGTAGCCGGCGACCAGGTCGGCGGCGCGTTCGACGAACGCGCGGAAGTCCCGGACCCCGTCGGCGGTGCGCAGCCGGAACGGGATACGGCTGTGTACGCAGCCCTGCCCGAAGTGCCCGTAGACGGACGCCTTCTCGAAGCCGAACTCCCGGTAGAGCCGGTCGAGGTCGCGCAGGTAGTCGCCCAGCTTCTCCGGTGCGACGGCGGAGTCCTCCCAGCCTGGTCCGCTGTCCTGGTAGTCGGACACGTGCGCGGTGGCACCCAACCCGGATTCGCGGACCGCCCACATCCGCTGCTCGTCGGCCGGGTCGGCGAACTCGTGCACCCGTGGCCCGCGATCCCTGTCGACCGCGGCGATCAGCCGATCGGCGGCGGCCCGCGCCCGCTCGGCCGTGTCGCCGCCGAGCTGCACCATCAACCATGCCCCGCCCTCGGGCAGTTCGTGCAGGGCCTTCGGATGCAGGTGCTTGCGCTGCTCGAAGGTGATCAGTTTGTCGTCGATCCCCTCCAGGACGATCGGGTCGTGTTCGAGGATCCGCGGCACGTCGTCGCCGGCCGCGGCGATGTCCGGGTAGCTGAGGAACACCATCGCGGTGGCCTTCACCACCGGGATCAGCCTCAGCCGGGCACGCAGCACGGTGACCAGGGTCGCCTCCGACCCGACCAGGGCCTGGGCGACGTGGAAGTTCTTCTCCGGCAACAGGCTGTCCAGGTTGTAGCCGGAGACCCGGCGCGGGATGTGCGGGTAGCGGGTGCGGATGTCGGCCAGGTACTCGTCGCGCAGCGCGCGCAGCTGCCGGTAGATCTCGGCCTGACGGCCGCCGTCGCGCTGGATGCGGGCGTACTCCTCGTCGCTGGTCTCCCCCACCCACATCCGGGTGCCGTCGTACAGCAGCACCTCCAGTTCGACGACGTTGTCGACCACCTTGCCCGAGCGCTGGGCGGTGGCGCCGCAGGAGTTGTTGCCGATCATCCCGCCGAGTGTGCAGTGGTTGTGGGTCGCCGGCCGGGGCCCGTATTCGAGTCCCGTCGGCTTGAGCTGATCGTTGAGTTCGTCCAGCACGATGCCCGGTTCCACCAGACAGGTCCGGTTGTCGGCGTCGACCTCCAGCAGCCGGTGACAGTACTTCGACCAGTCCAGGATCACGGCGGTGTTGGTGCACTCGCCGGCCAGGCTGGTGCCGCCGCCGCGCGAGGTCAGCGGCGCGTGGTGCCGGCGGCAGACGGCGACGGCGGCCACCGCCGCGTCGACCGTGCGGGGCACCACCACGCCGAGCGGGACCTGCCGGTAGTTGGAGGCGTCGGTGGAGTACGCGGCGCGGGAGCCGTCGTCGAACCGGACCTCGCCGTCCACCTCGGCGCGCAGGTCTGCGGCGAGGGCCGCGAGGTCGATGTCGTGGGCGGGTTCGGGCGGGCGCAGGACCGGGTCGGGCAGCAACTCGGTCACGAGCGCAGCTCGTTGATCTTGTCGCGGGCGACGGTGGCGAGGGTGGCGACCTTGTGCGGCTGACCGCGCAGGAACGCCTCGGTGAAGTGTTTCGCCTGGTCGTACTTCACCTTCCCGGGCATCGGCGGCTCGTTGGGGTTGACGTCGCAGTCGACCAGCGCCGGCCCGGGATGTGCAAGGGCCTCCCGGATGGCGCCCGGGAGCACCTTCGCGTCGGTCACCTTGACGCCGAACGCGCCACAGCCACGTGCCCAGGTGGAGAAGTTTGCCTCCGGCTGGCGGTGGCGCACCGCGTACTCGGGGTAGCCGAGGACGATCTGCTCCCAGAGGATCTGCCCGTACGAGTTGTTGTTGTTGACCACCACCTTGATCGGCAACTCGTGCCGGACCGCGGTGAGGAACTCGGCCATCAGCATCGCGAACCCGCCGTCGCCGACGAACGCGATCACCTGCCGGCCCGGGTGGGCGTGCTGCATCGCGATCGCGTACGGCAGGCCGGGCGCCATCGTGGCCAGGTTGCCCGACAGGTAGAACTCGCGATCGCCGCGGATCGTCCAGTGCCGCGCCGACCAGGTGGCGATGGTCCCCGAGTCACAGGTCAGGATGGCGTCGTCGGCGGCGGCCTCGTCGACGCAGCCCATGAGGTACTGGGGCGCGATCGGCGACCGCTCCGGGTCCACCAGGCTGGTCATCTCCGAGCGCCAGCCGTCCATCTTGCGCTGGTACTTCTCCAGGAACGAACGGTCCGGGCCGTGGTCGAGCATCGGCAACAGGTCCCGCAGCGCCAGGCGCGCGTCCGCGCAGACCGGCGCCTCGACCGGCAGCCGCATCCCGATCAGGCTCGGGTCGACATCGATCTGCACCACCTTCGCCTGCCCGGGAGCGGGCAGATACTTCCCGTACGGGAAGGAGGTGCCCACCATCAGCAGGGTGTCGCACTCCTCCATCAGCTCCTCACTCGGCGCGGTCCCGAGCAGCCCGAGACCGCCGGTGGTCAACGGATGGTCGTCGGGCACCACCAGCTTGCCGGGCAACGTCTTGACGATCGGACTGGCCAGTGCCTCGGCCACCGCCAGGACCTCGTCCCGAGCGCCGCGCGCGCCGACGCCGACGAGCATGGCGACCTTGCGGCCGGCCTTGAGCACCTCGGCCGCCTTCGCCAGCTCCCGCGCCTCCGGCGGCAACCGCGGGTAGGAAGCCACGGCCGCGCTCGCCGGCGGCTCGCCGGGGCTGACGTGCCGGTACGGGTCCTCCGACGCGAGCGCGACCTGCACGTCGTTGGGGAACGTCAGGTGCGCCACGGTCCGCCTGCTCAGCGCGTCGCGGATCGCCAGGTCCACCACCGCCGGCATCTGCTGCGGGTTGGTCACCATCAGGTTGTACGCGGCCACGTCCTGGTAGAGCTGGGTGGTGTGCACCTCCTGCTGATAGTGCGAGCCCAGCACCGAGGTCTCCTGCATGCCGGTGATCGCCAGCACCGGCACATGGTCGAGCTTGGCGTCGTAGAGCCCGTTGAGCAGGTGGATCGCGCCGGGCCCGGAGGTGGCCGCGCAGACACCGAGCCGGCCGGTGGCCTTGGCGTACCCGGTGGCCATGAACGCGGCGGCCTCCTCGTGGTGCACCAGCACGAACCGCAACTTCTCCCGCTGCCGGCGGAAGCCCTCCATCAACCCGTTGATGCCGTCGCCGGGCAGGCCGAAGACGGTGTCGACCCCCCACTCCACCAGCCGTCGGGCCAAGCTCTCACCCACGATCTCCTGCACGTCGTCCTCCTCGTTCGGGGGGTGTTCGCCGGTCTCGTCCCGGTCGCGCCGCCCGGCTGCGCGGTTCGCGCCGGATCGGACAGGGCGGGCCAGGGCGCACAAAGTTGCGGCTACCCGGCCTCTTCGACCGCAAACCGATCGAGGCGACCGGTTTCCGGGCCGTCGTCACCGGCGGTCCCTGTCCCGGGGCAGCACCGACAGCCGTCCCCGGGCCTCCAGCACCGCCAGGTGCACGGCGCCGACCTCGCCCGTACCGTGCTCGCGCAGCAGGGCGTCCAGGTCGGCCCGGGTCAACCAGCCCGGATGACCGACGAGAGCGGAAACCGCGTCCATCGCCGGACGCCAGGGTTTCAGGAGCGCCGGATCGAACGCGACGCGAGATAGCCCAGAAGCGCACCGACCGCCAGCGTCACCACCCCACGCAGGCTGACCACGGAGCGCAGCCTGCCCAGGCCCGCCTTCGGGTCCACCACACCGCCGGCCACGTCACCCGCCGCCCCGACCACCACGTCACCGAGCTTGCCGTGATCCACCGTCCACCGCCTTCCGGAAGCCGCCGGCTACCCGCCCGACGACCGGCGAAACCCCTCACTCCGCCCGGCCCGTGACCACCCGCTCCGACCGGCCTCACTGCCTTCCGCTGTCGTGACGTACCGGGAAGCTAGCCTCCTGGCAGCCCGGGCCGGCTGCTTCGTCGCCGCCCGGTGCGCCACGCCCGGGTCTGCCGCGCAGCCCGTCCCGGACTGCCTCGGTGGCAGCCGGAACCACCCGGCCCATGGTCGCCGACACGTCAGCGATCACTCCGGATCCGGGCGGTCGTCGAACGGATCCGGCCGCCGGGGCGCCGGGTCGGGCCGCTTCCGCCGGCTCAGGACCGCGACGAGCAGCGCGGCGAACGTCGCCCCCCGGCCGGTGGCCCGGGCCGCCCGGCGCAGCCGGCCACGCGCCGTCCGCGTGGCGGGCAGGGACCGTTCCAGCAACGTCACCGAGCGGCCGCGGTACGCCGTCCGGGCGGCTTCCTCGGCCGCCGAGCGGGACAGGTAACTCTGGTTGCTGGTCAGCTCGATCTTCCCCGACCGGTACCGCCACCGCCAGGTCAGCTCGTCCTGTGGCCACACCTCGACGACCTGGTCCAGCTCCGGGGCGAGCAGTTCCGCCGGCCCGTCACCGCCGGCGTGCCGGTCGACCGCCGCCCGCAGGTGCTCGCGGCCGATCGAGCCCACCCCCTGTCCCCGGCTCGCCCGGAGCGCCCGGGCGATGAGAAAGGCCAGCGGGCCGGCCAGCACCGGCAGCACGAACACCAGGACCCGCAGGATGGAGAGCACGTCCAGCACCGGCACGCGGAGCAGCTTCGCGATGATGTCGTCGGCGGCGGTGACCAGGATCACGGTGAAGAAGGTCAGGCCGGCCACCCCGAGGCCGATCCGCACCGGATGCTCCCGCGGCGGGTCGAGCAACTGGTGCGACGGCCCGCCGCGCAGCCGCCGCCGGTCCAGCCAGGGCACGAGGTAGAGCAGGAGGAAGGTGACCGCGCCGAGGAGCACGCCGGGGACGAAGGGCGCCGCGACGAGGTGTCCGGCGATCCTGAACTCCACCGGGGGCCACAGCCGTAGCGCCCCGTCGCCCCAGGCCACGTACCAGTCGGGCTGGGCCGGTGAGGTGGCGCGGCCCGGCGCGAACGGACCGTAGATCCAGATCGGGTTGATCTGGACCAACCCGCCGAGCCCGAACAGCACCGCCAGCACCCAGGCGAACAGGCTCAGCGTCCGTACCGTGTAGCCGGGCCAGAACCGCGAGCCGACCACGTTGTTCTCGGTGCGGCCGGGCCCGGGGAACTGGCTGTGCTTCTGCCGCACGAGAATCGCCAGGTGCAGGCCGATCAGCGCGGTGAGCACCGCGGGCACGATCAGCACGTGGGTGACGAACATCCGGGGCACAATCTGCTCCCCGGGAAACTCCCCGCCGAACGCGAGGAAGGCGATCCACGACCCGACCACCGGGATGGACAGCACCGCGGACCAGATGATCTGCAGGCCCAGGCCGGACACCAGGTCGTCCGGCATGGAGTAGCCGGTGAAGCCGTTGAGCAGCGCCAGGGCCAGCATGGTGACCCCGATCAGCCAGTTCAGCTCGCGCGGCTTGCGGAACGCGCCGGTGAAGAAGATGCGCAGCAGGTGCAACACGATCGCCCCGACGAACACCAGCGCAGCCCAGTGGTGGGTCTGCCGCATCAGCAGGCCGGCCCGCACGTCGAAGCTCAGCCGCACCGTCGAGGCGTACGCGGCGGAGACGCGGGCACCGTCCAGCGGTGCGAACCTGCCGTGGTACGTGCTCTCCACCGTGCTCGCGTCGAAGAACAAGGTGAGGTAGACGCCTGTCAGCACCAGGGCGACGAACGCGTAGAGCGCTATCTCGCCGAGCATGAACGACCAGTGGTCGGGGAAGATCTTGGCAAGCGCCTTGCGCAGCACCGGCGCGGTGCGCAGCCGGTCGTCCAGGGCGCGGACCAGCCGGTCGATGATCACGGATAGCTCCAGAAGCCGGGACCGGGGGGCGCGGTGAAGTCGCCGGCGGCCACCAGATGGCCGGCCGGATCGAGCCGGATCGGCAGACCCGGCAGGGGTCGGGCCGCCGGTCCGGCCACCGGCCGGGCCGCGGCGAGCAGGTCGAAGTTGGACTGGTGACACGGGCAGAGCAGCCGGCCGGTGCCTTTGAGGTAGAGCCGGACCGGACAGCCGGCGTGCGTGCACAGCAGCGAGTAGACGACCACCCCGTCGACCTGGCCGCCCGGTGGCGGCACGGTCAACTCCGCGGGGTCGAGCCGCACCGCGAAGGCGGGCGCGTCCGCGGCCGTCACGTCCCCCTCGGGGAAGACGCCCACGATCGCGCCCGCGGGCACGTCCGCGGGACGCACCGGCGTGCCGTCGGCGCCGACCAGGCGGACGCCGTCGGCCCACGGTGTGTGCCGGAGCGCGTGCTCGGGGCGGGACTTGTCGAACGGCAGCATCGAGCGCAGCGGGAACAGGGCCGCGCCGCCGAGCGCCAGCAGGGCGCCGCCGAGCGCGGCCACCAGACCGGCCCGCCGGGTCGGGCTCTCCGGGCCCGCCAGCGCCGCGGCGGCCAGGCGCCGCTCGTCGGCGGGGGAGTCGAACGGCTCGTGCTCCTCGACGTACCCGCCGGTGGGGAGCAGGCGGCGTGCCCACAGACTCAGCCCGAGCGCGATGCCGGCGAAGGCTACGGCGAGGCTCGCACCTTCCCACTGGGTCTGTCCGCCGGTGGCGTACGCGGCCGCGAATCCGGCCGCCCCGAGCGCGCTCACCCCGAAGGCGGCCGCGATGACCCGAGCCGCCGTCCGCTGCCCCCGCCCGTCGGACGATCCGCTCGTCGTCATTCGCCGGCCCGGCTTCCGAGCCAGCGGACCAGCAGCATGAGTAGCAGTAGCCCGATCCCCCAGGCGAGCAGCCCTTCGGCGGTCGGGCCGTACCTGCCCATCGACACGCCGCCCCGGTCCAGTCGGGTGCCGCGCAACTGCTGCACGTAGCTGGCCACCGCGTCGACCTGCTGATCGGTGAGGACCTGCGGCGGGAACGCCGGCATCAGCCCGGGACCGACCCGGACCGCCTCGGCCACCTGCAGCGGGGTGGCGCGACTCAGCGCCGGCGCCACCCGGCCGTTGGTCAGCGCCGCGCCGATGCCGCCCGCGGAGTGGCAGGCCGCGCAGTTGGCTTGGTAGATGTCCCGGCCGGCGGTCAGCGAGCCGGGCCTGACCTGAGGAATCGCCGGTCCGCCGGGACCGAAGCCGACGACGTAGGCCACGATGTCGCGGGTCTCCTCGGGAGTGAACACCGGATCCCGGTGCATCGGTTGCGGCGCCTCCTGGCTCAGTGGCATCCGCCCGGTACCCACCTGGAAATCCACATCGGCCGGCCCGACCCCGACCAACGACGGTCCCCGCTGGGAACCCTGCCCGACAGGCCCGTGGCAGCTGCCGCAGCTCTGTTCGTACAGCTGCCGGCCCCGGGCGAGGTCGGTTCCCGGCGCCGGGGCGGCGCCCGGTGCGGCCGGGATCCCGCTGGCGGCCACGGACGGGACGGACCTGGTGGCCACCGCCGAGGGGGTGGCCGGGGCCGGGGGTAGCGGCTGGGCCGCCGCCGGCAGCGGTCCGGGCGCGACCGCCATGGCGAGCGCAGCCAGCGCGGCCAGCGCGCGGCCGCGCCGCCGCGCCGGCACCGGCGGCCCGGCCGTCGAGCGTCGCTGGCCGATCGACGCGTACGTCCGCAGCATCCGCCATCACTCCAGGCTGAACAGATAGGCGGCGATGTCCCGGGCGTCCACGTCGGTGACGCCCAGATTCGGCATGGCGGTGCCCGGCTCCACCGACTGCGGGTTCTGGATCCACCGGCGCAGGTTGTCCGCGTTGTTCGGCAGCTCGCCGGCGATGTACGAGCGGGCTCCGAACCGGGTCAGCGGCGGCCCGACCAGGCCGTTCGCCCGGTCCACCCCCGGCACTGTGTGGCAGCTGCCGCAGCCGTACCGTTGAATCAGCTCCGCCCCGTGGTCCGGCCGGCCGTTGCGGTACAACTCGCCCGGCGGAGGGCTGGCCACCCGGGCACAGGCCGCGGCGAGGCCGACGGCCGCGAGGACCACGGCCAGCGACCAGCCGCGCCGTTCGTGCGGTCCGGTCATTGAACCTTTTTCAACCTCCCCTTGCGCTCCGGCGTCGGCCGAGGTCGAAGACGCGGCTTGCGCACCGCGCGGTTCAGGTTGAAAAAGGTTCATTGTGCTCCCTCCGGTAGTACCGCCGGTTCCGGCGACTGCGATTCCAACCGGCACGTCGCGGGTGGGTCTGCCGGCGTCGACGGGCCGGACGGCGCGAACCAACGGAGGAACAACGCCAAGGCCGCCCCGAGGATCAGTACGTCCATCGGCACCCACATGAGCAGACCGGCGCGCTGCTGGTCCACCAGATCGGTCGCATCGGGATAGATCGGCTGTGGCGCGAGCGTGAACACCGCACCCAGCGCCGAGGCTGGCAGCATGCTGGCGAACAGCATGAGAACGGCCAGCGGTGCAGGCAGCCGGTGGCGCCGCGAGCCGAGGATCGCCGCCCAGAACGCCGCGGCGGTCGCCAGGAAGCAGGCGTGTTCCACCGCGTGAATCCACGGGTCGCGTTCGGCCCGCGTGTACGGGCCGGGTAGGTGCCACAGCCAGAGCGACACCGCCTGAGCGAGGCCGCAGCAGACGGCCAACACGCCGGCACGACGCAGCAACCGGCCGGTCGGACCGACGCGCGCCCGGGCCCAGCAGCGGCGCAGGGCGGCCGGCGCGGCCAGTGCGAGTGGCAACCCCGGTGCGCCGGCGCCCAGCAGCGGCCCGGCTACCACCAGCAACAGCATGTGCTGGCTCATGTGGCCGGTCAGCGACGCCTCGGCCAGTTCGTGCACCGGGCCGGTGACCGCGATCAGCGGAACCAGCAGTCCGAGTCCGAAGGCGACGACCCGCCAGCCCGGAATGACGACGCCCGCTCCTCGTCGTCGCCACAGCTCGTGCACGCCCCGGCCGTAGGCACCGGCCAGCAGCCCCACGCCGACCAGCAGGGCCATCGTCGTCAGTGACTCCGCACGTGTGTCGGCACCGTGTGCCAGAACGGTCATCGTTGGCATGCCGGGAACACCAGGACCGCGACGCCACCGAGCACGATCATCGCCAGGCTCAGCAGGTCCAGGAAGACGCCCGCCAGGGCCAACAGGTGCGCCCGGCCGATCCCTTGATCCTCCGCCACCCGCCCGGTGCGGCGGAGCCGTCGGACGGCGACGAGCGATACCACGAGCGCCGCGACCGCGACGAGAGCCGGAACGGCAACGGAAAGGCCGACCGCCGCGGTGAGCGGAAGGCCCGCGAGGTTCTCGTGGCCCGAGGCGCAGGTCAGCTCATCGATAGTCCAGGCGGCCAGGACGTGCGCGGTCCACGCCAGTACCCCGCCGAGGGCGGCGAACCAGAGTAGGAGTCCGCCCGTGGTGCGAGCGGGCCGGAACGTCGCCGGGCTGGTCATCACAGCCTCGGGCTCAGGTAGATGGTGAACAGGATGGCGACCCAGACGATGTCGACGAAGTGCCAGTAGAGCGCCGCGACGCTCACCTGCTCGTGGTGCCGGGAACCGAAGCTGCCCTGGGCGGAGGCGGCGAGCAGCCAGCTCGTCATCAACATTCCGACCAGCACGTGGAAGCCGTGGAAGCCGGTGATGAAGTAGAACAGCGAGCCGTAGACATTGGTGGTGAAGGTGAAGTGGTGCAGCTTCTCGTCGTACTCCGTGCCCTGCAGGATGAGGAACGTCAGGCCCATCAGCAGGGTGGCGACCAGGCCGACGCGCAGCCGCCAGCGCCGCCCCTTGCGGATGCCGCGCTCGGCCCACAGCAGCGGCACGCTGCTCGGTACGAGCACGGCCGTCATGATCAGCGGCTTGACGAGTTTGGGTGCCTCGATGCCGCCCGGCGGCCAGTCGCCGCCGTGCTGGAACCGCAGATAGAAGTAGCTGCCGAGGAGGGCCGCGAAGAAGGTCGCCTCGGTGGTGATGAGCATGACCATTCCCCACCAGCCCGTGCTCCGGCCCGCCGGCTGCTCCGCGGCCAGCGCGTCCGGGGCGGTCAGCGCCGCGATCCGCTCGGTCATCGACTCACCGCCCCGGCCTCCTCCGGAGTGCGGCGCGGCGGCCACAGCCAGCGGAACAGGATGCCGGCCACCACCGCCAGGGCGGCGACGGCCGCCCAGTACCGGCCGAACAACAGGCAGCCGAACAACACCAGCAGCGCCACGCCGACCAGGAGCGGCTTGAGGCTCTCCTCGGGCATCTCCACCACCCGCTCGTACCGGCCGTCGAGTTCACTCGTGAAAATGGTCTTGCGGCCGTCGGCGAGGATCCGGTCGGCGGCGGCGCCCGGACCGATCGAGTCGATCGTCCGGTCGTCCCAGACCGGGTGCACGGTCCAGACCCGAGGCAGCACCGCGAAGTTGTAGGGACGCGGTGGTGAGGCGGTGGCCCATTCGAGGCTGTCCCCGCCCCACGGGTTGTCCCCGGCGGGCCGGCCACGACGCAGCGTCCACCCCACGTTCGCGACCACCAACAGCAGTCCGACAGCGAGCACGTACGCCCCGAGCGTGGCCACCAGGTTCCAGCCGGTCCAGCCGAGCCCGCCGGGGTAGGTGTAGACGCGCCGTGGCATGCCGAACAGCCCGGACAGGTGCATGGGGAAGAACGTGCCGTTCATGCCGATGAGGATCAGCCAGAACGACCACCGGCCGAGGCGCTCGTTGAACATCCGGCCCGTCATCTTGGGCAGCCAGTGGTGGATGGCCGCGAGGATCGGGAAGACCGCACCGCCGAACAGCACGTAGTGGAAGTGCGCCACGATGAAGTACGAGTCGGTCACCTGTTGGTCGAAGGCGGTCATCGCGAACATCACCCCGGTGAGACCGCCGATGACGAACGTGACGATGAAGCCCACGACGTACAGGAACGGCACCCTGACCACGATGCGGCCGAGTGCCATGGTCGCCAGCCAGGCGAACATCTGAATGCCGGAGGGGATCGTGATGATCGTGCTGGCCGCGCTGAAGAAGCTGAGCGACAGCTGCGGCAGGCCGGTGGCGAACATGTGGTGCACCCAGACGCCGAACGAGATGATCGCGATGGCCACGATGGCCAGCACGATCAGCGGGTAGCCGACGATCGCCCGCCGGCAGAACACCGGCAGCACGGCCGAGACGATGCCGAGGGCGGGCATCACGATGATGTAGACGTCGGGATGGCCGAAGATCCAGAACAGGTGTTGCCAGAGCAGCACGTTGCCGCCGTTGCCGGGATCGAAGAAGTGCGTGCCGAACCGGCGGTCGAGGAACAGCATCGCGTTGTCCAGGTTGAGCGCCGGCAGCGCGAAGATGACCATGAACGAGGTGGCGACGATCGCCCAGACAAAGATGGGTACCCGGTTGAGCGACATCCCGGGCGCCCGGAGCTTCAGCGCGGTCACGATGAAATTGATCGAGCCGGCCGTGGTGGAGATTCCCAGGAACAGCAGCCCGAGGGTGTACACGTCCATGTGTAGTCCGGGGGTGTTCTGCTCCTCGGTCAGCGGGACGTAGGCGAACCACCCGCCGTTCGGGGCGGCGCCGGCCGGCACGCTGGCCCACATGAACAGCCCGGCGAACAGGAACACCCAGTAGCCGAAGGCGTTCAGCCGGGGGAAGGCCATGTCGCGGGCACCGACCATGAGTGGAACCAGAAAGTTGCCGAAGCCGAACAGCATCGGCGTGGAGAACAGGAAGATCATCGCGGTGCCGTGCATCGTGAACAGCTGGTTGTACTCCTGGGGTGAGACGATGCCGGCCTCCGGGCCGGCCAGTTGGGTCCGCATGACCATCGCGCTCACGCCGGCGAACCCGAAGAACAACCCCGCGGTGACCAGGTAACGCCGGCCGATCCGCTTGTGGTCGACGGTGGTGAAGAAGGTCCGGAAGGTCTTCTCCTCGCCCCAGTGCTCCTCCAGTTGACGCATCGCCTCCGGCGGTGCGCCCTCCAGGGGATGGGCGGCTGTGGCGGACATTCTGCTCCTTCCGGCTCAGCGCAGCGACCGCAGATAGGCGATGAGGTCCGGCAGCCGGTCCGCGGGGACCGGCTGTGGCGGCATCGCGTTGCCGGGTTTGCTGGTCTGCGAGTTGGCGATCCAGCCGCCCAGATGGCCGCCGTCGTTGGGCAGGGCCCCCGCGCCGAGGCTCCACCGGGCCCCCACGTCGGACAGGTCCGGTCCCACCAGTCCCGTGGCCGGGGTGCCCCGCACGGTATGGCAGGAGGAGCAGGCCGCCTGCAGGAAGGCCTCCTGCCCCCGCCGCTGGTCATCGGTCTGCGGTGCGGGCGCGGCGGCACCGAGCCGGGCGTACCAGGCGTCGAAGTCGGCCCGGGGCTGGGCCACCACGAGGAACGCCATGTGCGCGTGCTGCAGCCCGCAGTACTCGGCACACTGTCCCCGATATTCTCCGCGCCGATCGGCGCGCAGCCACGTCTCGCGCAACTCGCCGGCGATGAGATCGGTCTTCGGCATCAGCTGCGGCACCCAGAAGCTGTGCAGGACATCCGCGGTACGGAGCCGGATCCGTACCTTCTCGCCGACCGGGATGTGGATCTCGTTGGCGGTGGCACCGGGGCTGCCCGCGTACCGGACCTCCCACCACCACTTGTGCCCGATGGCGTCCACCGTCACGGCGGCCTTGTCGGGCCCGTGCCCGAGCGCGGCGAGATCCCGGAGCCCGACGCCGTACACGGCGACCAGGACGAAGGCCGGCAGCACCGCACCGGCGACGACGACGAACCGGGTCGGGTCGCCCCTGCGCGCCGACCGGGCCCGACGCCGGAAGACCAGCGCCCAGGTGAGGAATGCCATGACCTCGACGAACACGACCACGGAGATCCAGAACATCAGCCACCAGAGGCCGGCCACCCGACTCGCGCCGGCGCCGCCAGGATCCAGTGCCGACGGCGAGTGCGGCGAGCAGGCCGCGAGGGCGAGCAGGACCACGGGCAACGCCGTCCCGCGGAGCGGCCGCCCGACCCGGGCAAAGATCCGACGGGCAGGCGACGCGGGTACGGGATCCACCATTCGACGGTAATTCCCTGGATTCGGCCTGGTCGCTACTTTCGCACTTTTCAGGGCTTTTAGTCTTTACGTCCTACTATGGACCGGTGAGAGCGACGCACACCTCCGAAACCGTCCGCACCCCGCTCACGGCCGGACCGGCCGCCACCGCGAACCGCCGTAGCCTCGGTTGGCTCGCCGCCGGGCTGGGCGCCGCGGCCGCCGCGGCCGGTGGCCTGGTGGCCCCCACCGACGCCGTCCAGGGTCAGATCCAGCGGCTGATGTACCTGCACGTTCCCGCCGCCTGGGTGGGCATGCTGGCCTTCGGCGTGGTCCTCGCCGCGAGCGTCGGCTACCTCGCCACTCGAGACCTGCGATGGGACCGCTGCGGACGGGCGGCCGCCGAGGTCGGCGTCGGCGCCACCGTGCTGGCGCTGCTGGTGGGTGCGGGCTGGGGTCGGGCGGTCTGGGGCACCTGGTGGGCCTGGGACCCCCGCCTGGTCAGCACCGCTCTCCTGGTCCTGGCCTACACCGGCTATCTGGCGCTGCGCGGCGCCGTCGGCGCGGACGACGGCGGTCACCCTGCCGCTCGGCGCGCGGCCGCCGTCGGGATCGTGGCGTTCGGCCTCGTTCCGGTGGTGCACTACTCGGTCGTGTGGTGGCGGTCGCTGCACCAGCAGGCCACCATCCTCGGCCCGACCCGGCCGCCGATCGAGCCGGTCATGGGGGCCAGCCTCGTCCTCGCCGCGCTGGCCTGCACCGGCCTGGCGGGCTGGCTGTTCCTGCACCGGCTGTCCCGGCTGGAGACGGTGGCGCTCGTCGACGGGCCCGGCCCGGTGCCGGTGCCGGTGCCGGCGCCCGTCGCCCCGCCTGAGCAACCGGTGCCGGTGGGGCGACGGTGACCCGCCGCCGCCGGCACCGTCTCGCCCTGTCGGCCCTCGCGGCCGCCGGCCTCGTCGTGCTGGTCACGGCGGCCCTGCAGGGCACCCTCAGCTACTACCGGAGCCCCGCGGAACTGCTGGACCACCCCGACGGCCAACGGACCCGGCTCGGCGGCACGGTCGAGCCCGGCTCACTGCGCTCGGACGGCGGGCAACTGCGCTTCCGGCTCGGCGGCGGCGGCCGGGCGGTGACCGTACGCACCGAGGGCCTGCTGCCCGCCTCGTTCCGGGAGGGCCAGGACGCCGTGGTGGAGGGCGTGCTGACCGCCGACGGCACATTCCGGGCCGACCAGGTGCTGGTGCGACACGGCAACGAGTACCGCCCGACCGAGGTTGCCCGGTGACCGGTGGAGTGGGCGGCTGGGCCCTGTCCGCCGGGCTGGTCGCCGCGGTGGCGGCCACCCTGCTCTGGCTGCGGCTGGCGCTGGCCATCGGCGCCACCGCCCGGCAGGCGCGGATCGCCACCGGGCTGACCCTGCTGGCCGCCACGGTGGCCGTGGGCGCTCTCGAGTGGGCGCTCGTCCGGCACGACTTCGCGATCCGGTACGTCGCCGAGAACGGCGGCCGGGACGTGCCGCTGTATTACACCGTGACCGGCCTGTGGTCTGCGCTGGACGGATCGCTGCTGCTCTGGCTGCTGATCCTGACCGGGTACGCGGCGCTGTTGTCCCTGCGGGTCCCGACCGGCGCGGCGCCGGTACACCGTTGGGCAATGGTGGTGGTCGGCCTGGTCTGCGTCTTTTTCTTCGCCCTCACCACGTTCGCCGCGAATCCGTTCCGCCTCGTCGACCCGGTACCGGCCGACGGGCCGGGCCCGAATCCCCTGTTGCAGCAGCATCCGGCCATGGGCGTGCACCCGCCGCTGCTCTACGCCGGTTACATCGGCCTGGTGATCCCCTTCGCGTACGCGCTCGGCGGTCTACTGGCCGGGACGGGCCGGGACCGGTGGCTCGCTCCGGCCCGGGCGTGGGCGCTGCCGGCCTGGGCGCTGCTCACCGCGGGCATCACCCTCGGCGCCTGGTGGTCGTACGCGGTGCTCGGCTGGGGCGGGTACTGGGCCTGGGATCCGGTGGAGAACGCCTCCCTGCTGCCGTGGCTCACCACCACGGCCTTCCTGCACACGGCGCTGGGACCGCGCCGGCACGCCGAACCGGGCTGGCGGGTCGGACTGGCCACCGCGAGCTTCCTGCTGGTGCTGGTCGGCACCTTCCTGACCCGCTCCGGTGCGGTACCCAGCGTGCACGCCTTCACCCGGTCGGCACTCGGCCCGCTGCTGCTGGGATTCATCCTGCTGGTCACCCTGGCCGTGGTCGCCTTGCTGGGGTGGCGCGGCCAACCAGCGGGCGACAGCGCGCCGAGTGCCCTGCTGAGCCGCGCCGCCGCGCTGGTCGGCAACCGGGTGCTGTTGGTGTCCATCGCCGCGGTGGTGCTGGTCGGCACGGTCTACCCGATGCTCGCCGAGGCGTTCTCCGCTGCCCGGTCGAGCGTCGGACCCGGCTACTTCAACCGGGCCGTCATCCCGTTGGCCATCGCGTTGCTGGTGCTGATGGGCCTGCCGGCACTGCTGTCCCGGCCGGTGCCCGACCGGTCGGCGGGTCGCGCCGAGCGCGAGTCGCCGCCGTCGGGGACGACCCGAGTCGACGGTAGTGGGCTGTTGCTGGCCGCGGTGGCGGCGGCCGCGACGGTGACGGTGATCGGAACGGTCGGCCGGCCCGGTTCGCTGCCGCTGGCCGCCTTCGGGGCTGCGGCGTTCGCGCTGGTCGGTCTGGTGCGCGGCGCGGCCGGGCGCCACGACGGTTCCCGGCCCGCCCGGGTCCGCCGGTTCGGCGCCGTGACCGCACACCTGGGGGTGGTGCTGGTCGCGGTGGGGGCGGCGGCCTCGGCCGGCTGGACCGCCTCGGCCGAGCGGCAGCTCGGGGTGGGCGACACGCTGCGAGTCGGCGGCAGCACGGCCCGGCTGGAGACGCTGGACCGGGTCCGCGACGGTGCCGGAATGCGGGTACGCGCCCGGCTGGCGATCACGCAGGGCCCTGGGACGGGCGGCGTCCTGACTCCGACGCTGCGCTACTACCCGGGCCGGGACGTCACGGTCAGCGTGCCGGGGATCGACGCCGGGCCGCTCCGGGACCGGTACGCCACCCTGGTGGCGGCCACCGCGGACGGGTCGGTGGCCACGATCCGGCTGGCGGTCAACCCGATGATCGGGGTGCTCTGGGCCGGCGGTGGGCTGATCGCGTTCGGCGGCCTGCTCGCCCTGGCCCGGCCACGCCGCCGCGGCGTTCCCGCACCGCACCGGTCCAGCCGCCTCGGCGACCGGGCATCCACCCGGCCGGGCGCGGCGAGGACCGGCTGATGTCCCGGACGCCGCGGATCACCCGCCGCCGGGTCCTGGCCACCGTCGCGGCGCTGCTGGTCGTGTCCGTCCTGGGTGTCGTCCTTGCGGTCGCCCTCGGCCGCGACGGTGCCGCCGACCCGACGGCCGACCGGATCGGCCGGCCCGCTCCGGGGTTGGCCGGACCGACCCTTGACGGCGGTCGGGTCGAACTCGCCGGGCTGCGTGGGTCCGTGGTGCTGGTGAACGTCTTCGCCTCCTGGTGCGGTCCCTGCCGCGACGAGCTGCCGCTGCTGGCCGACGCCCAGCGACGGTGGGCCGCCCGCGGTTTCCGGGTGATCGGGGTGGACGTGCGGGACGGCCCGGACGCGGCCCGGGCACTGCTCGCACAGACCGGCGCCGACCAGCTCACCGTGCTGCCCGATCCGACCGGCGTGATCGCCGTGGACTGGGGGGCGGTGGGCGTGCCGGAGACGTACCTGGTCGGCCCCGACGGCCGGATCGAGGCATGGGAACGGGGACCCGTCACCGCCGGCTGGCTGCAGCGACGGGTCGACCCGTTGCTGGGGAAACCGGCGCCCGGACCGGGCGAGGAACCGGGATGACCGCCCGGCGCGCGCTGCTGGCGGCAGTCCTGCTGCTGGCGCTCGGTGCCGCCACCGTCGGCGTGTGGCGACCGTTCGACGCCGAGGCGGGGGGCGACCCGGTGCGGCGGTTGGCCGGCCAGCTCCGTTGCCCGGCGTGTCAGGGCGAGTCGGTGGCGGACTCCCAGTCGCCGATCGCGGTGGCCATGCGCCAGGTGATCGCGGACCAGCTCGCCCGGGGGCGCACCCCCGGGCAGGTCCGCGCCTACCTGGTGGACCGGTACGGGCCGGACGTCCTGGCCGCGCCGCCGGCCCACGGTGCCGGGCTGGTGCTGTGGCTGCTGCCCGCCGTTGTCCTGGTCGGCACCACCGGCGCCGCGATCTGGCGAGGGCGACGTCGGGGACGCGGAAAAGCCGGAGGCAGGTCGGACGAGCACCCGCCGTCGGGGACGCGGGACCGATCACGACGCCGCCGGGACCGACAGCTCGCCGGCCGCCGCTTCCCGCTGGTCTGGAATCTCGCCGCCACGGCCGTCGTCGCGGGAGTCGTCGCGGTCGCGGTGGTCGGCACACTCGGGGGCGGGGACCGGCCACCCCCGGCGGTTCCGGCCGACCCCGTGCCCGGACAACTCGCCCTCGCCCGCCAACTGGAGCAACAGGGCCAGTTCGACGCGGCGGCCGAGGTATACCGGACCGTCCTGGCCAGCCGACCCGACGACGGCGTCCGGCTGCGCCTCGCCTTCACCCTGGTCCGCTCGGGACGGCCGGTCGAGGCCGCCGGCCTGGCCGACCAGGTCCTCGCCGCCAGACCCGACGATCCGCAGTCGTTGCTCGTTCTCGGGCTCGCGCAACGGGCCACCCGGTCCGCAGCCGCGACGGATACCTTGCGCCGCTTCCTCGCCGTGGACCCGGCCAACCCCGCCGCGCCCGAGATCCGCCGGCTGCTGGACGAGGGCTGACCTTCGCGGCCGCACCGGCCGGGCTCACGCCGCCGACCGTTCGTGACCCACCCGGGTGGCCAGGCGGATCCGCCGGTCGGCGCCCGGGACCGAACACCCACTGGCCTTGAGCAGGTCGCTCGCGGTGATCCTCAACTGGGTGACGACGGCCTCGCCGAAGGTACCCAGACCGCAGCCCGCGGCCGAACCGGCGTGCACCGCCGCCAGCATCCCGAGCCGGCGCATCTCGGCGTGTCCGGGTCGGCGCCGCGACACCTCTCGGAGCTGCCGTACCGCCGCGGTGAGGCAACCGACGGCATCCGCCAGCGCGGCCGGCAGCGGTTCGTCGTACCGCAGCAGCGTGGCGGCCCGCCGCGCCAGGCCCTGCGCGTCGTCGATCACCAGGCTCAGGTTTCGGGCGCCCCGGGCGTACCAGTCGACGTCCTCCCGGCGGGGCCAGCGGGCCGGGGCGATCCGCACCACCTCCTCGGCACCCTGCACCGCCTCATTCATGCGATCGACCTGTGCGGCCATCCCCCGCAGCGACCGCATCGCCGCCTCCATCCGCTCCGGATCCCGGCCACGCAGCGAACGCTCGACAGCGCACAACTGCTCGATGAGCTGTTCGAAGACCGGCTCGGCCGCCCGGCGGATGACCCGGACGGGATGCAGCGGCAACAGCAGTCCCACCACGATCAGGGCCGTCACACTGCCGACGGCCGCACCGGCCGCCCGGGGCAGCTCAAGGTTCCGGTGGCTGCTCGACAGCGTCGCGATCAACACGGCCGTACCACCGACCTGGGCTATCACGGTGCCGCGGCGCCCGCCGAGGGCGAGGGCGATACCGAGAGCCAGCGTGACGATGAGCCCGATCTGCCAGGCGCCGGTGCCGACGAAGTACACCAAGCCGTCGCCGATCAGGAGTCCCAGGCCGGTGCCGACCAGCAGTTCGATCGTCCGGCGGGTCCGCTGGCCGAGCGCCGCGACGATCGTGCCGACCGCCGCGGACGGAGCGAACACCGGGTCCGGGTTTCCCCCCACGTGGCGGGCCAGCCACCAGGACCCGCCGGCCGCCACCCCCGCCTGCAGGGCGATCACGGCGAGGATCTCCCACTGCCGCCAACGGAGCCGGGCGATCCCGGCGATCTGCCGGCTTTCCCGCCCGGCCGCATCCGACAGCCTCCGCCGAGGACGGCCCCGCCACACAAGCCTGACCATGTCCGGCTCTACCCGTTTAGCCCCGGCATAGGCCCGTTCAAACGAGCCGGCTGGACGGGACGTGGTTTGCTGCCGACGCCGCTCGGGAAGAAGCCGGTGATCCGGCATCAACCGGGGGCGGGGCATCGATCTGACAGAAATCGCTTCAGGCGCTCCGGAAGCGAGCAGGCATTCAGGTGTCGGTGGGCAGCGAACTGCGGACATCCCCGCACCCGACCCGTACGGGACGATGACCTGGATCTTGCCCGGCACGACCGCGACCGGCTCGTTGAAGGTCAACTCGACGGTACGGAGTTGGAATCGACGACCGATCCCGATCAGGGCGCCGACGATCGCGATGGCCATCTCGACGGGCGCTCGGGCTAAGCTCGATACGTCTGCATAGCCGGACAGAACGGCATCACGCATCACGTCCTAATGCCATCCCGTGTCGGCCGCTCCTCCCCTGGAGGGCCGTCGCCGTTACCGGGTCCGTTACGGTGAACGGTCAAGGACCCGTCCTGCCGCCCCGCCCAGACTGGGCCCAAGTACTGGCCCCGGCCCCAGCGGAGGGCCGGGGCCAGGCTCGGGCCCGACATGGTCGGGATCTGCCGGAGGCTAGCCCCAACGCCGTTCAGTTAGGCGTGGGCGGGTGCGGTCAAGGGGTGTGTTGATCAGGACGTGAGAAGCGGAGTTCCGGTATCAAGGTTTGTCACTCCAAGACAACCCAGAACCAGGAACCCCG
>NZ_JBHSBN010000011.1:0-211555 GCF_042650605.1 Micromonospora zhanjiangensis | reverse complement strand
CACCCGACGCGTCGCTGACGTCATCACCTGGTCCATCTACCGACGCCAACACCAAGCCGCAGCCAAGATCAGCCACTACGCCCAACAAGCCCTCACCGAGCCCTGAAACGGATCTCCTGCTGGAGTACTAGGAGCCGGGAGAGGAGCGGACCTCTCCGCACGCCTTGACCACCTGGTGACGACGGTTCGCGAGTTGAGCGAGCGTGTGGCGAGCTTGGAGCGTGACCGCAGCGAACAGGCTCGATAGTCTTTACTCGCTGGCAAGAACTGCGGGAAGCACTGGGCGTCATAAAAACAATCAAACAGCGCAACGCCGGGAGATGGAAACCCAGCACCGTATACGCCGACTGTATGGCAAATCCTGATAGGAAGGCTACCGGCGACGTGTCGCACCACAAGCAGCCCCCGAAACCACCGCCCGGACTTTGGGAACGTCCGGACGTAGTTCAGTTGCTCGCTGATCGAGATATCGGCGCAGTGGTGCGGATCTTTAGGAAGTGGACGGGCGCCAGTCAGACGGACGTCGGAATGCTTGTCGGGCTTCCGCAGCCACACATCAGCGAGATCGAGCGCGGCTCAAGGAAAGTGACGAGTCTGGAGCTGGTCGAGCGGTTCGCAGAAGGTTTGCAAATTCCACGAAAACTTGTTGGCCTGGCTGATGCCGACATCGAAAACATGCCGGAGCAAGGCGTGGTGGCCGAGAGCCGGCGGCAGTGGCTGCGTACCCGGCAATCCCTCGGACTGCATCGGGGAGCGCTGACGCAGCTTGTCAGTAACATCTACCCGGAAGCCATCCGTCTAGGAAATACGGGAATGCTGATGCCGGCGCGTTGGCGTCTGGCCAAACCGGCCGACCTCGCAGACGTACGGCTTCGATGGCAGGAGAGCACGCCCCGGCCGTTGATTACCGGCGCTGAGCGGGAGGCCCGGCGTGTCCGCCCCCTGGTCACCCCGACGCGCGAGTACACGAGGTACCACCGCGCCATGCGGGAGTTGGCCCGACCGCGCCTGTTCGAAAATCGGCTCACCTACCGCCTTTTGGATGTGGCGCCAGAGGGTGACGACCAGCAACCTTGCCTTGAGTTGAGCCTGACTCTAGGCGAAATGTGCTACTTCGACATGATCGACGTAGGTGAGACCCTGGCGCATGAGGTCGCACTCGTCGCAGTGAACGACAAGGACCAGATCAGGCCGGAAGAAGTCCGTTGGGAGAACCTTAGCTTTCGGCGACTCATTCGAGACCCGTTTGAGCTGGCGTCGTATCCTCTCATGACGTCGATCAGCACGCTTACCGTTCGATCCAGCCGTGCCGGATCCACGTTCTTCCTCCTTCGGCGCAATCCTGCGAAGGTAGCAATCGCGGGCGGCATGTTGAGCGTGTTTCCAACCGGGGTCTTTCAACCAGCGTCAGTCCTTCCGGTACCCGAATCGCCTGACTTCGACCTGTGGCGCAATGTCATGAGGGAATACAGTGAGGAATTTCTAGGGAACCCTGAGCATGACGGCGACGGGCCACCGATCGACTACGCCACCGAGGAACCGTTCAGGACGCTTGACGCTGCCCGCCGAGCCGGTCACATCCGCGTCTTCGCCCTTGGCGCCGGAGTCGACGCACTGAATTATGTGGGTGACCTGCTAACCGTGGCAGTGTTCGAAGCCTCCACGTTTGACAGTCTCTTCGGCGAGATGGTCGATGAGAACGACGAAGGAGAGGTGGACGCAGAAGAGTTCTCGTTCGACGGGCCGACCATCCATCGCCTACTTACCTCCGAATCGATGGCGCCGAGCGGCGCGGCCTGCCTACACCTTGCTTGGGAGCACCGGGAGGTGATCCTCTCCGGTGCGGCATGAGCAGCCCGGCTGCCGCAACCTGCCGACCGCCGTTGGAGCCGCGGGCGGTCGGGTGCGCTGCTGGTCGGGGCCGGGGCAGGTGGTGAGGGTCGGAGTAGCGTCACCACCGGTTGCTCAGAGGCCGTCGTTTGCCCGTTCGACCAGATCTTCCCTTTGTTCGGGGGTCATCTGCTGGTAGCTCGTCCAGAAGGTGCGGAAGGGCGCCGCTAACTCACTGCCGTAACTCTCGCTGGCTACCGCCTGACGGAGGCTGAGTTCACCGTTCTGGACGGCTGCGGCCATCTCCCGGAGGAGGGGATTGGGACTCCGAGCGAGTTGACCGAGTGCGCCTCGAAGCGCGCGGATCCGTTTCTCGTCGCCGCCGGCGATGTCCGCGATCTCGTCCTCGTCCATGTTGCCTAGCCCTTCGCCCCGGCGAGCGGGTGATCGTAGCGACCGCCCTGGGGCAGGGCGGGGACGGCGGCGGTGTCGAGATCGTTGAGTTCGCGGCCGAGGGCGGCGCGGAAGGCGAGTACCCCTGCGGTGAGTTGCTGGCAGAGTTTGGTGGCTTCGCCCCAGAGCCGAAGCATGTTTGCGATTTCGACGGCCGCGACGCCGTAGCCGATCGCGGCACCGGCGCCTGTCTCCGCCGTGACGGTGCCTGCCGCCACGCTGATCCCGGCGATGATGGCCGCGTCAATGAGGCCCTTGACGACGCCGCCGAGTGCCTCGCCGGCGGACCAGACGGCGTCGGACATTTCCTGGTACGCCTTGCTGACGGCATCGAGTGGACCGTGGAGGTCAGCTACAGCGTTGGCGGTGGTGGTGAAGTATCGGAAGCTGCTTCGCCGGCGACGCCCTGCCAGAGCGGGTGGAGGGTGCAGGCGCCGGATTGCACGTTGTACGCCAGATCGTGCAGCGCGCCACCGATATTGCTGACGACCGGGGCCAGGGCTGCCAGGGCTTCCCAGTCACCGAAGACGCGTTTCTGGATCTCCCCGACCGGGTCGAAGCGTCGAAGGCACTGTTCGCCCACGAGGACGGGCTGAGGTAGTCCATCCAGCCCAGGGCGTTGAACGGGTTGTCCGGCTCGGGTGGCGGTGACAGGTGGCTCCGAACGTCGCGTGGGTCGATGAAATGCGCCGGGGCGCAGGGATTACTCGCCAACTCCAGTTCGAGGGCGGTGACGCAGCGGTTTCCCGCCGGGGGTAACGCCCGGTCGAGGCGGTCGGCGACCGCGAGGTCACTGGCCCGGTAGTACCCGGCACCGGCATGCAGCTCCGGCGCGGAGGCATCAAGCAGGCAGGCGAGTCGGTTGAGGGTGCTGTCGATGATCTCGACGGCATGTTCATGGCTGGCCTTGGCGAGGCTGAACGCCTCCCCGCCCGTGCCGGCTTCCGCATAGCGGTTGAAGTAGTTCCGGGTGTCCCACACGTTGTCGCCGGCGCGCCCGATCTGGTTGGCGAAGCCGTCCACCGCGTTCGGGTCGACAATCAAAGTCATGCCTATGCCTGCTTGACGATGAGCGCGCCGGTCAGGCCGACAATCGCGAGGAGGGCAGCCGCGCCCAGGATGAACAAGCGACGACGAGGCTCCTGGATCGCGTAGCTGCACAGGCCGAGCGCGCCACCAAATATGGAGGCCGCGTACCAGGGCAGTCGAGCCGGCGTGACCTCGCCGATCACAATCATGAAGGTAGCCACCGCGGCGAAGAAGATCGTTGCGTTGGCGATCGTCTGGCGCAGGTTCCGGTACGCCGACCGCTGCAACCGTCCGACCGATCGGCGGTATGCCTCCAACGTCTCACTGTCGTTCCCGGGTGCTTGTTGGTCACGCAAGTCGCGGCGCGCTCGGCCCATGCCGGCAAAATAGCAGCAGCGGTCACGAGACCGCTGCCCTGCGTGACGGTCGATCCGACATGAGGCACGGAATCGACCACGAGCCTGCCGTACGGCGACGCGGGTGTCAGGGTGCGGCCGGTCCGGCGATGGATTCGATGCGTGGTCGGGTGAGCCTGGCGTAGTCGGCACCGGAGATCACCACCGACCGGTCCAGGCGCGCAGCGTTGAAGTAGAGCTGTGGTAGGGCGACGACCTCCGGGTCCACCACCAGTTCGAGCGCGGCATCGAAGGAGAAGGGGAGGACGGTGCCGGGGACCGCCTGGGCCAACCGTTCAGCGGTGGACGCGTCGCTGAACCCGACGTAGCGGGCGCCGAACAGCGTCCGTACGGCGTCGAGGTCCACCCGCCGGTCGCCCGGAACGACCGCGAGCACATGACGGGTGGTCCGCCGGTCGATTTTGACCCGCAGGACGATGCACTTCGCGGCGTACGACGCGGGGTGTCCGCGCAGCGCGCTGACCGCCTCGGTGCTGCCCTCGGGCTCGTGGTCGATGAGCCGGTACGGGGTCGCGCTCGTGTCGAGCAGGCCGATCAGGCGCTGGTAGGTGTCGGCGTACGGCACGTGCCGTTCTCCTTCGACGAAGTTCGGGTACGGGTGCGGGTACGGGTGCGGTGGGCGCGTTCAACGGCCTGGCCCCAGTACGTGCCGGCGACCATCAGCCCCGCGCCGAGGGTGGCCAGGACGGTGAGTCGTTCGCCGCCGAGGGCGATTCCGGCCACGACGGCCCAGACCGGTTCGGTGCCCAGCAGCAGGCTGGCCCGGCTCGCGGAGGTCCGCTGCACCGCCCAGGTCTGGGCCAGGAAGGCGAACACGCTGCAGAACAGGGCCAGGTAGACCAGTTGCGCCCAGGTCGTGCCGCTGGCGTGGGCCAGGACGTCCAGCTCGGTCGAGGCCGGCGCCAGCAACAGCGCGGCACCGACGACTGTCTGGACGGTGGTCAGGGGCAGCGGACGGACGGCATGGTCCGCGGTGAGCCGGCCGACCAACGCGACGTGTCCGGCTCGCACCACGGCGGCGGCCAGCATGAGCAGGTCTCCCGTGCGCGGGGCGTGCAGGCCGGTGCCGGACATCAGAAGTCCGACGGCCAGCACGCAGACGCCGGTGGCTCCGAAGAACGCCAACGGCAGCCGGCCACGGGCGCCGGTACGGTCCAGCAGCGGCGTCAGGACGATGGTGAGGCTGATGATCAGGCCGGCGTTGGCGGCACTGGTGTGTGCCACCCCGTACGTCTCCAGCACCAGGACGGCCGTCTGGGTGACGCCCAGGATCGCGCCGACGCGGAGTTCGGCGGGACTCCACCGGCGGGACGCGCGGCGCGGGGTCTGGAGGGTGAGGCAGGCGAGCGCGGAGATCGCGTACCTGGCGAACAGCACCACCAGGACCGGCAGGGCGACGGTGGCGCTCTTCGCCGCGAGATAGCTGGAACCCCAGACGATCGCGACGAGCAGAAGCACCACATCGGTACGGCGCGTATCGGGCACCGCCCTACGCTGCCGCACCCCCGACGATGAAGTGAAGAACCAACTTCTGAACCAACGCTTTAGCTGCCCTACACTGCGGGCATGGACGCGCGACAATTGCGGATCCTGCGTGAGCTGGGGGAACTCGGGAGCATCACCGCGGTCGCCGAGGCGCTGCTGGTGACCCCGTCGGCGATCTCCCAACAGCTACGGCTGCTGCAGCGCTCGATTCCCGTCCCGCTCACCGAGCGGGACGGTCGGCGGGTGGTGCTGACCGACGCCGGGCAGGCACTCGCCGCCGCGGCGATCGAGGTGGAAACCGCCCTGGCCCGGGCACGGCACACCGTCGCCGACTTCGTCGAGCGACCGGACGCCGACGTGTCGGTGGCGGCGTTCCACAGCGCGGCGGCGGCGTTCTTCCCGTTGCTGCTGCGCGTCGCCGGGCCGGACGGGCCCCGGCTGACGCTGGCCGACGAGGACGTCGCGCAGGACCAGTTTCCCCGGCTCACCCGGAGTTATGACCTGGTGCTGGCCCACCGGCTCGACCACACGCCCCCGTGGCCGGCTACCGTGGCCGCCGCCACGCTGCTGCGCGAACCGCTCGACGTGGCGATGCCGAGCACGCATCCGCTGGCCGGCAAGCACCGGCTCACCCCGCGCGACGTGGCCGACCAGCCCTGGATCACCGTGCACGACGGCTTTCCGGTGATGGCGACGATCGAGGCCATCGGCACCGCCGCGAACCGCCGGCTCGACATCGTCCACCGGGTGAACGAGTTCTCCGTGGTCGCCGAGATGGTGGCCGCGGGCGGCGGGCTGGCGCTGATTCCCCGCTGGACCACCCGACCGCATCCGGCGCTGGTCCTCAAGCCGCTCAGCGGCGTGCACGCCCGGCGGCACATCGACGTACTCCATCGTCCGGAGCGGACCGCGCGGCGGGCCGTCCGGACCGCCCTCACCGAGTTGCACCGCGCCGCCGCGACCATCCGGAGCCGGGACACCGTGGCCGTCGCCGGGAGCCAGCCGAAGGCCCAACGACGGTAGGAGTCCGGGCCGACGTTGCCGTCGCGGAGGACGGCCCCAGCCGGACGTGATGCCCGGCGGAAGATCCTGCACCGAAGCCGCCCGGGCGGGCCGGCCACGAGGCCGACCCGCCCGGATGTCACCCGTACGTCGTGACGCGAACCGTCAGTTCACGCCCGCGTCCAGCGTGACCTGGTCACCGGTCGTGGCGGTGAACCAGTCGGTGTAGCCGTAGTTGTTGTAGCCGCCGGTCTCGTTCCAGTGGTAGACGAGGTCCGAGTCGGTCGAGTCGATGAATTCGTGCGGGTCCTGCACGTAGAACTCGACCCGGTAGGTGCCCGGGCGGGCGTACGCGACGTAGCTGCCGTCGGGGTTGACGGTGGCCAGGTAGCCGGGCTGGCCCGAGGTCTGCGGAGTTGTGCAGGTCGACCGCGAGGGGTCGACCAGCCGCCATCGGCCGGCACCTCGGCGGGGTCGGCGGAGGCGGCGACGACCAGGTCCGCCCGGGCGGGGGCGGCGGTCGCGGGGGACGCGGGCAGCAGCCCGACGGTGGCGACGGCCAGTGCACTCCCCGCGAGTGCGCTGATCAGCTTGCGACGTCGTTGCTGGTGCGAAGTGGCAGATCGTCACTTCGCGCTCGTGTCCAGCGTGACCTGGTCGCCGACCGCCGCCGTGCACCGGTCGGTGTGGCCGCCGTTCAGGCGGGGCGCGCGTCCGTGATGCGTGCCTTGAACTCGGGGCACTCGATGAGCGGCGTGTGCGTGCAGGTGGACGCGTGTCGGAGGCTGTCGCGCATGCGGGTCAGGCGGTCGATGTCCTGGTCCAACTCGCGCGCCTTTTCGGTCATCCGTTCGCGCAACTCGGCGTCGCCGGGAGTAGCGACGAGGAAGCGTGCGATCTGTGCCAGGGTGAACCCGGCCGCCTGTGCGCAACCGATGAGGACGATCCGGTCGAGGACGTCGCGGTCGAAGGTTCGGCGCAGGCCGTGCCGGCCCTTCGACATGATCAGTCCGCGCCGCTCGTAGAACCTCAGGGCCGATGCCGTCATCCCCGTCCGCTCGGCGACTTCGGCGATGTCCAGTTCCGCGGCGCGTGTCACGGCCTCAGCTCCTACCCCGATCGGCAGCGCCTGGAATGGCGCCGACGTCTTCTTGACTTGAATCGCGGTTCAAGTTACAGGCTGGGGCAGAACACATCCAGCACCGCGTCGGGAGATCACGCCATGCCGCTTCACCCGCAGGTCCAGGTACATCTGGACCGACTCGCCGCCGTCAATTTCGCCGGCTTGCACACCGTGTCGCCAGAGCAGGCCCGCGCCGGGGCACGCCGCTTGACGGCGGCGTCCGCCGGCGAGCCGGAGAAGGTCGCGGAAGTCGTCGACCGGGTGGCCGCGACGCAGGCCGGTGACCTGGCCGTACGCATCTACCGCCCGCTCGGCGTACCGGCCGGCGGCCCGCCGCTCCCCGTCGTGGTGTTCTTCCACGGTGGCGGCTACGTGCTGGGCGATCTCGACTCCCACGACGGCCTCGCCCGCGTACTGGCCAACGGTGCACAGAGCGTCGTCGTGTCGGTCGACTACCCGCTCGCCCCGGAGAACCGGTTTCCCGTCCCGGTCGAGGCGGGCTACGCGGCGACCACGTGGGTCGCGGACAATGCGGACGAACTCGGTGTCGACCCGTCGCGGCTCGCCGTCGCGGGCGACAGCGCCGGCGGCAACCTCGCCGCCGTGGTCGCGCTGAAGGCGCGTGCCGCGAGGCGGCCGCACATCGGATTCCAGCTGCTCATCTATCCCGATCTCGACTTCCGGCGGACGAATTACTCGATCACAGAGTTCGCCGGAAAGTACGGCAACATCAGCCGTGCGGCCCAGGAGTGGTTCATGGACCACTATCTCGCCGAGGCGGACGACAAGCTGAACCCGCTGGTGTCCCCGCTGCTGGAGCCGGACCTGACTGGACTCCCGCCGGCCTTGGTCATCACCGCCGAGTACGACGCCCTGCGCGACGAGGGGGAGCAGTACGGCCAGCGGTTGGCTGCCGCCGGCGTTCCTGTCACGGTGAAACGCTACGACGGAATGATCCACGAGTTCCTCCGCCACCCCTTCGACGACGCCAAGGTCGCCATCGGCGACGCGACCGCCGCGCTCAGGAACTTCTTCGACCCGATGGCCGACGCCCATCCTCAGCGGCCGTAACCCCGTCCACCGGTCCGACTGCAAATAACCTGCACACGCGCTCTGTTGATATGGAGAAAGCGCTTTCCTATGCTCAAGTTAATCGATATGACGAGCTGATGACGTCGGTGGTTCCCTGACGACCCGATCCGCGGCGACGCGCATCCCCGACGTTCACCGAGAAAGAGTGAGGCGAGGATGAGACGACCAGTCGTACGGGGAATTCAAGCGGCAGCGGCCACGGCGGCCCTGGTGGTGGGGGCCGTTCTGGTCCTGCCGACGCCGCAGGCGTCGGCCGCGACCGGCGGCGTGACCGGCTACGCGACGCTCAACGGCGGCACCACCGGTGGTGCCGGCGGCCAGCGGGTCCGGGCCACCACCGGGACCGCCATCCACACGGCCCTGTGCACCCGGGCCAGCAGCAGCACCCCGATCATCATCGAGGTGGAGGGGACCATCAACCACGGCAACACCACAAAGGTCTCCGGCGGTAGCTGCAACACCGCCGCCGACCAGATCGAACTCAAGGAGGTCAGCAACGTCACGCTCGTCGGAGTCGGCGGCGGCGCGATCTTCGACCAGCTCGGCATCCACCTGCGCAGCGCCTCGAACATCATCATCCAGAACGTGACCGTCCGGAACGTCAAGAAGTCGGGCTCGCCGACCTCCAACGGCGGCGACGCCATCGGCATGGAGAGCGGCGTCCACAACGTCTGGATCGACCACAACACGCTGTACGCCTCCGGCGGCGAGGACCAGGGGTACGACTCGCTGGTCGACATGAAGGCCGACACCACCTACGTGACCGTCTCCTACAACACGCTGCGCAACTCCGGTCGGGGTGGCCTGGTCGGGTCCAGCGACAGCGACCTCGGCAACGGGCCGGTCACCTTCCACCACAACCTGTACGAGAACATCGACTCCCGGACGCCGTTGCTGCGCGGCGCGACCGCGCACATCTACGACAACTACTACCTGGGCCTGACCAAGTCCGGCATCAACCCCCGGGCCGGCGGCAAGGCCAAGGTGGAGAACAACTACTTCCGGAACTCGGCGGACGTGCTGGGCACGTTCTACACCGACCTGATGGGCTACTGGCAGGTCGGCGGCAACATCTTCGACAACGTCACCTGGTCGGCCCCGGGCACCGAGAACCACCCGGCCGGCCCCAACCCGACGTCGACCACCACGATCAGCATCCCGTACGCGTACCAGCTCGACGCGGCCGGTTGCGTGCCGCAGATCGTGGCGAGCACGGCGGGCGCGGGCAAGGGCCTGCAGGTGTCCGACGGCAACTGCGCGCCGCAGACGCCGACCAGCCCCACGTCCGGGCCGACCTCCGGCCCCACCACGCCGCCGAACCCGACCACGCCGCCGCCGACCCAGCCCGGCGGGACCAACCTGAGCCTCGGCGCCGGCGCGGACGGCTCCAGCAAGGCGAGCGGGACCAGCTACGGCAACGTCTGCGACGGTGACCCGGGCACGTACTGGTCGCCGAGCGGTTCGACCGGTCGCGTCTCGGTGAAGTGGGACTCGGCCACCAGGGTTTCCCGGGTCGTCATCCGGGAGGCGTCGGGCGCCGTCGGCACCGTCACAGGCTGGCGACTGGTCAACAACGACACCGGCGCGGTCCTGGCCACCGGCGGCACGGCGGGCGTCGCCACCTTTGCGGCGACCTCGCTCAAGAAGATCAACTTCGAGATCACCGGCGCGAGCGGCACACCGCGGATCGCCGAGTTCGAGACCTACGCCGGCTGACGGGGGTGATCCAGGACCGCCCGGCGGGGCCCGGTACTCCCGCCGGGCGGTCCGGCCCGTACCGGGAAATCGGATCGCCCCCGGTGACCGGCTCGTGCGATCGTGGCCGCGTGGCTCAACCGATCCTGCGCACCGACCGCCTGCTGCTGGTCCCGCTCGCCGACCGGCACCTGGAGTTGGAGATCCGGCTCGACTCGGACCCGGAGGTGCTGCGCTACCTCTACGACCGGGCGCGGACCCGGGACGAGGTGGTCGAGTCGCACGCCCGGCGGATGGCCCTGGCCGACAAGGTCGACGGGCTGGGCTTCTGGATGGCGTTCGGCACCGACGGCGGCGCGCGGGGTTCGACGGCACCGGCGAGCGAGGAGGGCGGCGAGTTCGTCGGGCTCATGATGCTGCCGCCGGCGCACGGTCCGGACCAGCCCGACGACCCGACCGTGGCGGAACTCGGCTACCGCCTGCTACGGCGATACTGGCGGCTCGGCCTGGCCAGCGAGGCGTCCCGTGCCCTGCTGGAGCACGCCTTCGACACCGTGGGGCAGCGCCGGGTGATCGCCCAGACGATGACGGTCAACGCCGGATCCCGGGGCGTGATGGCGGCCGTCGGCATGCGGTACGTCCGCACGTACTTCCCGACCTGGGACGACCCGATCCCCGGCACCGACCAGGGCGAGGTCGAATACGAGCTGACCCGCGAGATGTGGGCGACGCGGCACGCGACCCACCCGTGACGGTGACCGGCGACGCCGGGCCGACGCTCGCGGCCCGGCCCGGCGGCAGGCGTCACCCGCGCCGGCGGCGGGCCTGGGCGCACTCGAATGTATGCCGGCAGGATCGGTTGTCGCCGGGGTCAGACGGTGCTGGGGTGGCCGGTGCTCTCCCGGGTGACCAGTTCGACCGGGAAGCGTTCCCGGTAACCGGGCACCACGGCACCGCCCAGCAGCGCGCGGGTCGCGGCGGCGGCCATCTGCTCGACGGGCAGGTGCATGGTGCTCAACGGCGGGTTGGTGCAGATCGCCACCAGGCTGTCGTCGAAGCCGACGACGCTGACGTCCTCCGGGACGCGCCGGCCGCTGGCGGTGATGGCCTGGATCGCGCCGGCGGCCATCAGGTCGCAGGCCACGAACATCGCGTCGATGTCGGGATGCCGGGCGAGTAGTTCGCCCGCGGCGCGGTGACCGCCGGAGCGGACGAAACCGCCACGGGCGCTGAGGTCGGCCAGCCCCAGGTCGCGTACCGCTTGGGCGTGGCCGATGCGCCGGTCGATGGCGCAGGTGTTCGCCTCCGGGCCGTGGATCGCCGCGATCCGGCGCCGACCCAGGTCGTACAGCTGCCGGACGGCCGCGTACGCGCCGCCGATGTTGTCGGCCTCGACCGCCGGCACGGCCGGCGCGGTTGCCCCCAACGACACCGTACGAGCGCACCGCTGGTGGAACCCGGCGGCCAGCGCCGGCGGTACGTTGATCAGCACGGCGCCGGCCGTGACGTCGTCGGCCACCCGGTCGAGCAGGTCGGGACCGTCCGCCTGACGGCCGGCGTGGACCCGTAGCTGCGCGTCGACGCCCTCCAGCGCGGACACCATGCCGGCCAGCACCCGGCTGTAGTACGGGTCCGCGCCGAGCCGTTCGATGCTGGGTTCGTAGCTGAGGGCAACCAGGTCGACCGCGCGCTTGCGTCCGGAGGCCAGCGCCCGGGCCGACTCGTTGGGCTGGTAGCCGAGCGCCGCCACGGCGGCGTGCACCCGGGAGCGGAGCAGCCCGGAGGCACCGGGCGCGTTGTTGATGACGCGCGACGCGGTGGCCCGGGACACTCCGGCCTCCCGCGCGACGTCCTCGATCGTTGGCTTGAGCTTGTTCATCTGTGATCGACTCCCCGCGACACCGTGTAATGAACGATAGGCCCGAGAGCGCTCTCATCGAACCCTCGGACGCATGCCCGACGAAAAGAAGGGACCCCGCTCACGCTGGAAAGCGTGGAGCGGAGTCCCTTCCCTCGCTGGCAGCGGCGAGGTCGGTGCGACGTCAGCAGCCGCAGGTGTAGTAGAGGATGTCCCAGTGGTTGCCCTCGTCGGTGTAGAGGTTGCCCGACGGGGCCTTGTACTGGTAGCCCCAGCCGGAGATGTAACCGACGTAGGTGTAGTGGCCCTTGATGTAGTTGGTCACGCAGGTCGTCATGCCGACGTCCACCTTGTAACCGTTCCAGTGGCTGTAGGTGCCGCTGGCGTGGCCGGTCTCGGTACCACCGGTGATGTTGATGGCGCACCCGCTGATCCGCTTGAAGGTGATGACACCGTCGATGGTGGCCTGACGGATCCCCTCGAACGAGGTGCAGTTCGACTGGTTGCGGTTGGTGCAACCACCGCTGGAACTCCAGGTGACGCCGGCGGCCCTGAACTGGGAGGCGGCGCTGGACTGGCTGACCGCGAAGGCGGGGGTGCTGAAGCCGAGTACGGCGCCGATCGCTGCGGCGCCGGCCACGAGCATGGTGAGCACGCGGCGGCGGACTGCACGACGGGTCGATGACATGGAATCTCCTGTATCGCAGCAGGGGGTAGATTTTTGCGAAACAAGGGCCGGCCTGTGGCAGTTTTCTACCATGCATCGACCCGGATGACTACAGAAAACTTTTCACCAGCGGGCCCGGGGTGATCTCGAGCCGACGGAAGTGCCCAGGTCGGAGGGGTTCGCAACGATGACGGCAGAATTGGCGGCGGGTGTCCCGCCGGCGGGCAGGGTGACCCGGACAGGAGCCGACAGCGGCTGCTGACAGGTCAGCTCAGGCTGGCTTCGACCCGGTTGACCGCGGCGCTGATCGCGTCGTACCCGGCGGGGTTCACCCTGCCCTTGCGGCGCAGGTCGGTCAGCGTGTCACGCAGGCTCTTCAACCGGTTGTCCTGATCCGCCGGCTTGGGCTTGGCGATCGCCTTCTCCAGGTCGTCGACCTTGCGCTCCAGGTCGTTCGCCGCACCGTTGTCGAGGGCGCCGGAGTTGGCCTGCTGTCGGATCTCCTGACGCAGCGCGGGTATCGGTGCGGCCGGTGGCGGGCCGTCGGCCGGTCCGGGTTGGGTGGCGGCGGGCGCCGTCGCCGGGACCGGGCCGTTGCCGGGCGTACCGGTCGGTCCGGCCGTCAAGCTCGGGCCGGCGGACGGGTCAGCGGACGAGCCGCCGGCCGGCGACCCCGCCGGGCCCGACCCGACCGGTACGGCGGACGCCGCGTCGGCCGTCGTGGCCACCGTCGGGTCGGCGGTCGGGTCCGTGCCGCCGTCGCCCCGGACCCGGCCTGGCTCGGCCATCGACGCGGCCAACAGCACCGCCACGACCGCGGCCAGCACCACGGCGCCGGCCATCGCGGGCGCGACCCACCTGCGCCGACTCGGCGTCGCGGGTGGGACCGGCGGCGGGGAGCCGACGACCCGCGACGGCGGCCCGCCGGCCGACGGCGCGTCGGGCGGATCCACCACGGCGGTACGGGACGCGCCGGTCGACACGGCGTTCAGAGCCGCCCCGCGCGGCACCCGTTCGGGCGGGGCGGACCCGGTCGGGAAGGATCCACTATGGACCGCACCATCGGACACCGGTCCGTCGACCGCCGGACCGGCCGGGGTCGACCCGGCCGGCCGGAAACCGACCGGGGCGTACGACGGGCGGAGCGCGGTGCCGGCCGAGGCCGCCGGGTCGACATCGGCCGCGACGAGCCGGTTCCGGACGGTGTCCGCGTCGGCCGGACGGTCCTCGGGCGCCTTGGCCAGCAGCTCCGCCACCAGGTCGGCCACCTCCGCCGGCACCTGCGGGCGCAACTCGCGCACCGGTCGGGGCGGCTTGTGCACGTGCTGGTGCATGATGCCGATCGGCGGGGCGCCGTGGAACGGCGGATTGCCGGTGAGCATCGCGTACAGGGTGCAGCCCAACGCGTACAGGTCGGTCCGCGGGCCGACCTCCTCGTGGTTGATCTGTTCGGGGGCCATGAACTGCGGGCTGCCCATCGAGATCCCGGACATGGTCAACTCGGCGTGCCCGGTGGCGTCCAGCAGCCGGGCCACCCCGAAGTCGCAGATCTTCACCAGGCCCGACGGGCTGATGATCAGGTTCGCCGGCTTGACGTCCCGGTGCACGATCCCGGCCGCGTGCGCGGCGGCGAGACCGTCGCAGACCTGGACGGCGATCGCGACCGCGTCGGCCACCGGCAGCGGATCACCGTCGGCCAACCGCCGCGCGACGGTCGGGCCCTCGACCAACTCCATGATCAGGTACGGCTCGTCGTCCTCGCTGCCGAAGTCGTACACGGAGACGATGTTGGGGTGCGAGAGCCGGGCGATCGCCCGCGCCTCCTGGTCGAACCGTTCCCGGGCGTACGCCTGCGACAACCCACCGCCGGACAGTTTCTTGACCGCGACCGGCCGGTCCAGGCGCAGATCACGGCCGCGCCAGACGCGCGCCATCCCGCCGCTGCCCAGTGGATCCCCCACCCGGTAGCGGCCGTCGAGCAGCAAGGGCCCCGCCACGGGGTCGACTCTACCCAGTCGTTGACCCCAGGCAACCGATCGACCGCCATAGCGGGATTTCCGTGGGCATACGGGCGGCTGCGGTCCTTCGGTCCATATTGGCCCGGGCCCCGGCGGCCGTCGGCGGGATGTACCTAAGTGGAGGATGGACGGTCGATCCCGGCCCGGCAACCATGCGTCGGTGGAGAACGAGCTGAGGAATCCGGCGGACGCGCCGCCCGGTCGGACATCGGTCGGCCGACGCGTCGGCGCCCTGGCGTTGTCGGTGACGGGTATGGCGGCATTGCTGGCCGCCCAGTTCACGACCCTGTGCATCGTGACCGCGGGCAACGGCGGGACGGCGTTCCTGCTCGGCCGGGCGGCCGAGGTGAAGACCCGGTCCTACGACATCGCCGCGTTGTCCGGGTCCGCGACCGGACTCTTCGTCAGCTGGGCCCTCCTGCTCGGGATGTTCGTGGTGGCTTGGGCCAGGCCGAAGCTGCGCCGCGTCGCGTCCTGGGTCGCCCTGGCCGCGCTGGCCGTGTCGGTGCTGCTGCTCTTCGATCTGGCCCGGTCGGCAATCCCGTTGGCCGGCTGGCATCCCGACGAGCGGCCCCGCGTGGAGTTGGCCCTCGGCGGGTGGCTGTCGCTGACCGGGGGAGTCCTGCTGACCGCCGCTGTGTTGGCCCTTTCCACCCGGCTACCGGTGACCGGTCGTCTTCCCGGGGTCGAGGCGCCCGTACCCGCGGAGCCGGTGACCGGCGGCGGGCCGTCGGCGGCGTCGGCGGACGGCCCGGTGACCGGTCCCACGCCGTCGGCGGCGCCGGCCGGATACTGGTCGGCACGGCCCGAGTGGGTGCCGTGGTGGCGCCGGCGCGGCCCCGTCACCGGTGTGGTGATCGGGGCGGTGGTGTTGGTGTTCACCGCGGCTGCGGGGATCTGGTTGGCCGTGCACCAACCGGGTCCGGAACCCGACCTGAAGCCGATGCTGGTGTCCGCTCCCCAGGGCGCCACCCGGGTCGTTCAGCTCGGCGGCGGACCGGACTCGCCCGGTGCCGGGGAGTTGGCGTCGTTGACCGGAGGCGTGCCATTCTGGTCCGGGTCGCTCCGGCGCTACGGGATACGCCAGCTGGCGGCGGTCGGCTGGGCCACGTCCGACGGCACCGACGTGGCGGTCGTGTTGAGCCGGTTCGATCGCGACTCCGCCGACAGCCTCTTCAAGGAAGTCGGCCTGCTCCAAGGCCCGCTCGGTGCCGGGGTCGTCGTGTCGGACGTTCCCGGTGTGCCGGCGGGGAAGTTGTTGACCATCAGCGCCGCGGACCCGGCGGGTCGCGTGCAGACCATCGCACTCGCTCGCCGCGGCGATCTCGTCGTCGTCGTCCAGTCGCTGGCGCGCCCGCCGGCGGACACCGCCATGATCAACGCACTCGTCCGGGAGCAGTACGGGCGCATGTGACCTCCGTCGAAGCGGCCATGCCCGGCACCGGCACGGCGATGCCGGTGCCCGGCGACGGTCAGGAGTGGTGCAGGGCCTCCCTCAGCATGCCGGCGGCCTGGGCGGTGGCCGCCCTGGCCGCGCTGGTTCCGGCCAGCGCGTCCAGCATCACCAGGTCGTGGATGGCGCCCTGATAGCGCACCTGGGCCACCGGTACGCCGGCCTGCCGCAGCTTCGCCGCGTACGCCTCACCCTCGTCCCGCAGCACGTCGGCCTCGTTGGTGATGATCAGCGCGGGGGGCAGTCCGCGCAGCTGGTCCAGGCTGGCCCGCAGCGGTGACGCCATCGGGTCGGACCGGCGGCCGACGTCCGGCAGGTACTGGTCCCAGAACCACATCATCAGGTCGCGACCCAGGTAGTAACCCTGGGCGAACTCGCGGTACGAGCCGGTGTCGAAGTCGGCGTCGGTGACCGGGTAGAACAGCACCTGCGCCCGGAACCGCGGCCCGTTGCGGTCCTTGGCCATCCGGGCCAGCACCGTCGCCATGTTGCCGCCGACCGAGTCGCCGGCCACCGCCATCCGGTACGGGTCGAGCCCGAACTCGGAACCGTGCTGCTCCAGCCACTGCGCCACCGCGTAGCACTCCTCCAGCGCGGCCGGGAAGCGCGCCTCCGGCGAGAGCGTGTAGATCGGGAAGACGACGGCGGAGTCGGACCGGACCGCCAACTCCCGGACCAGCCGGTCGTGCGTGACGGTGTCACCGAACACCCAACCCGCGCCGTGGAGGTAGATGGTCACCGGCAGCGGGTTCTCCGTACGCTTCGGCGACACGGCGTCCTGCGCCATGTCCCGTACCCGTTCGCGCAGCTTGCCCCGGCGGGCGCCGTCCTGACGGCCGGGTGGCCGGATGATCCGGACGGCCACCTGGCCGGACGGTCCGCCGGGCACCATGATGTCCTCGATGTCCGCGTCCGGCCGTGGCACCTTGCCGGCGGACTGGAGTTCGTCCAGCCTGCCCCGGCCCTGCTCGGGGCTGAGCTGGAACAGGAACGGCGGGTTGGCGGTCATCTCGGCCACCTGCTGACAGGCCGGTTCCAGGACCACGCTCGTGACGGCCTGAGCCATGACGGCTCCTCCTCTCGCCCGCTGATGTCGCGGTCGGTGCGACCTGTCGACTCCCCGCAGGGCCGGCTTCCTAACGGCATCCGGACCGCGAACCGAAGCCTGGCCCGAAAAGTGAACAAAGCTCTTCTAGTCACATTTGCTGCCCGGGCAGTTTGCGCCCGGTGCCCAGGACTCGGCGCCGCACTACCGCGCCCTCGGCGTCGGCGTCGGCGTCGGCCAGTTCGTGCTCGGCGTTTGCCGGCCTGGCCTTCAGCGTTTGCGGTCCGGTGTCGTCGGCGTTTGCGTTCGGTGGGCCGCGGGTTTGCCGCGCGCCGGGCGAGTTTGTGAACGTTTATTGCTGTTGGAGTGACAACAAACGTTCACAAACCCGAGGTCCGCCCTTCCCGATCGATGAGGCGGGCCCGGTGGTTCGGTTTGTGAACGCTTGTTGCTGCTAGTGCGACGCTAGATGTTCACAACCGCAGGGCCGTGCGATCAACTCTCCGCGACGTACGTTCCACGCTGGGGAATGGTGACCACCAGTCCGCGCTCGCGTAGCAGGGCCATCGCCGCGCGGACGGTCCCGCGACTTACCCCGTATTCCTGCTGCAGTGTGGATTCGCTAGGTAACGGCTGCCGTGGAGCGAGGTCGCCATCCGCGATGCGGCCTGCGAGGAGGTCCGCGAGCTGCACGTAGAGCGGCGTCGGGGACATCAGGTCGATCATGAGCCAAACGATATGGACGAACCAGACGCACAAGTCGTGGGGTACGTGCTAGACGTACAGGACGTTCATAACGTAGCTTTGAGTGATCGGTGTCGTTCGAAGCGTGTCGAGAGGTCGCTCAGCGGCTACGAGAGTGACTGACAGGCGGCGCACGGCTAAAGACGGCCCCCGGCGAGCGATTACGGCGCAAGCCGGGGGCCTTGATCCACTAACGAGGAGTGGACCCGGATGACAAACTATCCAGTACCGCACCACCCCGGCGACACGCGGTTGTCCGCCGCGCTGCTGGGTGACCTGAGAACCACCCTGCTGAAGCACGGCTATCCCGAGTTGTCACACGTCGACCGGGTCAACCTGGAACTCGTGCTCGGCCGGTTCCTGTACCGCCGACCCTCGCCGTTCCACGACGACGTCCGCCCGGCCAGCGAAGTCACCGATGCCGGCGGGATCACCGACGCCTTCGAGATCACCGACGTCGACGGGAGCGCGGACGTCGGGCGGCTGCCCGACCAGGGCTGGGAGCTTCCGCGACGGGCGCCGGGATGGCCGCTGTGAGCACACCGGACCGGTTACGCCACGCGGACCGTCGCCAGCTTCCGCAGGTCCCCACCCGCAACCGGCTCGCCGGGTCGCGGCCGCCGTGCATACCCAACCAGCGGAACCGGGCGTACGCACCCACCGGTGTCACGTACCACGGTGGTGGCCGCGGGCGGCGGACCCGGCGGTTCCTGCTGGTCGTGGTGGTGAGCGTGCTCGTCACCGCGACCGGCACGGTCTTGGTCGGCCGGACGGCGCCGGGTGGAGGCGCTGAATCGGACCGGACGGTCGGCGTGGGTGAGGTGCTGGATCGGCTCGCCCGGGCTGGGGTCCCGGTGCGGGCGGCGGCGGAGCAGGACGCGGCGACCGATCCCGACCGGCTGGTCGGCAGACCCAACGGCACTTTCTCGCGCGGATCGTTCGAGCTGCCCGGTGGTGATGCGGCTGCCGACCGGTACTCCGTGGGCCGGGGTGGCGTGGTGGAGATCTGGCCGGACGGGGTCGCCGCCCGGCGGCGGTCGCAGGCGGTCCAGGACACGCTCAAAAGCGCGGGTGCCCTGCTCGGGACGGAGTTCCACGTCCGCAACGGCGGCGTGTTGGTGCGGGTCACCGGGCGGGTCGACCCGGCGCTGGAGAGGCAGGTCGAGGTGATCGTCGGGCAGTGGTGACGTAGCAGATCCACAGGCTCGGCGGGAGTTATCCACAGGGCGGTCAGTTATCCACAGGTTGTGGGGGAGGGTCTTGGCGGCGGTCCGGCCAGACCGCACGGTATGCGGGTATCCGTCGCCGTTCCCCGCTGGAGATGTTCGCGATGCCACCCCGTACCTCCGTCCGTCCCGGACGGTTGCCGCTGGTCCTGACCTCCGACGGCGAGCTGCTGGACGAGTTGTTGCGGATCGCCGCGACCGGCGGCACCGAGGTCGAGGTGGTGGCGGATCCGGCCGCCGCCCGGCCCCGGTGGGCCGGCGCGCCGCTGGTGCTGGTCGGGGTCGACCAGGCCGAGGCGTGCCTGCGGGCCCGGCTGCCGCACCGGCCGCACCTGGTGCTGGTCGGCCACGGCGGTTCCGACGACCTGGGCTGGCAGCTCGCCGAACTCATCGGCGCCGGGCACGTCGCGGTACTGCCACCGGCCGAGCCGTGGCTGGTCGACCGGTTCGCCGACACGGTGGCCGATCCGCTCGCCCGTACGGTCACCGGGACCGGGCGGGTGGTCTCGGTGATCGGCGGTCGCGGCGGCGCGGGCGCCAGCGTGCTGGCCGGCGGGCTCGCCGTGACCTCGGCGCGCGCCGGGCTGCGGACCCTGCTCGTCGACGCGGACCCGCTCGGCGGCGGGCTGGACCTGGTCCTCGGCTGGGAGGAACTGGCCGGGCTGCGCTGGCCGGCGTTGACCGAGGCCGAGGGCCAGGTCGACCCGCTGGCCCTGGCCCGGGCACTGCCGAGCCGGGGTGACCTGGTGACCCTGTCCTGGGACCGGGGTGCGCTGCTGGCCCTGCCCGCCCAGGCGATGGCGGCCACCATGGACGCCGCCCGTCGCGGGCGGGACCTGGTCGTGGTCGACCTGCCCCGATATCTGGACGACCCCGCGGTGATCGCGTTGCAGGCGACCGATCGGGCGTTCGTCGTCGTACCGGCCGAGCTGCGGGCCACCGCCGCGGCGGCCCGGGTGGTCTCGGCGGTCGCCCTGCACTGCGGCGACCTGTCGGTCATCGTGCGCGGACCGGCTCCCGGACGGTTGCGGGCCCGGGAGGTGGCCCGGGCACTCGACCTGCCACTGACCGGCATGCTCCGCCCCGAGCCGGGGCTGAGCCGGGGCCTGGAACGCGGCGAGGCCCCCGCCGCCACCGGCCGTGGCCCGCTGGCCGAGCTGTGCCAGCGCATCGTCGCGGAGCTGACCGGTGCCGCCACCGCTGAGGACACCGAGGACGCGGCATGACGGCGCCGCGCCACGCCGCCTCCGCCCGGGACCTCACCCTCCGGGTCCGCCGCCAGTTCGCCACCACCGGCACGGCGGCCTCCCCGGCGGCCGTGGTCTCGGCGGTACGCGAGGAGCCGGCCGCCGCGGTGCTCGGCGACACGGTCGTGCTGCGGATGGCCAACCGGGTGCACGACGAGCTCACCGGCGCCGGCCCGTTGGCGCCCCTGCTGGCCGACCCCGAGGTCACCGACGTCCTGGTCAACGGCGACCAGGTCTGGGTGGACCGGGGCCACGGGTTGCAGCCGGTGCGAGTGCCGCTGGGCGGGCCGGACGACGTCCGCCGGCTGGCCCAGCGGCTCGCCGGGGCCGGTGGGCGCCGACTGGACGAGGGCTGCCCGTACGTCGACGTACGGCTCGGCGACGGGACCCGGCTGCACGCCGTCCTGCCGCCGGTGGCGACCTCCGGGCCGTACCTGTCGCTGCGTACCTTCCGGCAGCGGCCGTTCACCCTGCACGAGTTGGTGGACCGGGGCACCGTGCCGGAGCCGGTCGCCGCACTATTGGCCGCGCTGGTGACCGCCCGGCTGGCCTATCTGGTGGTCGGCGGCACGGCATCCGGCAAGACCACCCTGCTGAACACCCTGCTCGGGCTGGTGCCGGCCACCGAGCGGATCGTCCTGGTCGAGGACGCCGCCGAGTTGCGACCGGTGCACCCGCACGTGGTGGGTCTTCAGGCCCGTACGTCCAACGTGGAGGGCGCCGGGGCGATCGGCCTGAGTGAGCTGGTCCGCCAGGCCCTGCGGATGCGTCCGGACCGGCTGGTGGTCGGGGAGTGCCGGGGCGCCGAGGTGGTGGACCTGCTCGCCGCGTTGAACACCGGGCACGAGGGCGGCGCCGGCACCCTGCACGCCAACACGCCGGCCGACGTACCGGCCCGGTTGGAGGCGTTGGGTCTGCTGGGCGGATTGCCCCGGGCCGCGCTGCACGCCCAGGTGGCGGCGGCGTTGCAGGTGCTGGTGCAGGTCCGACGTACCGCGGCCGGCCGGACGGTGGAGGCGGTGTCGCTCTTGTTGCCCAGTGGCCCGGACCGGCTGGTGACCGTGGTACCGGCCTGGTCGCGTGGTCAGGGTCCCGGCCCGGCCGCCCGGGCGCTGGCCGCGCTGATCGCCGGTCGCGGCGTACGGGTCCCGCCGGTGCTGCCCACGTCGGCTCCCCGACCGGGAGCGTCGTCGTGACGGGGACCCTGCTGCTGACCGCGGGCTGTCTGATGGTGGCGGGGTTGGCCGCTGCCCGGTTGGGTCGGCGCGTCGGGCGATCACGTGGGACGCGGCTGTCTCCGGTCCGGTGGCCGGGCCTGCGGCGGTTGACCCGCCGACGGACGGTTCTCGGGCATCCGCGCTCGGCCGCGGCAACCGGGGCCGCGGCAACCGGGAGACGGCCACGGCGAGCCGGGTTGCCACGGTGGGTCGTGGCCGCACCGCGACGGACGGCCCTGCTGGTGGGCCTGGTGGCCGTGGGCGTCGGCTCGATCCTCGGCGGACCGGTGGGTGGACTCCTGGCGTCCGTCTACGGCGGGCTGGCCACCGGTGCGGCACTGCGTGGCCGGGCCGCCCGGGCGGCCGCGCGCGACCGGCGACGCCGACTGGACGGACTGGCGGCCCTGGCCGCCGACCTGCGTACCGGCCTACCCGTCCCGACCGCCCTCGCGGCATTCGAATCACCCGGCCAAAACGAGGGGCACGCCGGGGGCGACGGGGAACCGGACCGGCTGGTGAGGCTGGCACGGGCGGCCGTACGGCTCGCCGAGCAGACCGGAGCACCGCTGGCCGACCTGCTGGAGCGGATCGAGGGCGACGCCCGCGCCACCGACCGGGGACTGGCGGTGGCCGCCGCCCAGGCCGCCGGCACCCGGGCCACGGCGTGGCTGCTGGCGGTGCTGCCGTCGGGCGGCGTCGCCCTGGGTTACGTCATCGGCGCCGACCCGGTTCAGGTGCTGCTGCACACCCCGGTCGGCGCGGGCTGTGCGCTCGGCGCGGTCGTGCTCCAGGTCGCCGGGCTGGCCTGGACGGCCCGGCTCAGCGGCGGTGGGCAGCGGGTGGTGTCCTGAATGGCGACCACCGGAAACCGTCACGCACGACCGGGTCGGCCGATCACCGGCGACCATCACGCACGGCAGGGTCGGCCGGAGTTGCCGGCCGGCGCGGCTCGGCGGGAACCCGAACCGGGACAACGGATACTCAGGCCGGACCGGATCCGGCTCGCCGCCCTGCTCGGCGGGGTGGCCGCCGCCGTTCTCGTCGGCGGCTGGCTCGGACCGGTGATCGGGTTGGTCCTGGCCATCTGCCTGGATCCACTGCTCCGTCGGGTCGAGTCACCCGACACCCGGCGGCGCCGGGCCCGGGAGGCGGCGGACCTGCCGCTCGCCGCCGACCTGCTGGCCGCCGCGCTGCGGTCCGGCGCGCCGGTCGACCGGGCGGTGGCCGCCGTGGCCGACGCCCTCGGCGGTCCGCTCGGCGGGCGACTGTCCAGTGTGGCGTGGACCATCCGGCTGGGCGGCGAACCGGACGAGGCATGGTCCTACCTGGCGCCGGTCGGTGGTGCCGACCGGCTGATCCGGGCGGTGGTGCGGTCCTCGGCCAGCGGCGCCGCCCTGGCCCGCGCGTTGGGCCGGCTGGCCGACGACCTGCGCACCGACCGGGCGCTCGCCGCCGAGACGGCCGCCCGTCGGGCCGGAGTGCTGATCGTGCTGCCGCTGGGGCTGTGCTTCCTACCCGCCTTCATCCTCGCCGGCCTGGTGCCGGTGATCGTGGCCGTCCTGGGCGACGTCCTGTAATGCCCGCACGCCCGAGCACCGAGATCCCGCGCGAGGCGCGGGATCCGACCGAATCATCAGGGCTTCGCGACGCGGACGCGACCCGATCACGGAGATCCCGCGATGGGATCCGACCGAACCACACACCTCCCGCGACGCGGGAATCCGACCCAACGCAGCGGTCCCGCGAGGCGGGACCCGAGAGGAAAGGAATCCGAGATGCGCAGAATGCTCCGCCGGTTGCGCGGTGACGACGGCATGAACACCGCCGAGTACGCGGTCGGCACGCTCGCCGCCGTCGCCTTCGCCGGCCTCCTGCTCAAGGTGCTCACCTCCGGCACCGTCCAGGCCGCGCTGACCGCGATCATCAACCGGGCACTGAAGTGACCGAGCGATTCGCCGGCCCTCGTCATTGTGATCAGTTCGGGGCCGGCGTGGCCCGGTGGTTCGGCGTCCCTCGCCAACGGGGCGTTGAGATGGTCGCGCGGCTCGCCGGTCCGGACCGTGACCGGGGTTCGTTCACCGCCGAGCTGGCGGCCGGGCTGCCCGCGTTGGTCCTGTTGCTACTGGCCGGACTCACCGCGATCGGCGGTGTCACCACCCGGGCACACTGCCTGGACGCCGCCCGCGACGCCGCGTTGGCGACCGCGCGCGGTGCCGGGGCGGCCGGTGACGGCTCCGAGGCTCCGCCGAATGCGGTCATGGCGGTCGACCTCGACGGTGATCGGGTCAGCGCCACCTGCCGGGCACCGGTACGGGCGCTGGGCGGCAACCTCCCCGCCCTCACGGTCACCGCCACAGCCGTGGCAGCCGTGGAGCCGGGCGCCGTCGTGGATTCCGGTGCGGTCGTGGACTCCGGCGGCGTCGTGGACTCCGGCGGCGTCGTGGACTCCGGCGGCGCCGGGGGAGTCCCCCGATGACGGCCGGTCGGCGCCGACCAGCGGATCGGGGCAGTGCCACCCTCTGGTTGCTGGCGGTGGGACTGGTCCTGCTGGCCGGTGGCGTGGCCGGAGCCGGCGTCGGAGCGGCCCGGGTCGGCCATCAGCAGGCCCGGGTGGCGGCCGACCTCGGTGCGCTCGCCGGGGCGGCGCGGGCCGCCGACGGTGCGGACCGGGCCTGTGCCCGAGCCGCCGATCTGGTCGCCGCGAACGGCGGTCGGCTCGTCGGCTGCGCCGTCGACGGTCTGGACATCCGGATCCGGGTCGAGTCGACGGTCGCTCCGCTGCCCCGGCTGACCATGGTCGCCACCGGCGCCGCCCGGGCCGGCCCGATCCGATCGGGGTGACGATGGCGGTCCACCGGGGCGCCCTGGTAGGCGCCCCGGCCCGGACCGGGTCAGCGGCTCTGCAGGGCGTCCAGGCCCACCGCCATCGCGATCACCAGCCGCCGGTCCAGCTGCGGATGGTGGATCTCCACGACGTAACGGTCCCGCAGGCCCCACTTCTTCACCACCGAGAAGGCCGGCTGCCCGTTCATGGTGAAGTCGAAGTGGTACGGCAACCAGGACAGCGAGTCGACGAACCGGCGCAGCAGGGCCACCGGCAGGCTGCGTTCCTGGCCGGTGAGCTGCCCGAGGCCGGGCTGCTCGACGTGCCAGGTGGAGCGGAGCAGCGACTGGCCGAAGTCCTTGCGGAACAGGCCGATCGCGGCACCGGACGCGTCCGTGACGTCGTACGTCGCGCCGAGGTCGAGCACCTGGCGGGCCCGGAAGCCGAGGACCGGTTGCTGCTTGGAGTCGTCGGTGTAGAGGGTGACCTGCTCCTTGAAGGCCAGCCGCTTCTGCTGGGCGAAGGCGAGCAGTTCGCCCTCGGAACCGTCCGGGGCGACCGCGTGGACCTCGTACTGGTTGACCATGAACCGGATTCGCTGCCGGATCAGCAGGTGCCGCTGGGCCTGGAGCTCGTCAAGTCGCATCGGGTACCTCAACGCTCTGGGGGTCGGGTGGATCGGTGCGCGGCAGTCTTGCACAGCCGGCCCACAGCCACCCACCATTGGGGCATTTCGCAGTCAAGCCATCACTGTGCGTCAGGAGTGGGCAGGTTGGCCAGGACCACGTCGAGGACCCGCACGGCGTCCGACTTGGCCAGCGGGTTGTTGCCGTTGCCGCACTTCGGGGACTGGACGCAGGACGGGCAGCCGGCCTCGCAGCCGCACTCGGCGATGGCGTCGCGGGTCGCGCCCAGCCAGTCCGCCGCCGCCCGGTAGGCCCGCTCGGCGAAGCCCGCGCCGCCGGGGTGCCCGTCGTAGACGAACACGGTGGGTGCCTCGGTGTCCGGGTGCGCAGCCGTGGACAACCCGCCGATGTCCCACCGGTCGCAGGTCGCGACCAGCGGCAGCAGGCCGATCGCCGCGTGCTCCGCGGCGTGCAGGGCGCCGGGCACGTCGGCGTCGGCCACCCCGGCCGCCGCCAGCGCCGCCGGGGAGACCGTGAACCAGACCGCGACGGTACGCAGCTGGCGGGCCGGCAGGTCCAACGGCCGGGTGTCCAGCACCTCGCCGGAGGCGATCCGCCGCCGCTGGTACGAGACCACCTGGCTGGTCACGTCGACCTCGCCGAGGAACATTCCGACCGGGCCGGCGTCCAGGTACGACCGGACCGACACCACCGACAGTGAGGTGACGTCCCGGGCATGGGTGGACCAGTCCGGCTCCTCGGCGTGCACCAGCGCGCAGGCGTCGGCCAGATCCAACTCGTCCACCACGTACGACACGCCCTGGTGCAGGTAGACCGCGCCCGGGTGCACCATGAAGTGCGAGGACGACTCCTCGACGGTGCCGAGCAGCCGGCCGGTCGAGGACTCGACCACGCAGATCGGCGTACCGCCGGTGCCGCGCAGGTCGACCTCGGGCCGTTCCCGGTGCCGCCAGTACCATCCGGTCGGCCGGCGACGCAGCGCACCCGAGGCGACCAGCGCCTCGACCGTCTCCGCCGTACCCGGTCCGAACAGCTCCAGGTCGGCGGTGGTCAGTGGGGCCTCGGCCGCGGCGCTGCACAACTGCGGACCGAGCACGTACGGGTTGGCCGGGTCCAGCACGGTCGCCTCGACCGGGCGACCGAACAGCGACTCCGGATGGTGCACCAGATAACTGTCCAGCGGATCGTCCCGGGCCACCAGTACGGCCAGCGCCTCCCGGCCCGAGCGCCCGGCCCGGCCGGCCTGCTGCCACAACGACGCCCGGGTCCCCGGATAGCCGCAGACCAGCACCGCGTCCAGGCCGACCAGGTCGACGCCCAACTCCAACGCGTTGGTGGAGGCCAGGCCGAGCAACTCGCCGGTCAGCAGCGCGTCCTCCAGGGCGCGCCGCTCCTCGCGCAGGTAGCCGGCCCGGTAGGCGGCCACCCGGGCGCCGAGCCCCGGCACCGCTTCGTCCAGGGCGCGCCGGGTGCTGGTCGCCACCACCTCGGCGCCGCGTCGGGACCGGACGAAGGCCAGGGTGCGTACCCCGGCGGCGACCGTGTCGGCGAGCAGGTCGGCCGTCTCCCGCAGCGCCGACCGACGGACCTGCGGCACCACCTCCGCGACCGGGTCCCGTCCGGCGGCCGGGCCGCCGGCCGCCCCGGCCTCGGTCTCCCGGGTACGCGGACGCGGGCGCTCCCGCCGGTGGCTCGTACCGGGACCGTCGTCGGCCGCCCGCGCGGCGCGGATGCCGCCGTCACCGCTGGCGGGTTCCACGCCGGGATCCGCCGTGCCGGGTTCGAACGCGCCGGGGACCGGCGCATCGGACGGGTGAGTGGGTTGCAGGGGCGGTTCCCAGAGGGCGAAGGTCAGCCCGCCGCGCGGCGACGTGTCCCTGGTTACGGCGGTGACCGGCAGGCCGGTGAGTCGTTCGGCGGCCGTCGCCGGGTCGCCCGAGGTGGCCGAGGCCAGGACGAACACCGGTCGGTCCGGGCCGGCCGGGGCGACGGTGGTGGTCCGCCCGTACCGGTTTGTCTGTCGGCGCAACCGGCGCAGCACGTGCGCGACGTGCGACCCGAACACGCCACGGTAGGTGTGGCACTCGTCGACCACCACGAAGGCCAGCCGGCGCAGGAACGTCGCCCAGGCCGCGTGACCGGGCAGGATCCCGTGGTGCAGCATGTCCGGGTTGGTCAGCACGAAGCGGGAGTGCTGCCGGATCCAGTCCCGCTCCGCGCGCGGGGTGTCGCCGTCGTAGCAGGCCGGACGTACGCCGTCCAGGGCCAGGCCGGCGACGGCGCGCAACTGGTCGGCGGCGAGTGCCTTGGTCGGCGCGAGGTAGAGGACGGTCGCCCGCGGGTCAGCCAGCAACGTGGACAATGCCGGCAACTGGTACGCCAGGGACTTCCCGGACGCCGTACCGGTGGCGACCACCACGTGCCGGCCCTGGTGGGCCAGCTCGGCCGCCTCGGCCTGGTGCTGCCAGGGCGCGGTCACCCCGCGCCCGGCGAGCGCCGCGCGCAACGGCTCGGGCACCCAGTCCGGCCACGGTACGGCGACGCCGGGGCTGGCCGGCAGCCGTTCCACGTGGGTGACCGGGTCGACCGGCCCGCGGTTCCGCAACCGGCGCAGCAGGTCCTCCGGGGCCGGCCCGGCGGTGTCCGGTACGCGCTCGGCCCCGCCGCCGACCGATACTGTGGCTGCGGAGGTCACGCCCTGCACTCTCGCACCGATGAACAGTCGTGAGAAACCCGGGGCGTGGGTAAAGGGGCCCGGGCGGCGGCCCCGACACCCCGCCGACCGGCCGATGGTTAGATGCCCAGGAGCGTTCCCGGCATCGGATGGAGGAGAAGATGGAGCTGTCGCTGGCGACCCGCACCGTCGCCGAGCACACGGTGCTGGAGGTCGGCGGCGAGGTGGACGTCTACACCGCACCCCGGCTGCGGGAACGACTCATCGAGCTGATCGACAACGGCGCCCGTAAGGTCGTCGTGGATCTCGGACGGGTGGACTTCCTCGACTCCACCGGCCTCGGCGTGCTGGTCGGTGCGCTCAAAAGGTTGCGCGCGGTGGGCGGGACATTCGGTCTGGTGTGTGGCAAGGAGCCGCTGCTGAAGATCTTCCGGATCACGGCGTTGGACCAGGTCTTCCCGATCTACCCCACGGTGGAGGCCGCGACCAGCGCGGACCAGGCCGGTTCCGGCGCGTGATGGCGACGGTACGGCTGTCGTTCTCCCCCGCACCGGTGCACGTCCGCACCGCCCGGCTGGTCGGCGTGGCGGTGGCCCGGCGCGCCGGGGTCGCCGAGGACCTGCTCGACGAGGTCCGGCTGGCCATCGGTGAGGCGTGCACCCGCGCGGTCGCCCTGCACAACCAGTACGGCCTGCCGGACCTGGTCCAGATGGAGATGTCCGACCAGGGCCCCTACACCGTCCGGGTGATCGACCGGGCGCCGATCGAGGCCGGACTCGGACTGGCCGCCCTGCCCCCGGACGAACTGGCCGACGAGTCGCTGACCGACGAGGCGCTCACCACCGGGGTGGGCTTCGCCCTGCTCGCCGGTTTCGTCGAGGACCTCACGGTGCGGCCGGTGGACGAGGGCATCGGCACCGAGGTCCGAATGTCCTGGCCGCTGGGCCGTCGACCCGCCTGACCGGGCATTCCATACCGCGTGTCGTGTGCTAACACAATGATGAAGATCATCGCGACACAGTGGGACCGGCGTGTGACCTCCGACACGGCCAGGGCTAGAGTACCCGGGGTGATCAGCAGGTGGCCCGGTTCCACGTGCCGCGGAATCGGGTCGTAACACCCTGCGTGGGGATGTCGGGGCGGTGCTCGCCGCCGACCGACGCGAATGTTCGCCTAACAGGAGGACGGAAATGTCCGGGACCACCTTGGCCGCCGCGGGCGGCGGGCTGTCCCTTACCGGCGCGAATCTGTCGTACGTCATCATCGCCGCGGTCCTCGCGTTGGTGGCGCTCGGCTTCGCCGCCGCCCTTACCAGGGTGGTGCTGGCAGCCGGCAAGGGCACCACGAGAATGCAGGAGATCTCCGCCGCCGTGCAGGAGGGCGCGTCGGCCTACCTGCTCCGCCAGTTCAGAACGCTCGCCATCTTCGTCGTGATCGCGGTGGTGCTGCTCTTCCTGCTGCCGGTGCACGACACCGAGGGCAACGTACTCGCCGTGAAGATCGGCCGGTCGGCGTTCTTCGTGGTCGGCGCGGTGTTCAGCGCGTTCATCGGTGGCGCCGGCATGGCACTGGCCACCCGCGCCAACGTCCGGGTGGCCGCCGCCGCCCGGGAGGCGCAGGGCGGTCGGGAGGCGGCCATGCGGGTCGCCTTCCGCACCGGTGGCGTGGTCGGCTTCCTGACCGTGGGACTGGGCCTGTTCGGCGCCGCCCTGGTGGTACTGATCTTCCGGGGTGACGCGCCGACCGTACTGGAGGGCTTCGGCTTCGGTGCCGCCCTGCTGGCCATGTTCATGCGGGTCGGCGGCGGCATCTTCACCAAGGCCGCCGACGTCGGCGCCGACCTGGTCGGCAAGGTCGAGCAGGGCATCCCCGAGGACGACCCGCGCAACGCCGCGACCATCGCCGACAACGTCGGCGACAACGTCGGTGACTGCGCCGGCATGGCCGCCGACCTGTTCGAGTCGTACGCGGTGACCCTGGTCGCGGCGCTGATCCTGGGCCGCGCGGCGTTCGGCGCGGACGGCCTGGTCTTCCCGCTGATCATCTCCAGCATCGGCGCGGTGATCGCCCTGGTCGGGGTGTTCATCACCCGGCTGCGGCCGTCGGACCGCAACGGCCTGACCGCGATCAACCGGGCCTTCTACATCTCCGCCGCGCTGGCCGCGGTGCTGGTCGCGATCGCCTCCTGGCTCTACCTGCCGGCCACCTTCGCCGGCTTCGGCGAGGAGTTCGCCGGCACCGAGGGCAACCCGCGGTTCGTGGCCATCGGCGCGGTCGTCATCGGCATCGTGCTGGCCGCCGCCATCCAGGCGCTCACCGGCTACTTCACCGAGACCAACCGGCGCCCGGTGCAGGACATCGGCAAGAGCTCGCTGACCGGCCCCGCCACGGTGGTGCTCGCCGGTATCAGCGTCGGCCTGGAGTCGGCGGTCTACTCGGCGCTGCTGATCGGCGCCGGCGTGTTCGGCGCCTTCCTGCTCGGCGGTGGATCGCTCACCCTGTCGCTGTTCGCGGTGGCGCTGGCCGGCACCGGCCTGCTCACCACGGTCGGCGTGATCGTGGCGATGGACACCTTCGGCCCGATCTCCGACAACGCGCAGGGCGTCGCGGAGATGTCCGGCGAGATCGACGAGGCGGGCGCGCGGACGCTCACCGAGCTGGACGCGGTCGGCAACACCACCAAGGCGATCACCAAGGGCATCGCGATCGCCACCGCGGTGCTCGCCGCGACGGCGCTGTTCGGCTCGTACACCGACACGCTGAGCACGTCGTACGCCGACGCCGGGGTCAAGGACGTGGGCGCCGAGATCCTGGGCGCGCTCAACGTGGCCAACCCGCGCAACCTGGTCGGCCTGATCATCGGTGCCGCGGTCGTGTTCCTCTTCTCCGGCCTGGCCATCAACGCGGTGTCCCGCTCGGCGGGCGCGGTGGTGATGGAGGTACGCCGGCAGTTCCGCGAGCTGCCCGGGATCATGGACGGTTCGCAGCGCCCCGAGTACGGCAAGGTGGTGGACATCTGCACCCGGGACGCCCAGCGCGAGCTGATGACGCCCGGTCTGCTGGCCATCCTGGCGCCGATCGCGGTCGGCTTCGGTCTCGGGCCCGGTGCCCTGGCGGCGTACCTGGCCGGTGCGATCGGGGCCGGCACGCTGATGGCGGTCTTCCTGGCCAACTCCGGTGGCGCCTGGGACAACGCCAAGAAGCTGGTCGAGGACGGATCCTTCGGCGGCAAGGGCTCCGAGGCGCACGCCGCGACGGTGATCGGCGACACGGTCGGTGACCCGTTCAAGGACACCGCCGGGCCGGCGATCAACCCGCTGCTCAAGGTGATGAACCTGGTCTCGCTGCTGATCGCGCCGGCCGTGGTGGCGTGGAGCGTGGGCACCGACAAGAACACCCCGCTGCGGATCGCGGTCGCGGTCATCGCGGTCGTGATCGTGGTCGCGGCGGTGGTGTTCAGCAAGCGCAAGCCGGTCGCGATGACGGACACCGACGCCGGGCGCGGTGGCGACGCGGGCAGCGACAGCGCGGACCAGCGGCCCGAGCCGGTCAACGCCTGAGCCGTACGGACAACCGGGCCCCCGCCTCGACCGAACCGGGTCGAAGCGGGGGCCCGGTGGCGTTCCGCCGGATGCCGCGCAGCTAACCACTGGCGCGTCGGGCTCGACGCCGTACGCTGCTTCGCATGCGTACGCCCCGCGCGACGACCGCCGGAAAGCCCGCGGTCGTGCTCTGCGTTCTTCTCCTGCTGCTCGGCGCCTGCGCCTCGGGCCCGGCGCCGCAGGCTTGGGCGGCGACGGTCTGCGGGGCGCTCGGTCCGTGGCGCACCGAGATCAGCCGGTTGACCACCAGCAGCCAACAGCAGATGACCGCCAAGACCACTCCGGGTCAGGCCAGGGAGAACCTGATCCGGCTGCTGAGCGGCGCGGAACAGGCCACCGAGACGGCCCGGCGGAAGATCGAACAGGCCGGGGTGCCCGACGTGGCGAAAGGGGACGCGGTGGCCGGCGGGTTCCTCTCCTCGCTGACCGCGGTACGCGACGCGTACGGAAAGGCCAAGACGGCGATCGCCGGGCTGGACACCGGCCAGGCGAAGCCCTTCTACGACGGGGTGGAGGCCACCATGAACACCCTCAACGCGGAGTACAAGGCGAGCGCGCTGGACACCCGTAACCTCGACTCGCCGGAGCTCAAGAAGGCCTTCGACGAGGTCCCGGAGTGTCGCTGACGCCGCCCACCGAGTCACCAGCGCCGGCCTCGTCCACCGAGCCGGTGCCGTCGGCCGCGCCCACCGAGCTGTCCGCCGAGCCGGCCGCGCTGTTCGTCGAGCCGGACGACCGGTCGGCCGAGCGGTCCCGCCGGGGCGCGGCCACCGCCCGGCGCCGGCACGGCGGTGCGTCGGCGGCCGAACCGGACGACCGCCCGGTGGAGCACGCCGGCCGCGGCGCGTCCGCCGCCGAGGCCGATGCCGGGCGACAGTTGTCGCTGTTCGGGGTGGCCGCCGTCGAACCGTCGCCGGCCGACATCGCCGGCCTGCTCGCCGGGCCCGGAGTGATCGTCCGGATGGGCGGCACCGCCCGGGTGTCGGTCGAGGTCGACGCCGGGTGGCGGGTGCACGTACTGATCGCCGAACTGGGTCGGCGCGGCGTGGCGGCGAGCTGGGTGGGCACGCCGACCGAGGGGTACGCCGTGCGCACCTCGTACACCGCGATCCTGGCTCCGCTCGGGCGGGGCTGGCTGCGCGGCGAGGTCAAGCGGGCGCCGGCCGGTTTCCACCTGAACGGCGCCCGGCTGCGGCTCTGGGTGGCCGCCGCCGGGATCATGGAGCCGGGCGGCCTGCTGCTCCGGCTCGGCCTGCCCGACGAGGCGGACCGGGCGACGGCGGCCGCGACGCTGACCGGCCTCGGGCTGGCGGGTGACCTGGTGGAGACCGGCTCGGGACCGGGCTACCGGATCACCGGCCGGCGCCGGCTGGCCCGGCTGACCGAGCTGGTCGGTGACCCACCGGCGGCGGCCCCGCCCGGCCAGTGGCCCGGTACGGCCGGTTGACGGACGGCAATGTCTGATCTAGGACACTCGACACGCGGGTTTTGCCGGCAGATTGACGGATATATAGGCCTTCACGAGTGAGTGATCCGCACGGTTGCCCGCGCGACGACAGGGCAGCGGTGTACGGTGTCGCCGTTCGGCACGACCGCCCGTGCGGCGTGTCGACACCCCGCGTAACCGCTGCTGGGTGGTGCTGTTCGTCGCCCGGCCGTCCCTCGGGTACGAGGGCGCGTTACGTTGGAGGTTCGACCCGTGGGCCGGGCAGGCCCGCCACGGGTGGTGGCCCGGCCACGACGGTGAGCCGGGTCAGGATACTGCGAGTGAGGTCGGGAGAGACGTGCCGAGCAACGCCAGGAGCACCCGTCTGGTCATCGTCGAGTCGCCGGCGAAGGCCAAGACGATCTCGGGCTATCTCGGCCCGGGGTACGTCGTGGAGGCCAGTTTCGGGCACGTCCGGGACCTGCCCAGGAACGCCGCCGAAGTGCCCTCGGGCTACGAGAGCAAGCCGTGGGCCCGGCTCGGCGTCGACGTGGACAACGGCTTCGCCGCCCTCTACGTGGTCTCACCGGACCGCCGCAAGCAGGTCACCAAGCTGCGCTCGCTGGTGAAGGAGGTGGACGAGGTCCTCCTCGCCACCGACGAGGACCGCGAGGGTGAGGCGATCGCCTGGCACCTGGTGGAGACCCTCAAGCCCAAGGTGCCGGTCAAGCGGATGGTCTTCCACGAGATCACCCGGCCGGCGATCCAGGCCGCCGTGGCCAACCCCCGCGAGATCGACCGGGACCTGGTGGACGCCCAGGAGGCGCGCCGGATCCTGGACCGGCTGTACGGCTACGAGGTCTCCCCGGTGCTGTGGCGCAAGGTCCGCAGCGGCCTGTCCGCCGGGCGGGTCCAGTCGGTGGCCACCCGGATCGTGGTGGAGCGCGAGCGGCAGCGGATGGCGTTCCGCAGCGCCGAGTACTGGGACATCCTGGCCACCCTCGCGGTGCAGGGCCAGGTCGACGGGCCGCGGACCTTCAACGCCACCCTGGTCGGGCTGAACGGCGACCGGATCGCCACCGGCAAGGACTTCGAGCCGACCACCGGCCGGGTCAAGCCGGGCGCCGGGGTGGTGCACCTGGACGCCGACGGGGCCCGGGGGCTGGCCGCCCGGCTGGAGGGCCGGCCGTTCACCGTCACCCGGGTCGAGGAGAAGCCGTACCGGCGCCGGCCGTACGCGCCGTTCATCACCTCGACATTGCAGCAGGAGGCGGCCCGTAAGCTGCGCTTCTCCTCGCAGCAGACGATGCGTACCGCGCAGCGGCTCTACGAGAACGGCTACATCACCTACATGCGGACCGACTCGGTCAACCTGTCGGAGACCGCCGTGGCCGCGGCCCGCCGGCAGATCGCCGAGCTGTACGGCCAGCGCAGCGTCCCGCCGGAGCCGCGCCGCTACACCGGCAAGGTCAAGAACGCCCAGGAGGCGCACGAGGCGATCCGCCCGGCGGGGGACAACTTCCGTACCCCGGGCGAGGTGGCGAAGGAGCTGTCCGCCGAGGAGTTCAAGCTCTACGAGCTGATCTGGCGGCGGACCATCGCCTCGCAGATGACCGACGCGGTCGGCTCCAGCGTGTCGGTGCGGATCCGGGCGATCTCCACCGCGAGCGAGGAGGTCGACTTCGGGGCGACCGGCAAGACGATCACCGACCCGGGCTTCCTGCGGGCGTACGTCGAATCCTCCGACGACGAGAACGCCGAGGCCGAGGACGCCGAGCGCCGGCTGCCCACCTTGGTCAAGGACCAGCCGCTGACCGCCGAGCAGCTCGCCGCGCAGGGGCACAGCACCCAGCCGCCGTCCCGCTACACCGAGGCGTCGCTGGTCAAGGCGCTGGAAGAGCTGGGCATCGGCCGCCCGTCGACGTACGCGTCGATCATGCAGACGATCCAGGACCGCGGGTACGTCTTCAAGCGCGGCCAGGCCCTGATCCCGTCCTTCCTGGCATTCGCCGTGGTGGGGCTGCTGGAGCGGCACTACCCGCGGCTGATCGACTACAACTTCACCGCCGCGATGGAGAACGAGCTGGACGAGATCGCCGGTGGCGACCACGCGGCGATCGACTTCCTCACCGCGTTCTACTTCGGCGGCACCGGCCGGGGCGCCGGGGACGAGGAGATCGCCCGGTCCGGTGGCCTGAAGAAGATGGTCACCGAGAACCTGAGCGAGATCGACGCGCGCAGCGTCAACTCGATCCCGCTGTTCACCGACGACGACGGCCGCGAGGTGGTGGTCCGGGTCGGCCGGTACGGGCCGTACCTGCAGAAGGTCCAACCCGGTGCGGCGGCGCAGCCCGCGACGGCCGAGCGGACCGGCGCGGAGGGCGAGGACGGCGGCGCCGGCGCGACCGCCGAGGACCGGGTGTCGATCCCCGAGGGCCTGGCGCCGGACGAGCTGACCCCGGAGAAGGTCAACGAGCTGTTCCTCGGCGGCGGTGGTGAGCGCAAGCTCGGCGAGCACCCGGAGACCGGCGAGCCGATCCTGCTCAAGTCCGGCCGGTTCGGCCCGTACGTGGCCAGTGGCGAACGCAAGTCGTCGCTGCTGCGGACCCAGTCACCGGAGTCGCTGTCGTTGGCCGACGCGCTGCGGTTGCTGACCCTTCCCCGGACGGTCGGTACCGCCCCGGACGGCGCCGAGGTGCTGGCCGCCAACGGTCGCTACGGCCCGTACGTCAAGAAGGGCGACGAGTTCCGGTCGCTGGAGTCGGAGGAGAAGCTCTTCACCGTCACCCTGGACGAGGCGCTGGCGCTGCTGGCCGCCCCGAAGACCCGTCAGCGCCGGGCGGCGGCCCCGCCGCTGCGGGAGATGGGCGCGGACCCGCTCACCGAGAAGCCGTTGGTGATCAAGGACGGCCGGTTCGGCCCGTACGTGACCGACGGGGAGTACAACGCGTCGCTGCGGCGCGGCCAGACGCCGGAGGACCTGACCCTGGAGCAGGCCTCCGAGATGCTGGCCGAGAAGCGGGCCAAGGGGCCGGCGAAGAAGGCGACCAAGAAGGCGGCGAAGAAGACCGCCGCCGGCGAGAGCACCACGGCTGCGAAGAAGGCGGCGGCCAAGAAGACGACGACGGCCAAGAAGACGACGACGGCGGCCAAGAAGACCACGGCCGCGAAGTCGACAACGGCGGCCAAGAAGGCCACCCCGGCCAAGAAGGCCGCCCCCCGCAAGGCCACCACCCGCCCCACCGAGTAGTCGGGGGAGGGGCCGAGAGACCTTGGCGCGAACTAACCCTCCCCGGGCCGGAACGCGCCGAGGTCTCGCAGATCAGGCGCCGAGGACGCGGTCCGTGTAGGGGTTGGTGAAGATGCGGGTGGGGTCCACCCGGTCGCGGACGGTCAGGAAGTCGGTGAAGCGGGGGTAGACGGGGGCCAGGGACTCGGCGTCGCGGTAGTGCAGCTTGCCCCAGTGCGGGCGACCCGCCAGGTCCCTGGCGACCTCCTCGAAGGCCCGGAAGTACGGCTCGTACGGCACGCCGACGTACTGGTGCACCGCCACGTACGCCGACTCGCGCTGGTAGCCGTGCGACAGCCAGATGTCGTCCGGGCCGGTGAACCGCACCTCGACCGGGAACTGCACCTTGTCGGGCAGCCGGTCGACCACCCGGCGCAGGCCGGCCAACGCCTCGGGCAGGGCGGCGCGCGGCAGGCCGTACTCCATCTCGGTGAACCGGACCCGGCGCGGGGTGCAGAAGACCCGGTCGGAGCGGGCGGTGTAGCTGCGGGCGGTGAGCGCGCGGGCGGCCACCGCGTTGACCGTGGGGACCACGGCCGGTACGGCCCGGCCGAGCCGGCTGGTGAGGCCGAACACCGTGTTGGACAGGAACTCGTCGTCGAGCCAGCCACGGAACCGGCTCAACGGCCGGTCGTCGACCGGCACCCGGTTGTTCGCCTTGACCTGCACCCGGTCGGTGTACGGGAACCAGTAGAACTCGAAGTGGTCGTTGTCGGCGATCAGGGCCGGCAGGTCGGCCAGCACGTCGGCCAGCGCCGCCGGCCGCTCCTGCGCCCGCAACACGAACGCGTCGACGCAGCGCAGCGTCACCTCGACCAGGATGCCGACCGCGCCGAGACCCACCCGGGCGGCGGAGAACAGGTCCGGGTCCTCGGTCGCCGAGCAGTGCCGCACCTCGCCGGTGCCGGTGACCAGGGTGAGTGAATCGATGAACGTGGACAGGCAGCCGTACCCGGCGCCGGTGCCGTGGGTGCCGGTGGACACCGCTCCCGCGACGGTCTGCACGTCGATGTCACCGAGGTTGGGCAGGGCCAGGCCGTGCCCGGCCAGCAGCTCGTTGAGCGTGTGCAGGGACATCCCGGCCGGTACGGTGACCAGCTTCTCCGCCGGGTCGACGCGGACCTCGGTGGCCAGCCCGGTGAGCTCCATCCGCAGGTCGTCGGCGTGGGCCGCGGCGGTGAACGAGTGGCCGCTGCCGACCGCCTTGATCCGCCGGCCGGCCGAACCGGCGTACCGGACGGCGTCGACCACCTCGGCGACGCTGGACGGGCGGACCGCGACGGCGGACGCGCGCTGGTTGCCGGCCCAGTTCGACCAGTCCGACCGGCCGCCGGTCGGGAAGCCGCCGTCGGCCGGGACGTCAGGGTGCGATCCGGTCCCGGGCATCGACCCTCCTGAGATGAATGAGAGCTGTCTTCATATCAGGGAGATACGGAATCAGTAAATACCGCAAATCTCCCTCGCTCGTTAATCCCGGTAAGGTTCCGAACTCGCAACATGCCGGGCTTCTGCCCAGCTGGGGCATTGATCGTGAAAGGGAGTGGCGAGGAGTGGCCACATCAACCGCCACGACCGGTCCACTGCGCCGAGTCCCTGTACAGGGCCGCAGTGTCGCCCGGGTGCAGCGAATGCTCGACGCCTGCGCCGAGTTGGTCGACGAGGTGGGGTACGAGGGTCTCACCACGACCCTGCTCGCCGAGCGGGCCGGCGTCGCGATCGGCTCGGTCTATCAGTTCTTCCCGGACAAGCGGGCCATCGTGCAGGCGCTGACGCTGCGCAACATGGAGGCGTACCTGCAGCGGCTCGCCGACCGGCTGGCCGAGGGCGACCTCACCGACTGGTGGGACGGCGTCGCCGCCGGCATCGACGAGTACATCGACATGCACCGGCAGGTGCCCGGTTTCCGTACCCTGCACTTCGGCGACGTGGTCGACCTGCACCTGCTGGACGAGGACCGGGACAACAACGGCGTCATCGCCGAACAGTTGGTCCGGGTGCTGGTTGAGCAGTTCGGCATCGCCGACTCGGAGCGGCTGCGGTTCGCGCTGGAGATGGCGGTCGAGGCCGCCGACGCGTTGATCCAGCTGGCCTTCCGCCGGGACGTCGAGGGCGACCCGCAGGTGCTCGCCGAGGCGCGCGCGCTCATCCGGGAGTACCTGCACCGGCACGTCGACCCGCCGGCGCCGGCACCGACCGGCCAGGATTCCGCCGCGGCCGGTGCCGTCGCGCCGCAGCCCGCCGGCTGACCGTCAGAGGAAGGCCTGGCCCTCGCCGCGGTAGGTCGGCACGGTGTCGACGATCCGGTCGCCCTCGACCAGGTGCAGCTCGTTGACGTGTTCCACCAGCTCGCCGGCCTTGGCGTGGCGGAACCAGACCCGGTCGCCGACCGACAGCCCGTCGGCGGCCGGGCCGGCGAGCGGGGTCTGCACCTCGCCCGCGCCCTCCGTGCCGACCAGCCGGAGCCCGGCCGGCAGCCACGGGCTGGGCAGCCGGCCCGGTTCGGCCGGACCGGAGGCGATCCAGCCGCCGCCGAGCACCGTCACCACACCCCGGGTGGGCCGACGGACCACCGACATCGCGAAGAAGGCCGACGGCGTCGGGCGCCAGGCCCGGTAGCCGTCGAACAGGGTCGGCCCGTACAGCCCGGAGCCGGCGGTGATCTCGGTGACCGCCGGGTCCGCGGCGGTCAGCGCCATCGAGCCGGTGCCGCCGCCGTTGACGAACTCCAGGTCGGCGTGCTCGCGTACCGCGGCCACCGCCGCCGCGCGGCGACCGAGCAGTTCCCGGTACGACCGGCGCTGCAACGCCCGGATCAGGGTGCCCCGAGCCGCCCGGCCGGGTGGCGCGTCGCCCATCCCGGCGATCTGCGCCTCGTACGACATGACACCGACCAGCCGGAAGCCGCGCCGGGCGGCGATCGTGGCGGCCAGCGCGCCGGCGTCGGCGGCGGAGTGCACCGGTGACCGGCGCACCCCGACGTGCAGCCGGCCACCCGGACCGCCGCGCAGCGGCCGCCAGGAGGCGTCCAGGTCCAGGCAGAGCCGCAGTTCGGGGCGCCGGTCCGGGCCGACCGTCGCGTCGACGAGGTCGAGCTGGTCCGGGCTGTCCACCATCAGGGTGACCGCCGCGGCCAGCTCCGGGTCGGCCGCCAGCTCGGCCAGCGCCGCGCGGTCGGCGGTCGGGTACGCCACCACCACGTCCCGGCTGACGCCCGTCCGGACCAGCCAGCTCGCCTCCGGCAGGGTGTACGCCAGCACGCCCAGCCAGCCGGGCCGGGCCAGCACCCGGGACAGCAGGGCGCGGCAGCGTACCGATTTGCTGGCCACCCGGACGGTCTTGCCGGCCGAACGGGCGACCAGGGCGTCCGCGTTGGCGTCCAACCCGGTGAGGTCGACGGCGGCCAACGGCGGGTCGAGGTGTCCGGTCGCCCGGTCCAGGCGGGTACGGAGGGCGTACCGGTCGGTGGTCATTACCGCACGGTAGCCGGAACGTGATCGATACGGAACGCCCCTCGTGCGTGGCCCGGGACCCCACGGGCCCGACCAGCCCCCTACCCTCGGCATCAGGGGAATGTCGGGGGCGGAGCGCACCGTGTCCGCGACTACAGTGAAGCCCGGGGGAGCCCGAACGACGGGCCGGACGGGGAGCCCAGCGATGGGCCGGCACGTGGAGGTACGGCCATCGACACCAACAACCCGCCGGGGACAGCCGGCCGGCCGGACGGCGACGACGCGCTCGCCGGCCCGTCCGTGTCGCCGCAGCCCACCGCCCCGGTCGACCGCTCCGGTATCTCCGCCCTGCGGTCGGTGCTGCGCATCCGTCCCTTCCGCCGGCTCTGGATCGTCCTGGGTGTGGCCTCGTTCGGCGACTGGCTCGGCCTGCTCGCCACCTCGGTCTTCGCCGCCGCCCAGGTCAACGGCAGCACCGCCAAGGGCGTCGCGTTCGGCGGCACGATCGCGGTCCGGCTGCTGCCGGCGCTGGTGCTCGGGCCGGTGGCCGGCGTGCTGGCCGACCGGTTCGACCGGCGCTACACCATGGTCATCTGCGACCTGTTGCGGTTCGTGCTGTTCGCCTCGATCCCACTGGTGGCGCTGCTCGGGGCGCGCGGCGGCGTGGTCGTCGGCTGGGCGGCGATCGCCACCTTCCTGATCGAGGCGGTCACGCTGATCTGGATCCCGGCCAAGGAGGCCGCGGTCCCCAACCTGATCCCGCGGACCCGGCTGGAGACGGCCAACCAGCTCACCCTGATCACCACCTACGGGCTGACCCCGGTGCTGGCCGCGGTCGGGCTGTCGGCGCTTGACGCCAGCGTGCGCGGCCTGCCGGCCCCGGACTGGGCCAACCCCGCCCAGTTGGCGCTCTTCTTCAACGCGCTGTCCCGGCTGGCCACCGCGCTCGTGGTGCTGCTCGGGATCAAGGAGATCAGCGCCACCGGCCGGGGCGGCAGCGCGGGACAGCCCGAGCAGGGGGTGGTCCGCCAGTTCGTCGAGGGCTGGAAGTTCATCGGCCAGACCCCGCTGGTCCGCGGCCTGGTGCTGGGCATCTTCGGCGCGTTCGCCGGCGGCGGCATCGTGATCGGCACCGCCAAGTTCTTCACCGCCTCGCTGGGCGCCGGCGACGCCGCCTTCTTCCTGCTCTTCGGCGCGCTGTTCGTCGGCCTGTCGGTGGGCATCGGGCTCGGCCCGCTCACCGTCAAGGAGATGTCCCGGCGCCGCTGGTTCGGGATGAGCATCGTGCTGGCCAGCGCCTCGGTGCTGGTGCTGGCCGCCTCGATCCACCTGTCGATGGCGATCCTCGGCGCGATCCTGGTGGGCGCCGGTGCCGGGATGGCGTTCCTCGCCGGCACCACCCTGCTCGGTGGAGAGATCGCCGACGACGTACGCGGGCGGGTCTTCGCGGTCGTGCAGACCGGCACCCGGCTGGTGCTGATGCTGGCGATCTCGCTGAGCAGCGTGCTGGTCGGCGTCGGCGGGTCCCGCCAGTTGCGCATCGCCGACCTGGGCGTCTCGGTCTCGTCCACCCGGCTGTTGCTGCTGGCCGCCGGCATCGCCGGGATCTTCGCCGGGATGAGCGCGTTCAAGCAGATGGACGACAAGCCCGGCGTCCCGGTGCTGGCCGACCTGTGGGGGTCGATCCGGGGTCGCCCGCTGGTGCAGGCCGAGCCGTTCGCCTCGCACGGGCTCTTCGTGGTCTTCGAGGGCGGCGAGGGTGCCGGCAAGTCGACCCAGGTCACCGCGCTGGCGCAGCGGCTGCGGCGGCAGGGCCGCGAGGTGATCGTGACCCGGGAACCGGGCGCGACCGAGGTCGGTCAGCGGATCCGCGGCCTGGTGCTGGACGGGCCGACCGGCGCGCAGGCGCTGTCCCCCCGGGCCGAGGCGCTGCTGTACGCCGCCGACCGCGCCCAGCACGTCGCCACCGTGGTCCGTCCGGCGCTGGGCCGGGGCGCCGTGGTGATCAGCGACCGGTACGTCGACTCGTCGCTGGCCTACCAGGGCGCCGGTCGTACGCTGCCGGTGGACGAGGTGTCCTGGCTGTCCTCCTGGGCCACGGGTGGGCTCAAGCCGGACCTGGTGGTGCTGCTGGACGTCGACCCGGCCACCGGTCTGGCCCGGGTCGCCGCCCGGGGCGCCGGCACCGACTTCGTGGAGAGCGAGGCGCTCGACTTCCACGAGCGGGTCCGGTACGCCTTCCTCGACCTGGCCGCCAGCGACCCCAAGCGCTATCTGGTGCTGGACGCCTCCCGCCCGGTCGACCAGATCGGGTCGGTGATCGGCGGGCGGATCGAGACGCTGCTCAGCGACCTGGACGCGTTCGTCCACCCCGACCCCGCCAAGCAGCCGGACACCTCGGTCCAGCCGAAGTTATCCGCCGCGGAGTTGGCCTACCGCCCGCCGCCCGACGGCGTGCCGGCCGGGCGGATCGTGGCCCAGCCGACGTCGGACGGCGCCGACGCCTCGTGGACCGGCGGTGAGCTGGAACGGCGGCCCTGATGGGATCCGTCTTCGCCGACCTGGTCGGTCAGGACGAGGCCGTCGACACCCTGCGCCGGGCCGCGGCCGGCGCGGCGGAGATCCTCCGCGCCGACGCGACCCGGGCGGACGCCGGGTCCGACCCGTCCCCGGTCGCCGACCCGCCCTCGATCGCCGACGCGGGCACCGGAGCGGCCACGACGGAGGCCGGGACGGCCAACGCGATGACGCACGCCTGGATCTTCACCGGGCCGCCCGGTTCGGGCCGGTCGGTGGCCGCCCGGGCGTTGGCCGCGGCGCTGCAGTGCGTGCACGGCACCGGCTGCGGGGACTGCACCGGCTGCCACACCACGCTGGCCGGCACCCACGCCGATGTGCGGTTCGTGGTGCCGGAGGGGCTCTCGATCAGCGTCAACGAGATGCGCGCGCTGGTGCTGCGGGCGGCCAGCACGCCGGCCGGTGGCCGGTGGCAGGTGGTGGTGATCGAGGACGCCGACCGGCTCACCGAGGCCGCCGGCAACGCGTTGCTCAAGGCGATCGAGGAACCGCCACCGCGTACCGTCTTCCTGCTCTGCACCCCGTCGACCCACCCGGACGACATCTCGGTGACGATCCGGTCCCGGTGCCGGGTGGTGCCGCTGCGCCAACCGCCGGCCGAGGCGGTGGCCGAGGTGCTGGTCCGGCGGGACGGGATCGCGCCCGACGCGGCGGCCTGGGTCGCCGCCGCCGCGCAGGGGCACGTGGGCCGGGCCCGCCGGCTGGCCCGGGACCCGGAGGCCCGTCGGCGCCGGGAGGCGGTGCTGGCCGTGCCGCGCCGGCTGACCGGGGTGGGCGCCTGCTTCGACGCCGCGTCCGCGTTGATCGAGGCGGCCGAGGCCGAGGCGGCCGCGTCGGTGGCCGAGGCGGACACCAGCGAGCGGGCCGCCCTGGAGACCGCGCTGGGCGCCGGCGGCACCGGTCGGGGGGCGGCCGGCGCGATGCGGGGCGCCGCCGGACAACTCAAGGACCTGGAGAAGCGGCAGAAGTCGCGGGCCACCCGGGCGCAGCGGGACGCGCTGGACCGTGCCCTGGTCGACCTGGCCGGGTTCTACCGGGACGTGCTGACCGTGTCGATGCGGGCGCCGGTGGCGCCGGTGCACACCGACACCGCGCCGCTGGCCCGTACCGCGGCCGAGAAGTGGAGCGCCGAGAGCACGCTCCGGCGGTTGGAGGCGGTGCTCGCCTGCCGTACCGAGATCGAGGCCAACGTCAAGCCGCGGATCGCCGTCGAAGCGATGATGCTCGCCCTCTGGCGCGGCTGACCCGGCCCGCGCCGGCGGGGTCGGGGGTCCGGCCCGGCGCGGGGTGGATCCACCCCGGCGCGGATCCACCCCGGCGGTGCGCGTGGTACAGACGCGGTACAGATGGTCGCGGAGGGTTCACCCGCCGCTGATCGACCGGTACGGTCCGTCCGGTAGTGCCACGGAAGCGGCACATTCCGCGCGTTCGGCGTGCACCGGTGCGGCTGGCAGGAAGGCCGGAATCCATGGGGCGGGAGATCGACGAGGCCTGGATCGAGGAGGCGGTCGAACGCTACCGCCGGATCGAGTCCCTGCGGGCCGAGTTCGACAAGGCGGTGCACGGCGTCGAGGTGACCGTCCGGTCCCCGGACGGCACGGTCGAGGTGGCGGTCAGTGCCGCGGGGACCATCACCGACGTACGCATCCTCGGGTCCGCCGGGCGGTCCAACAGCGACCTGGCCCGGTCGGTGCGGGCCGCGGTCACCGCGGCGGACGACGCCGCCCGGTGGGCGCGGGAGAAGCTGCGGACCGAGACGTTCGGCGACTACCGGCCGTTGGGGGAGTACTGAGGTGAACGGTCTCGTCAGGCGCGCCGACCGGCTCGACGAGGCGGCGGCCACGCTGACCGCCGCCGGGCACGCCGTCGTGGGCGGCCCACCCGACCCGGCCGACCTCGCCGCCGACCACCCCGGCCGGCCCGGCGAACTGGGTCGCGAGTTGCACGGCCGGTGGCTCGCCGCACTGGACGCCCGGGAACGGGAGGCGCTCGCCGCGGCGGCCCGGCTCGCCGAGGTCGCCGCGGCCGTCCGGACCGCCGCCGCCGGTTACGCAGACACCGACGACGACACCCGGCGGCGACACGACCGGGAGGCGTGATGGACGCGCTCGACCAGCTCGCCGGGCCGGCCGCCGAGCTACTCGGCCGGGTCGACGACCTGCTGGCCCGGGTCGGTGCCCCGGCCGACCACCGGATCTGGCCGCTGGTGCGCCGGCTGCGCGTCCTGCCCGGGGACGCGGCGGGCGCGGTCACCGCGCTCCGCCCGGCCGCGCTGGCCCGCGCCGGCCACGCCGTGCGCACCCTGATCCGCGAGTACGACGACGCCGGCCGGGCACTCGGCGACGACGGTTCGTGGGGCGGTGCGGCGGCCGACGCGTACGCCGCCCGGCGGACGGCGCTGGCCGAACGGCTGACCGACGGTCCGGACAGCCTGACCGGCCGGATGGCGGCCACCGCCGGGTACGCCGAGGCGGTCGCCGACTGGGCCGCCGACAGCCGTACGGCCTTGGCGTACACCCTGCTCGACGTGCTGGCGTCGGCGGAGGCGATGCTCGTGGTGACGGCCGACGGGCCGGACGACCGGCCGGGCCGGGCCGCGGCCGAGATCGGTGCCCGGGTGCTGGCGACCGTCGCCGAGTCGTACGACGCGGGTGAACGGCTGCTGGCGCGCTGGGGACCGGACCTGACCGAACTGCCCCCACCGCGGCCGGTGGAGGCGGTGAGCGACTGGGACGGCACCACCTGGATAACCGGCTGACCGTGGCCGGAACAGCCGACGGCGTCGCGCTCGGGAGCGCCGTACCCCTCGGCAAGCTCCGGCTGCGACGCCGCGGCCCCCTCGCGCACCCCCCGCGGGCCTGGCTACCACTCAACGCTGTTCACCGATGTTTGTCTTCGTTTGAGGAGCGCTTTTGCCCGGACGGTCGGCGGCAACGAGACGACCGGTCGGCGGTCCCCGCCGAGCGGCGAGCCCGGACGGACGCCCGCCCGGCGTCGTATGGTGGGCGGATGGGCATGCTCTGCGCGGTCAGCTTCAACCGGTACGGCCGCCTGTACTACCTCGACCCGGGTGACCTGCGCCCCGCCGTCGGCGACCGGGTGCTGGTGCCCACCGACGACGGACCCGAGGTGGCCGAGTGCGTCTGGGCCGCCCAGTGGGTCAGCGACGACACCAGCGGTTTTCCCCGGCTGGCCGGCCTGGCCGGCGAGCAGGACCTGCGCCGGGACGAGGCGCTGCGCCGCCGCAAGGCCGAGGCGAAGGTCGCCGCCAAGCGGCTGATCCGCGAGCACGGGCTGCCGATGAAGGTGGTCGCCGTGGACCACGTCTTCGAGTCGGTCGGCCCGAACGGCGGCAACGGCGGCGCCCGGACCACCATCTACTTCACCGCACCGCACCGGGTGGACTTCCGATCACTGGTCCGTGACCTCGGCGCGACCCTGCACTGCCGGGTCGAGCTGCGCCAGCTCTCGGCCCGCGACTCGGCCCGGGTGCAGGGCGGGATCGGGCCGTGCGGGCGGGACCTGTGCTGCGCGACCTTCCTGACCGACTTCGAGCCGGTGACCATCCGGATGGCCAAGGACCAGGACCTGCCGCTCAACCCGCTGCGCATCTCCGGAGCGTGCGGCCGGTTGATGTGTTGTCTCAAATATGAACATCCTTTGTATCAAAATTTTCAGGCGTCGGCGCCGGCGGTCGGCACTCGGGTCAGCACCCCGGAGGGTGACGGCCGGGTGGTCGGCCACAGCGTCCCGCGCGACTCGGTCACCGTCCGGTTGGACGCCGACGGCTCCCGCTGCTCCTGCTCCCGCGCCTCGGTCTGCGCCCCCCGCCAGGCCCACGACGCCCACTACACCCCCTAACCCCACCCACCCACCGCCGGCCGCACCCCGGGCCTCCTCGGTTGATCATGAAGTTGTTGTCACCCCGCCCGGCGTGTCATGACAACAACTTCATGATCAACGGGGGTCTTGGGACTGGGGGCGGTTGGGGGGCGAAGCCCCGGTGCCTGGTTGCCGCCAAGCGCCGGGGCTTCGCCTATTCGGGAAGGAGGGTGGTCACTGCGCCGGGATCACCGGCTTCTTGAAGGGTGGCCAGGCCAGGAAGCGGTCGAACATCGCCCGTGGGCTGGGTGCGTCGCCCGGGTTGAGGCGGTAGAGGTCCCGCATCGCCTCGTGCAGATCGCCGGCCATCCGGATGGACAGGCCGACCGGGTCCCGCTCGTGGGTGGCCTTGAGGTGGAGTCGGGCGCTCGCGCACGGCCAGGGCTGCGCGTCGACCCGGCAGACCCACATCGGCCTGCGAGGCTGGTGGGCGGCGAGGGGCGCTGGCTCCCGGAGGTCGGGGACCAGGCTCGCGGATTCCGTCGCGGCGGGGTGCTCAGTCACTGCCGTACCCTCGTCGCTGCTCGGCCAGCACGCTCACCAGAGGTCCCCGTTCGTCCGCCATCTCGGTCCGGACGCCGGGCGGGGAGGCTCGCTCCGGCGGGGCGGGTCGGCGGCGAGCCTGGCCGCCATCCGTTCGTTCATCCACACCGGCTGCGGGCCGCCGGGCCGGCGCTGCGGGAGGCGTCGCCGCCGTCGCCGGTCGAGGAGCCGCCAGAGCCTGCTTGACCACATGTCTCACCATCCTTCGCGTCGACTGGACGGGGGCCGGCCCGTGAGGAGCCCGGACCGACCCCCGCGATCCCGCCCGTTCACACATCGGCCTGTCGCATCCCGCAGGCCCGAGCGGTTTCGCTGGGTCACAGTCTCGCTACGCTGAGCCTTATCCTGGAAGGGTTTGGGTTGAGTGCCGGAACGGTGTCCGGGGCTCGCCGGAGTCGACCTTCACCCCCTGGGAGCACTGTGGAAAGTGAGCGGAACCGCAATTTGGACATGATCCGTGCCCAGCTCCGGCGGATGAGGATGGCCGCGGGCATGAGTCAGGCCGACTTCGGTCGGCTCGTGCACTACTCGGACTCGATGGTCTCCGCGTTCGAGTTGGGCCAGCGCCCGCTGGACCGTCTTCTCCTGCTCCGGGCCGACGAGGTACTGGAGACGGGCGGCCTGCTGGTGCACCTCTACGAGGAGGCCGAGCGCAGCCGGGAGCCGGCCTGGTGGCGGACGTGGCGGGAGGCCGAGGAGGCCGCCGAGCAACTGCGCTGCTGGGTGCCGCACCTCATTCCCGGCCTGCTCCAGACCGAGCGCTACGCCCGCGCGATCCTGCGGCTGGACTGCGCGCTCTCCGACGCCGAGGTGGAGCGCCTGGTGGCTGGCCGGATGGAGCGGCAGAAGATCCTGACACAGGAGAATCCGGTTCAGTACGTGGCCGTACTGGACGAGGCCATGTTGCGGCGGACCGACGAGGAGTTCGCCGGGATCATGACCGAGCAGTTGCAGCACCTGCTGGCCTGCGCCGAGCGCCCGAACGTCACGATCCTGGCCATTCCGGCCAGCGTCACACTGCACATCGGACTGTCCGGTCCCTTCGTGCTGGCCCGGTCGGCGGAGGGCGAGTGGATCGGGCACCTGGAGAGCCAACTCGGCGGCGAACTGGTGCGCGGCGAGGCCGGGCTCGCTAGCCTGTTGCGGAGATGGGAGTACGTCCGCAACGACGCCCTTCCCTGGCGCCAGTCATTGGATCTGATCAAAGAGGTGGCGAACTCATGGACCTGACCGGAGCGCGGTGGCGCAAGTCGACCCGCAGCGGATCGAGCGGTGGCGACTGCGTGGAGGTGGCCGACAACCTCGGTGGCGTCGTCGGCGTACGCGACAGCAAGGACCAGGACGGTCCGGCGCTGGCCTTCTCGCCGGCGGCCTGGAAGTCGTTCGTCGAGCTGGCCAAGCAGCACTGACCGGCGGCAAAGAGGTGGCGGACTCATGGACCTGACCGGATCGCGGTGGCGTAAGTCGACCCGCAGCGGATCGAGCGGCGGCAACTGCGTGGAGGTGGCCGACAACCTCGGCGGCGTCGTCGGCGTACGGGACAGCAAGGACCAGGACGGCCCGCCGCTGGCTTTCTCGCCAACGGCCTGGAAGTCGTTCATCGAGCTGGCCAAGCAGCACTGACCGGCGCTACGGGAAGAGGCCCTCCGGCATCGCTCGGGGCCTCGTCTCGTTGCGCCGCAACCGTGCTCGAAGATTAAGCTCGTCGACCGGATGCGCCGGCCGGCGGTCGAACGGCGTTGATCGTCGATGCGACGGCAGCATGGGCAGCAGACTGGGCAGGTCTCGTCAGCTCAGTTCGTGCCGTTCGCCGTCGAAGTCAGCAACGATCTCGAGTTTGCCACCGAGTGCCGAGACGTACCGTTCGATAGTGCCAACTTCGGTAGCCGGCACCTCACCCTTCTCGATCGCCGCTACCCGCGGTTGGGAGACATGCATACGGTCGGCGACCTGACGCTGAGTCAGACCGCGGCTCTCGCGCATCTCGCGGAGCTTGGTGGCACGTACCTCCCCGAGCATCCGCTCTGTGTGCTCTGCGACCTTAGCCTCGTCCAGGTTCATCCGGGAGCGGGTATCCCGCCAACTGCGGACCATCAGCGATGTCCCTTCAACGTCCGAAGGTGTTCGGCGAAGAGCTTGTCGGCCTCGAGGATGCTGGTCTCGTACCAGCCTTTCCAGTCGCCGGCCTTGTTCCCGGCGACAAGCAGAATGGCTGCCCGAGTGGGGTCGAAGGCGAACAGGATGCGGAGCTCGGTGTTACCCGAGGAGCCGGGTCTGAGTTCCTTCATGTTCTTGTAGTCGGAACCCTTGACTCGGTCGACCAGGGGCCGACCGAGACTCGGGCCTTCTCTGGCGAGAATGTCAATGGCAGCGGCTACCTGGTTGGCGGAGTCTGGATCTTCTTTACCCAGCCGGACGAGCCACTCGTCAACCAAGTCTGTTGTGTCGATTCGCCACTCACCCGCACCTGCACTATAGCCCACGTACAACCCCTGCGTTATAGGAACTGCCGGGGCCGCTCGCCCATACTCTTCATGTCTTGGATGAACGATTCTCAGCTCCACCGGTTACGCGTCGACTGCGGCATCGCATGACGCCGAACCTGCGGCGGGCCGCCCGTGCGATCGTGTGCGAACGTCGCGAACTTCGGGAGGAGGCAGATCTCACGGTCATCGTGGACGCACCGCACGTCCGGCACCAGGAAGTCGTCGCCGCCGACCATGCGCCCGGCTTCTCAAGATCTTCTGAAGAGGTCCATCGTGATCCTGGGGCGGGCGGTCAGCGGATGGCGATGGGGGGTTCGGCGAGGCGTACCGCCAGCGGGTCGCGCGGGGCGATCCAGGGAGCGTCCGGCGGGCCGTCGGGCTCGGCGGCCCAGTTCCGGCCGATCCGGTCCACCGCGATCGGGTAGATGGTCAGCGCGCCGTCGGCGGCGATGTGCATCCGGAGGAACGACTTCGAGTCCTCGATGCCCTGGGCGGCGAACAGTTCGTTGACGTTGACCCCGAACGAGCTGGCCACCAGCAGGTAGCCGGCGACCAGTTCGCTGGCGACCAGCCCGATGACCGGGCCGTAGATCACCGCGGCGGCGGCCGCCGGCAGCGGCCAGGGCCACTCGTACATCGGCAGGTGCAGCCAGGCCCAGGTGCCGGCGGCGGCCAGGGCGACGTGCGCCAGCCCGTGACCGATGCCGAGGATCCAGTTCCGGGCGTGCCGCTTGCCGCCGGTGCTGGGCGGCTTGGCGAAGAACGCCGCGCCGAGCACGGTGACGATCAGTATGGCGACCAGCGGGACGCTGAACAGTCGCTGCTCGGTGCTGGTCGCCGTCTTGGTCGCGGCGCCGGCCATCGCCAGCATCAACAGGGTGTGCAGGGTGCCGAGCAGGGTCCCGAAGCCGGGGTTGCGCAACGGCAGCCGACCGAAGACCCCCCAGCCGTACCGCCGGGACCGGGCCGCGTCCGGGAAGCGGCCGACCAACTCGTACGGGCGGGACGGGCTGGACCGCCGCGACGTGGTGTCCTTCGGCGGTACGTCGATCCGGGCCGGCAGCTTGTGGGTGGGGTAGAGGTAGGCGCCGCCGCCTCCGCAGGTGATCAGCTCCCGGTCCGGGCCGGTGTAGCGGGCGTAGTGGTGCAGGTCGCCGGAGAGCAACAGCCGTACCTGGGCCCCGCTCGGCGCGATGATCTTGCGGATGAAGTAGTCGATCGAGTCGTACGCCTTGGGGTGGTCCACGGCCTTGACCCAACCCGGCTCCGGCACCACCAGGATGACCTTGGACTCGGGTCCCAGGTGCCGGACGGCCTCGGTGAAGTAGCTCAACTGCGGGTCGTCGATGTACGAGCCGGACTGCCCGTCCAGCCCGAACAGCCACCAGCCCGCCGGCAACTCGACGGTGAAGTACGACCGGGTCTGCGGGGTACGCCAACCGCCGATGTTGTCGTCCCGGGACCGGACGAACAACCGCAGGAAGGCGGTCAGACCGTCGTACCAGTCGTGGTTGCCGGGCACCGCGAACAGCGTCGGAACCTCCCGGCCGGGGGTCGGGTGCGGCAACGCCGACTCGTACGGGCCCTTGCAGCGGTCCTCGTAGGCGGCGGCGCTGGCGGTCGGATAGACTTGGTCGCCCCCCATCACCAGCATCTGCCCCCGGGGCAGCCGCTGCCCGTCCACCGTCAGCTCCCGCTGAGCCAGCAGGTAGGCGATGCTGTACGTCGCGTCGAAGCCGTCGCCGAGGTCGGCCACGTAGTCCAGCCACAGGCTCCCCTCGACGGTGTTCTGCCGGTGCACGTGGTGCGGCAGCGACCCCTGCAACTCGCGCTTGTCCAGGTACGCCCCGAACAGCGCGGCCAGCACCGTACGCAGGCCGGTGGTGATCAGCAGCCAGGGCGCCAGCCAGGGCACCGGGGCCCGCCGGGTGTAGCCGAGTTCCAGCGGGTCGAGGCTCTTCGGCCGCCGGTGCGGAGCCTGTTCGGTCTCCACCGGTGTCGTCGCCACGTCCACCGGGGCGCTCCCACCCGACGGCGGGTCCTGTCGCGCTGTCGCCCTACCGGCCTGCCGGGGGAGGTCGGTGTCCGGTGCCGGGTCGGACCGCCCCGGCTCGCTCGCCTGCCGTGGGACGCGCCGGCCCGTCTGCTCGTCGGTCACGAGGAATGAGGCTAACCGCGATGATCGTCCCGCGCTGTCCAGTCCCGGACGCGGGAACCCGGTGGGGTGGGGGGTGAGGCGTGGCGTACACTCGGACGCTGTTGCCGCCTTAGCTCAGTCGGCTAGAGCGACGCACTCGTAATGCGTAGGTCATCGGTTCGATTCCGATAGGCGGCTCGGGTACGAAAGAATGGCCCGCGACCAGGCGATAAAGCCCCGGTCGCGGGCCATTCTCGTATCCGTTTCCGATCACGTTCGGGTGGGGCCCGTTGCACCATCCCGTTGCAGTAGGGCCGCCAGGTTGCCGTCCATCAGCGCGGCGACCGCCCGGTCGACCGCCTCCCTCTTCACGGCCTGGGCGACGTCGACGTAGATCTGCGTGGTCGTGAGCTGGGTGTGACCCAGGATCTCCTGCACCACCCGGATGTCCGTCCCCGTGGCGACCAGGTTGGTGCCGGCTGAGTGCCGGGCGGCGTGCAGCCGCGAGTCCGCGACGCCGGCGCGCACCAGCAGCGCCTCCCACGCCGCGTGGTCCTGACCGGCGTCCAGCGGCTGCCCCCAGGCGGTGGTGAACACCAGCCCCTGCGGATCCCACCGGCGGCCGATCAGCTCGTACTGCCGCTGCTGCCGGGCCCGGTGCGCGCGCAGCAGCTCCACCACCACCGGCGGCAACGGCAGCGACCGCACGCTGCGTTCGGTCTTGAGCTCCACCTCGACCAGGCCGCCGCCGACCCGCTGCGGGCAGTGCCGGGCGTGGCCGGCGCAGTCCGGCGGGCACGGCGGCGGGCACCCCCGCGCCCGGCCCGCGTGCCGGCGACACCCGGGCGGGCACGGATCGTGGTGGTGGTACCCGCGCGGGCTCCGAGGCCGCGGCGCGGCACCGCACGCGTACGGGTCGGCGCAGCCGTGCTGCCACGTCCGCCGCTGCAACTGCGTCTCCAGCTCGACGTGCGGCTGCTGCGCGCCGGGCGGGTCGAGGTGCGCCCGGTGCCACCGGATCCCGAGCGTCTCGCCCTGCCGGGGCCCGAGCAGCATGCCGATCAACCAGCGGGCCGCCATCGGGTCGTCCATCGCGGTGGTGATGATGGCCTGGGTCTCGTCGAGCGTGTGCGCGGCGACCCGGCCGGCCCGGGCGGTCGGCGGGTCGATCAGGTCGGCCACGTTCCGGCTCGCCCGGCCGCGGCGTACCGCGTCCTTGAGCGCCTTGCGCAGCATCCGGTGCGTCTTGAGGATGGTCGCCCCGGACATCGTGGCCTGCCGGCCGGCGGCGGCGGCCGCCGCGGCGCCGCGGCGGATCCGCGTCCGTCGCATCCGGACGTACAGGGCCTCCAGGTGCTCCGGCTCCAGCCGGCGGGCCCCGTCGAGCCGCCACGAACCGATCTGCGGCACGACGTGGTTGTCAATGAGGGCCCGGTACGCGGTGTAGGTGCCCCATGCCCGGGTGGGCCGGACGACTTCTTCCACCCAGTAGGTCAGCCACTGCCCGACGGTCTCGGCCCGCTTCGGCACGGTTCCGCCCCGCTTGCTGCGCTCCAGCAGCTCGTCGACCTTCGCGGCCACTTCGGTGGCGGTCTCGCCCTGGCGGTGTCGCCGGTCCAGCTTGCCGTCGGGTCTGGTGCCGACGGTCACGTAGCAGTGCCACAGCCCATCCGCTCCTTTGTAGATCTTCGGGCGGCGGTTGGGTTGGCGTGGCATGGCTACCCCCCTCGGGCGAGGTACCTCAACATCTGGCGGATCGTGGTCTTCTCTTCTGGCGTGACCGACGGGTCTTTCAGCCGTCGCATGACGGCCTGCATGTCCGGGTCGACGGCGACGTCAGGGTCGGTGGCCGGGGGAGTGCCGTCCCATCCGAGGATCTGGCTGGCGGTGGTCCGGGGGATCCCGAGGCCGTCGACGAACTTGTGGACTTGGATGCGCTGCGGGGACTCGACCTCGGCGCGGGTCCACCGGTAGATCGTCGAGCGGCGTAGGCCGGTGCGTTCTTCCACGTCGTCGATGGACCAGCCTTCGGCGCGCGCCTCGCCAAGAGCCCGCTTGACGAACCGGGCAAACGCCAAAACGCGTGGATCCTGGCTGGCACTGGCTGGCACGGACAAATCATAGGTGCCGTCCGTGGCACCTCCGTGCCGCGTGCGGCTTGGGTGCCGCGAACGGCTCTGCGGTACCGGTGCCGCAGAAACGCGAGAACCACGCGCGTCGATGAGATGCATGGACACAGCGTAGAGGCTGACCGGTCGCCTGACACTGACCGAAAGTGCGACCAGTGCCGGGGTTGGCACTCGCTGGCACCCGCATGTATCGTCGGTGCCATGAACGGCACTCAGAATACCGGGACCGGCACTGCCGCACCCGAACCCCTCGTCTACCGCCTCCCGGCGGCCGGCCAGGTGCTCGGCGGCCTCAGCCGCCGCAGCGTCTCGAAGCTGATCGCCGAGAAGAAGCTCCAGGCCGTCGTCATCGGCGGCATCCGCATGGTCACCCGGGCGTCCTGCGAGAAGTACCTCGCCGAGCAGATGGCCCGGCCTGAGGAGCTGGAGCAGGTCACCAACCGGACGGCGAAGGCCCGCAAGGTGCGGCAGGCCAAGACCACCGTGGCGGCCTGACTGTGCGCCGCATCCCGACGTGGCTCGGCCTGGCCATCGCCCAGGCCGTGATCCTCGCGACCGTCCTGCTCGGCGGCCTGATCGCGTACCAGGGCGACCGGCTCGGCCGGCTGCCCTCCACGGCGGTGACCGAGCCGGCGTCGGAGCGGCCGATCACCTGGCGGTGGGAGTCCCGCCGCTGACGAACGAGCCCCCGGCCGGCTTCCACCCGGCGCGAGGGCCCCGCACCACCGGACCAACCCGTCTCAGAAGGAGTCCAGCAATGCACCAGCAGCCTATCCGCCCCGGCCTCAAGGCGTTGATGGCCGTCGGCAACGATCTCCTCAGCTCCGGCTGGGACATCGACCGCGACGACCGGACCGCCAGCACCGTCGTGCGCAGCATGATCCACCCGTCCGGCCGAGAGATCACCATCACCACGGACCGCGATGGGGCGGTCGGCGACGTGACCCTGACCGGCCTGTCGCCCGAGCAGGTGGCGGGCGCGGTCACCGGCGCCGGGCTCACCGGCCCGGCCGAGGACCGGCCCGAGCCCACCCCGGCCACTCCCAGGCTGAACGCGCTGGTCGCCGCCGAACTCCACCGGATCGCCGACGCCATCGTCCGATCGGCGCTGCCGCTCGGCCAGCCGCAGCTGCGCCTCGGGGTGCTCGACAGCCGCGCCGACCTGGAGCGGTGGGCCCGCCACTTCGGCGTCGAGATCAAGGAGGACGGCGGCACCTCTCGTGACATCCCGAAGGTAGATCACGAGATCCCACTCACCGACGAGCGGCACGGCCCAACGCTGTTCTTCCACGCGCAAATCCAACCGGACCGCCTGTTCGAGGTGGAGCGGCTGCGGGCCCGGGTCGCCGAGCTGGAGGCCCAGCAGCAGCCGGCGATGGCGATGTCGCCCCGAGCCGACGGGGAGGCGTGATGCGCCGCTTCCTGATCGAGCTGCTGTACGCCCTGGCCCGGCTCCCGTTGCCGGCCCACCTGCGCAGGGGCGGTGACGCGCGATGAGCCCGACGTGGCCGAACCCGCCGCAGGTGCCGACCAGCCCGCCGGGCCCGCCCGTGCCGCGCGTCGTCGATTCGACCGGGCTGCTGTTCGACCGCGCCGACACCGAGCCCGCCGCCGTGCCCGTCCCGGCCGGCGTCGAGCTGGTCCACCTCGGCGGCCGGGACGACGCCCCCGAGATCACCCCCGAGTCCCTCGGCATCGCCGACGACCGCGTCGCCCAGGTGCTCGCCCTGGTCGCCGAGATGACCCCGGCGGAGGTGGCGCTGGTCCGCCGCTACCTGCAGCCCGCCCGACCGACCACCGCCGCCCACAAGGCGCGCAACCTGCGAGGTGCTGCCTGATGAGCCTCCACCCGACCAAGAGCCGCATCGCCCTGCTCGACCAGGTCGGCCGCGGCCTCGTCTTCCGCGACGCGATCAACGACTCGTACGTCGCCGCCGACCGGAAGGTCACCGCCGCGATCGCCGAGATGCGCCGCGCCGGCTGGGTCGAGCTGGACGACAGCCGGCCCGGCGACTACTGGCGGCTCACCACCACCGGCGAGGCCGCCCGCGGCCCGCTCACCTCGCTCGGCGAGCTGGTCTTCTCCACCTACTCCCAGCCGGGCGGCATCGAGCTGATGATCCGCCGCATCCCGGAGCGCGGGGCGTACACCTACTGGCTGTACGTCGGTGGTGAGCGGAAGCACGGCCCGTACTGGGAGTCCAAGGACGCCTACGACCGGCTCAAGCAGCTCGGGGGTCGGCTCTGATGGCCGGCGTCGACTCCCTCGCCGGCGGCATGGACACCGCCCGCCTGTCCGCCTCCCAGCGCGACCGGCTCCGCCGTCAGGAGCGTGACGCCGCGGCGCTCAAGTTCCTGACCGACCGGGACCTGGGTGACGTGGCCGAGATCCTCGGCCTGGTCCCGGCCGGCAGCGCCGCCGGCCGCCTGAGCCTGGCACCGCACGGCAACGTCGATACCTACCGCTACCGGCACTGTCGCTGCGAGCCCTGCCGGGCGGCCTGGGCCGCGCGGAGCCGGAGCCGCGACGAGCGCCGCCAGCGCAAGGCCGGTGCGAAGTGACCCGCAGCCTGACCGCCATCGCCGTCCTGACCGCCGTCGTGGCCGCCGCCGCCATCGCCGCCTGGCAGGTCACCCACTCCGCGACCGCCGTGCTGGGCGTCCTCGCCGCCGACCTGGCCGCCGCGCTGGTCATCGCCAGCCCGACGGCCCGCCGGATCGCCGCCCTCATCGCGCTGTGCCTCGCCGGGTGGGCGGCCGTCATCGGCGTCCTGTGGGGCGCCTGGCACACCGCAACCGCCCTGATCGGAGCCCTGACGTGAGCATCGACGCCGACACCCTCGCCGGCCTCACCGTGCCGCCGGTCCTGACCCTGGCCCCGCCGCCGGTGGAGCCCGGCCAGCACCGGCCCGGCCCGGACAAGCTGCGCGACCGCACCGGCCGCCTGATCATCGCCCTGCCCGTCGCCCCCGACTGGATCCTCAGCCCGGCCGCCTACCAGCTCGTCTCCCGCACCCAGGCGCCGGTCCACGCCGACGCCGGCGAGCACACCGGGCTGCTGAACATCCGCGACATCCAGCTGACCGGCGCGTGGACCGTGCCCGCGCCGGACCGGCCCGCCGAGGATCCGGACCGTACCGCGGTCCTGGCCGGCCTGCGGGCCGCCCTGGCCGACCCCGAGGGCGCCGTGACCGAGATCTTCCGCGAGGCCGCCGGCCCCGCGCCGGCACCCGAGGCGACGCCGTGACGGCACCAGCCGTGGCCGAGGCCGGGCCGGTGGTCATCGACAAGCCGGGCATCTACAACCTGCCCGCCGACGTCTACCACCGCGACCCGGTCCCCGGCGGCTCCCTGTCGTCGACCGGCGCCCGGAAGCTCCTGCCGCCGTCCTGCCCGGCCCTGTTCAAACACTGGCTGGACACCGGCGACGAGCCGAAGGCCGCGTGGGACATCGGCACCGCCGCCCACAAGCTGGTCCTCGGTGTCGGCCCGGAACTGGTCCGGATCGACGCCGACGAGTGGCGCACCAAGGCCGTCAAGGAGGAAGTCGCGGCGGTCCGGGCGCGCGGCGCCGTGCCGCTGCGGCCGGCCGACTGGGACACCGTCCACGCGATGGCCGCGAAGCTGCGCGAACACCCAGTCGCCACCGCCCTGTTCACCCCGCGCGGCCGGCCCGACGTCGGGCCGGATGGCGCCGGGCAGGCCGAGGTCACCGTCGTCTGGCAGGACCAGCGGACCGGCGTGTGGTGCCGGGCCCTCATCGACTACCTGCCGTACTTCACCCTCCACCGCGACGGGCAGCCCGCCGTCGCACCCGCCTACCCGGGCCGGCTGCTGCTGCCGGACTACAAGTCCGGCCGGTCGGCCGCCCCCGACAAGCTCGGCCGCACGATCGCCGACTTCGGCTACCACGTCCAGCTGGCCTGGTACCTGATGGGCCTCCGCGCGGTCGGCTACGCCCGCGACGACGCCCAGGCGCTCCTGGTCGTGCAAGAAACCCGGCCGCCGTACCTGGTGACCGTGTGCCAGCCGGACCGCGACGCGATGCTCCTGGGCGCTCTGCGCTGCCGGCAGGCCCTGGACGTCTACGCCGAATGCACCGCGTCCGGCCGCTGGCCGGGCTACGCCGACGACGTGGTCCTGGCCGAACTCCCGCCGTGGGAAACCCGCGAACTGGACGGAGCCGTCTGGTGAGCCCCGCCGATGTGGAACTGGCGCTCACCGTGCCGTGCCCGCTGTGCAAGATGCCCGCCGGCTCCGGCTGCGTGAACACGGTCGATGTCTTGCCACGCGAGCCGCACGAGTGCCGCCCGGTTCGCGCCCGGTTCGTCATGGAGGCCATCGCCTACAACCTTGAGGAGTCCGAATGAACACCGCCCTTGACCGGTACGCCGCCCCGGCGCCGGCCACCCAGACCACCGCCGTCGAGCAGGCCCGCGCCGTCGCCGAGGTCGCCGCCGCCGTGCAGGTCGCCCAGCAGAACCCGCGCGACATCCGCCGCGCCTGGGCCGAGATGGCCGAGGCGTGCGGCCGGCTCGGCCTGGCGAGCCGCGCGTTCTACAACGTCAACAACCGCGGCACCGGCCCGTCCGTGCACCTCGCCCGGGAGCTGGCCCGGATCTGGGGAAACATGGACTACGGCGTCCACGAGCTGCACCGCGACGACGAACGCGGCATGTCCGAGATCCGCGCGTACGCCTGGGACCAGCAGACCAACATGCGGTCGAGCCGCACGTTCCAGGTGCCGCACGCCCGGATGAAGGACGGGCAGCGCAAGCCGCTGACCGACCTGCAGGACGTGTACCTGAACAACCAGAACATCGGCGCCCGGGCGGTCCGCGAGAGCATCTTCGCCGCCCTGCCGGCCGACTTCGTTGCCGAGGCGCAGGACCGGTGCCGGGCCACGATCGAACGCGGCGACGGGAAGCCCCTGGTGGAGCGGATCGGCGCGATGGTCGACGCGTTCAAGACCGTCCGGGTGAGCGTCGGTCAGATCGAGACCCGGTTGGGTCGCAAGCGGGGCCAGTGGACGGCCGTTGACGTCGCGGACCTGAGCGTCGTGTTCGCCTCGATCAAGCGGGGCGAGACCACGGCGGCCGAGGAGTTCCCGGCCGAGCCGGTCACGGCCGCCGAGATCACCCAGCAGCCCGTACCCGGGCCGGCGCCGGTCGAGCCGGCCGCCGACGACTGGCCGGACACGGCCGCCCCCGGCGGCGGGCAGTGAGCCGGCAGGACCCGGGCGCGGCGACCGGCGGCCGGCCGGTCGAGCCGGGCCGGTGCCAGTGCGGCGACCCGGAGGGCGTCCACGCGATCCGCGGCGACGGCCGCCGGGGCACCTGCTCCCGGTCCGGCTGCCGCTGCCGGCAGTACGAGGCGGTGTCCGGTGACTGACATCGCTCGCAGAGCAGCCGCCGACCAGCAGAACGCGCACATCAACGCCCTGCTCGATCAGATGGTCGCCAACGTCCGGGACATGATCAGCGAGGGCGCCGACCCGGGCGACGCCGCTGTGGTCACCGCGATGACCCTGCACTCGGTCGACCCGGAGCGGGCATGCACCCTGGCCGGCTTCGCGCTGGTCCGGCTGGCGCAGCAGCGGGGGGCCCGCAATGGCTGACGTCATCGAGCTGTTCCCCGGGGCCGGCATCCCGCCGGCCCCGGGGCCCCGGGTCGACCTCGACGGGGTCACCACCCGGCGCGCCGCTCTCGTCGAGGCCCGCAGGACCGGCCCGACCAGCCTGATCGCCCGCTGCGCCGAGGCCAGCGCCGACGACGTCCCCGACCTGATGGCCGAGATCGCCTACAAGGAGCAGCTGCGCCAGGAGCTGGCCGACGAGGTGACCCGGCTGACGGAGCTGGTCGGCGAGTACCGGCTGACCGACGCCGCCGTTGACGTCCTCGATTGGCCAGCCCGGTGAGCCGGCGCCGTGGCCGGATCTGGCGCTGCCGCCAGGACGGCAAGTACGCGTTCAGCAACTGGCGGCTGGCCCGGCAGGCTCTGTCCCGGTTGACCGAACCCGGCTTCGTCTACTGGTGCCGGCAGGGCGGCGGCTACCACGTCACCCGCGAGGACCAGGCGGAGTACGACCGCCGTCGCGCCGCCCGCCTTCCCGGGCAGGTGGCGTGATGTCCCGCCGCACGATCGCCACCGTCAAGCGGCCGGCCGCCCACCGGTACACCGAGGACCAGGCCGTGCCCGGTCGGTGCACCTGCGGGCTGCCCCAGGTCAACGGCGTGCACGAGGTACCGGACGCCGGCCAGGAGCAGGCCGAGCACCGCCGCCGGGCCGGAGACGACGCATGAGCCACATCCTGCAGCTCGTCTGGCCGATCCTCGACGAGACGCACACCCGGTCGGAGCTGATCGCCGAAGCCCTCGCCGACGTCGACGAGCTGGCCGCCGAGTCGTCGGCGGTGGTCACCGGACCGCCGCTGTGGCTGATCTTCCCGGCCGCCGAGGTGCCCGGCTGGACCGCCTACCCGGGGTCCGTCCTGGTCGCCCGGATGCCGGCCATCCCCGACGCGGAGTTCAGCGCCTGGCGGTCCCGCCGCGACATCGACCCGGCGAAGGTCGAGCAGGCCCTCGCCGGGCAGATCACCGCCCGCCAGCTCGGTACGGCCGAGCGTCGGCACCTCGTCGAGCGGCTGATGGCCGACGGCCTCGACGACATGCAGATCGGGATCCGGCTGCGCTGGTCGGACACCCCGCTGAAGTCCCGGAACTGCGTGCTGCGGTTCCGCACCCACCACAAGATTCCCCGCCGTACCAAGGAGGCAGCAGCAGCATGACCGACAACGACCCGCGCGCCGTCGCGACCAGGCTGATGACCGAGGCCGCCAGCGACATCGACAGCGTCGACATCAGCGAGCAGCTCGACGAGTACAACCCCGATCAGGTCGAGGAGATTCGCGATCTGATCGAGAAGGCGACCGTCACCGTCAGCTGGCCGCAGCACGAGGCCGGCGAGCCGGTCACCGAGCCGGATCTCGTCGCCTGGTGCCGCGACCGGGCCGCCAACCACCGCACCTATGAGCACCACGAGTCGCCGATCTACCAGGACCGCGACGTCGCGCTGGTCGAGTGGACGGTCCGCACCCTCGGCAACCCGCTGATCCTCACGTCCGCCCGGGCCCTGGCCGTGATCGCCCAGCGGCACGGCCTCCAGCTCGTGCCGGCCGAGCCGGCCGGCGACGCGCAGGTCCGGGCCGCCGCCGATGCCCTGGTGCGCGCGACCGACCCGCTGGTCAGTGGCGTCGACGACCTCGACGACGACGGCCAGCGGTTCGCGCTGGCCACCACCCGCGCCGTCCTGGCCGCGGCCCGCGGCGAGTCGACCTCCGGCGACGACCGGGCCACCCCCGCCTGACCCTCCCCGGCTGGCCGGGACCGTACCGCGGACCCGGCCAGCCGGCCCACCAGAACCACCCGAATCCACGATCAAGAAGAGGCGCGTCGGTGCTCGAACGGATGTACGTGAGCGGTAAGATCAGCTCACAACTGAAAACGGCCGGAACGGGTGCTGGTAACACCCGAACCGGCCTAAGGCCCCGATCCGATCGCACCGGAAGGAGCCCTGGCGACATGATGCCATGGGCCGGCCGCGCCATGCCGCGCGCCGTTCAACCCGTGCCCGCCGCCACCCCCGGGGGTGGCCGCTGATGGCGCGCTCAGAAGCACGACTCTCCGTCAGCATCTGGTCTGACCCCGACTTCCTCGCGCTCGGCCCCGCGCCGCAGCGCATGTTCATGTTCCTGCTCTCCCAGCCCGACCTCGCCCACGACGGCGTGATCGCGCTGCGGGAACGCCGCTGGTCCAAGTCCGCCGCCGGCCTCACCCGCGCCGACGTCGAGCAGGCCCTGGCCGACCTCGCCGCGGCCCGGTTCGTCGTGGTCGACGAGGACACCGAGGAGCTGCTGGTCCGGTCGTTCATCCGCCGCGACAAGGTGTACCGGCAGCCGAACGTGCTGCGCGCCGCCCAGGACCACCTGGAGGTGGTGACCAGCCCGGCCATCCGGGCCGCGATCGCCGTCGAGTTGCGGCGCATCGCCGAGTCGGGCGACCTTCGCGGCGAACCGGTGCGGATCGTCACCGAGATGCTCGACGCCCTCGGTAACCCTTCCGGGAACCCTTCGCCGAACCCTTCCGGCAAGGCCGCCGGGCACCCCCCGGACGACGACGGCGACCCCGGCCCGAACCCTCCCGACGACGGCCCGCACGACCACGACGGCCCGGACGACACCAGCGAGGCGCCGGACACCGCCGACACGCCCGAACAGGAGGTAGCCGCAGGTCGTAACCCCTCCCGGAACCCTTCTGCGAACCCTTCCGGGAACCCTAGCGCCGGCACTCCCGGGGAACGGGGAGTAGTTACGGCCGTAAGTAGTGGTTCCCCGTTCCCCGTTCCCCTTTCCCCGGACCCCGATCCCCACTCGCCGCCTCCGGCGGCGAGACCACGCGCGAGCGCGCGAGACACCCCGACCGCCGACGCCGACTTCGACGCGTTCTGGTCGGCCTACCCGCGACGGGCAGCGAAGCGCACCGCCCGCAAGGCGTGGGACAAGGCCATCACCCGCGCCACCCCCGCCGAGATCACCGCCGGGGCAGCCCGCTACCGAGACCGGCCCGGCCGCGAACTGCGCTTCACCGCCCACCCGGCCACCTGGCTCAACGGCGACCGCTGGACCGACGACCCACCCCGGACCAGCCGCGACCTCGCCCTCCCCGGGCAGCCGGCAGCCGCACCCGAACCGCAGTCCACCGCCGACAAACGCTTCGCCGACGCCATGGCACTCGCCGCCAAATTCGCCGCCGAGGAGGCATCATGATGAACAAATCGCAGGTCGCAGCGATCCTCGGCCTGATCGCCGCCCGAGACCGGCGCACCGTCGGTGAAGTCGACGTCCACGCCTGGCACGAAGACATCGGCGACCTCGACTTCGACGACGTCCGCCAGGCCATCTCCGCGCACTTCCGCGACTCGACCGAGTACCTGATGCCCGCGCACATCCGCCGGCTCGCCGCCGGCCTCGCCCGGGAGCGGCACCGCCTGGAGCGCGAGGCCGCCGAGCAGCGCGCCATCGAGGCGTACGCGGCGACCGCCGGGCCGCTCACCGACCGGTCCGCCGAGATCCGCGCGTTCGTCGACGAGGTCCGCGGCGCGCTGCCCGAAGGGGACCGCGAGGCGCTGATGCCTCGGGCCGTCGCCTGGGAGCGGGAACACCGCGCGTTCCAGCGGCAGCAGGACGCCGAGCCGAACCCGGCGTTCGACCCGTCGATGCGGCCCGTACGCGAGTGGAACGCCAGCAAAACCCCGCCGCCCGGCGCCTGGTGGGAAGACGCCGACGCCCGGGAGCGCCACGCCAAGACCCTGCTGGCCGAAGCCGGCCGGCTCCGCCCGTCCGCCGACACCGCCGCCTGAGGAGACCCGCCGCCGTGCAGCCCACTGACCGCCCCGACACCACCGCCAAGACCGACCGCGCCGGAGACGACCCGGGCATCAACCTCACCGAGCTGCGGATGACGGACGAGGCCCGCGCCGCGATGTACCCGACGCCGCCCGCCCGCCCCGTCGAGTCCCCGGCCGACCGGATGCGCCACGCCACCAGCCCCGCCGCCGACCTCCAGGAGCTGCGCACCAAGCTCGATCGCGCCCGCCGCCAGCGAGACGACCTCGCTCAGGAACTCGCCCAGACCCGGGACGCCCTCGGCCGAGCCGGCGTCCAGCCGTGCAACACCGCCAGCACCCCGGAGCTGGTCGACCGCCTCGCCAGCCGGCTCGACCGCGAGGCCACCACCGCCCGGCAGACCATCGCCGACCAGGCCGAGCAGCTCCGCCGCAACGGCACGCTGATCGGCAAGTTCCGCGAGTGGTGGGAGTTCGGAAACGGGCTGTGGTCCGACCACGACACCGCGACCCGCAAGCACGACCCGCTCTGCCACGACGACGAGCGGGCGCACTGGTGCGACTGCGACTGCTGGTGCCACGAACCCGCCGACGAACCGGCCGACGTCGAAGAGCTGCTCACCCTGGCCGCCGAGAACCTCGACACCGCCGAGACCGACGACGAACGGGCCGACGCCATCGGGATGCTCCTGTCCGGCTGGTACGCGGCCTGGCCGCCCTCCGCCGTCACCGACCCGCATGACCCGATCGCCGCCGAGCTGGTCCGGCTCCTGAGAGCACCCGCAGCGCCGGCGCCCGACCTGCCCACCGCGCTCCGCAGCGCCTTCACCGCCGACGAACTGGACGACCTGCACTCCCTCGTGGTCGACGCGGGCGAGCTGCACGAGGACACGCCGAAGGAGGATCCGACCGGCCGACTTGCTGACGCCCTGTTCCTCGCCCGCACCGTCGAGCAGGACGCCACCGCCGCCGGCCTCGGTTCACCGCGCCGCGCACAGGAGCCGACCGATGCAGCGCTCGACACCGCCCACGCCCAGGGCTGGGCCGCCGCCATCGCCGCCCTACTCGACCGCGACCGCTACATGACCTGGTGGGAGTCCGTCGACGTCCAGCCCGACGGGACAGCCCAGCAGCACCTGGCCCGCTACCTGGCGGCGGTCGCGCCGTCGACCCGCCCGCGCTGCGAGACGTGCGAGGAGCCGATCCGGCCCGGTGAGCAGGTCGTCCCGCCGCTGCCCGGTGTGGGGCTGGTCGAGCACGCCGCCGGCGCCTGCCCCGAGCCGGCCGCCGCCGACAGGCAGCACCCGGCCAACGACCCGGCCAACACGCAAGACGATCTCACCGACCGGCTCGCTGCAGCCCTTGCGCGGCTGATGCGCCGCAACGCCGGGGATGGCATCAGCCCCGCGACCTGGCGTGGCTGGGAAGCCCTGCTCGTCGAGCACGGCAAGCGGACGCGGGAGGGCTGAGCGATGGACCAGCTCGCACTCTTCGCCCCCACCGAGACCCCGCCTCCGCGGCCCTGGTCCGCCGTACGCCCCGGCGAACAGCTCACCTTCACCATGCCCGGATCGCCATGGTCCGGCCGGTGGACCGTCCGCCGCGTCGAGGACCACCCCCACGCGTCGTACGCCGTGATCGTCACCCTCGTCGACGAGACCGGGCGGACCTGGGCCACGGTGCCGCATCGCGAGGTCCTGGTGCCCGGGCTCGGGTGGACCTTCGGATGGGAGGGCTGACCGGTGGACCACGACCATGACGCCCTGCGCGCCCTCGCCCACGCCAACCCCGGCATCTGCATCTACCCGGAGATGCTCCGCCCGCAGCCCGGACCGTGGCGGTCCCGGACCTTCCAGCGCGCCGCCAAGCAGCTCGGCTACGACCTGCCCGAGTGGCAGCGGGCCGTCATCCAGCGAGTCATGCAGGACGCCCGGCCCGGCGCCCGGCTGACCGGCCCGCCGCCGGCGCCGAAGCCGGCCGACGACGAGCAGCCGACCGTCCCGCCCGCTGTGGTTGCCGCTGCCCGCCCGGCGGCACCCGACCCCGACGTCGCCCCGCCGCCGGTCACTCGGTGGCGGTGGTGGCACCGCTGGGGTGGTCGATGATGCGCGGAGACCTGGCCACCGTCACCCCGCACACCATGCACGACGGCCAGCCCTGCGGCACCTGGCACTGCCGCCTCCTCAGCGACCCGAACAACCGCGGCCGCGTCGTCGTCCAGGAGGTCGTCGTCGACGGCGACCGGTGGCGGAACCGGATGAGCACCTCGGTGGACGTCGCCGCGCTCGTGCCGCTGACCGTGCAGGTCGACCTGTTCGGCAACCCCGTCCCCGTCCGGCTGGCCCGCCGGTGAGCACCGCGCCGGAGACCGCCCCCGCCACCACGGCGGGGGCACTCCGCGTCTGGACCCGCACCGAAATCGCCGACACCGCCGGCCAACTCGCCAACGCCATCACCGGGCCGCACAACCGCCGGCTGCACCTGCCGACAGTGCGGCACCGCCCGCCGAGGCCGCGACCAGATCCGCGCCGACGCCCACACCACCACCATCTGGTGGCCCGGCCTCACCAGTCGCCACCTGTACGCCGACTGCCCCAGCAGGCAAGCCCTCCTGCCCGACCTGCGCGCCGCCGACCTGGACCGACCCGGGCCGGGCGCAATCGACCCCCGAGGCGCCGACGTGTGCCGAGCGTGCCGCCGCGTCTGGGCCATCAACCACGAACCAGCGAAAGGGCGCCTTCGATGACCGCCGTCGCCCCGTGGTGGCCCGGCATCGCCTACGACCACCTCGACCCCACCTGCCCCGGCCGGCTCGCCGCCGGCGCCCACCTGCCCGGCCACGGCCCGATCCGGGTGCACGCGCCCACGGTCTGCCCGCGATGCCGACGCCGCTGGCTCACCCTCCGCACGAAAGGCCGCCGATGACCGACCCGCGTCACCTCCACGCCCTGGCCGCCGCCCACAGCCTCGCGGCGGCCAGGGCAACCCTGGCCGACCGGGCCGCCACCGAGGCCCGCCGGCACACCACCAGCCTGCTCGACGCCGCCCCCGTGCTCCGGTCCGCCGTCATGAGCACCCGGCACAGCACCGGCGGCCACGGCGACCCCACCGGCGCGCTCCTCACCGCCCGGCCCGTCCGCGACACCACCTGGGCCGACCTCGCCGCGCAGTCCGACCGCCGGCTCCGGTGGCTCGCCGACCAGCTGCCGGTCGCCACGGTCGGCCCGGACGCCTGGTGGCGCATCGTGACCGCCCTGCTTCGACTCCGGCCCGCGCGTGCGGCTGCCATCCATCGTCACCTCGCCGACGAGGACGCCTGGCTGCGCGACGCCCTCGGCCTCGACGCCGACCGGCAGCGGCTCCCCGGCGACCCGGAATGCCCGGCCTGCCGGACCCGCCGGCTCTACGCCCAGACCGCCGCCTCCGACCCGGCGCTGTGGACGGTCGTGTGCGCGCTGCCCGGGTGCCGGTGCTCCGGGACGGACTGCCCGTGCGGGATGGCCGTCCGGGTGGCCGGGGTGGCGCACATCTGGCCCCGCAGCACGGTGCTCGCGGGTACGACTGCAGCCGCCTAACCTCAAACCAACCGAAGGAGATCCCATGCCGCCGACCCGCCGCCTCGGAAGGACCAACCGCCCCGAACTCGAGCTGCCGCCCACCCCGGTCTGGTTCAAGCTCTGGTTCGCGTTCTGCGCCCTGCTCGGCCTCGGCCTGCTCGGCGTCATCGTGTGGGCCGTCATCAAGCTCGTCAACCACTTCACCGCCTGACCGAACCGAGGCCCGTGACGCGAACTCTGCTCGCGTTACGGCCCTCTTCGTTCGTCCCATTTGCGAACTCCATAATGACCCTTATTGTGCGTAAGGGCTTGGGATGTTGTACGTGACCGGCGCGGATAGGATGAGACCGTGACCGCCGCGCACACCGACATCACGATCTGGCTCGGCGCCCAGTTCGACGCCGACGACGCCGAGATCATCAACCACCGCGTGCACGGGACCGCACCGGCCGAACTGCTCGACCAGATGGCGCGCGACATCGAGGCCAAGCGGCGCATCCTCGACGAGGCTGCGAACTACTCGCCCGAGCTAGAGCATGGCGACAACGGCGAATGGGCGCTCGGCATGGTCCTCCGTCTGCTGGCCCTGCCGTACGCCCACCGGCCCGGCTACCGCGAGGAGTGGCGACCATGATCATGGTCCGGGGTCGCGAGTACGGCACCGCCGACCAGATCGCTGCAGCCCTCGGCACCGACGTCACCCCCGCCATGGTCCGCAACTGGTCACAGCGCGACGGCCTCGCCCGCCACCGAGACGGCCGAACGGTCTACTACGACCTCGACCAGGCGGCCACGATCGAACGCGACAAGCGCGTCAGCGGCCGAGGCCGGGCGCGCCGGCTTGACGCCACCCAGCTCACCGCCGCATGATTTGATCACTCGCCTGATAGGCGACGTCTGCCCACAGCCCGGTTGAGCCACTCCTGTCGCTCCCGGGCTGACGTGCATCCAGGGATGGGGAGCACGGGCAGCGGTGGCGGGCCGACGTCCAACGGCGGGGCGCCGGCCCGCACCACCCGCAGCAGACTCGACCCAAGGAGCGCCATGCAGCCCACCATCGGCCGGATCGTCCACTACACGCTGACCGAGCACGACGCCGAAGCCGTCAACCGGCGACGCGCCGACTACGCCAACCGGCCGGACGGACCGGGCAACGAAGGCTTCCAGGCGCACGTCGGCAACCACGCCGAAGCCGGGCAGACGTTCCCGGCCGAGGTGGTCCGCACGTTCGGCGGCACCGCCGTCAACCTGCAGGTCAAGCTGGACGGCAGCGACACCTACTGGGCCACCTCCCGCAACGAGGGCGAGCCCGGCCAGCAGGGCTGCTGGATCTGGCCGCCCCGCACCTGAGTTCCCATTTGATGATGATCGGGGGTGTGCGGCTGGGATGGACCACCCGCCTGCGGGCGGCATGCGTCCGGGGCTGCCACCACGCACCGGCCTGAACGGTGGCCCGCACACCCCCACCTAGCGCTGTAGAGCAGCTCGGTAGCTCGCCTGGCTCATAACCAGGAGGTCCCCGGTTCGAATCCGGGCAGCGCCACCAACCAGCACGAAGGGAACACCCCCGTGCGATTCAGCCCCGGCACCGTGGCCGTCGGCATCCTGCTCATCCTGGTCGCCCTCGCCTACCTGACCACCGTCCTCAGCAGGTAGCCATGCCCCGGGCACTCAAGCCCTGCTCCACACCCGGCTGCCCCGAACTGGTCCGCACCGGACGCTGCAGCACCTGCACGGGACAAGCCGAGCAGCAGCGAGGCACCGCAGCGCAACGCGGCTACGGCGCACGACACCGCCGTCGCTTCCGCACCCGCGTACTCCAACGCAACCCGCTGTGCGTCTGCGTCGACACCAGCCACGACCACGGCACCCAGTGCCTACGCCCCAGCACCGTCGCCGACCACCACCCCAGGTCACGGCGCGAGCTGGAAGCCGCAGGCCTCGACCCCAACGACCCGGCATACGGCCGCGGCCTGTGCAAGGGATGCCACGACCGGCACACCGCCGCAGCGCAGCCCGGCGGCTGGAACCAAGCGCGGTAACCTCACCACCACCTGCGGCTGATCCCCGCAGACAGAACGGCCCGATGCCTCCCGGCTCGGGCCGTTCGCATTCCGGGAGATGCGAGATGGCAAACGCCACCTGCGCCCACTGCGGCGCGCCCTACGAATCCGGACGATCCGACCGGCGCTACTGCACAACCCGCTGCCGCAACGCCGGCAACCCCCGGCGCTGCGAGCGGGACGGATGCGACCGACCGCACCGCGCCAAGGGCCGGTGCAACCGGCACTACAAGGACGAGCGATATCCAGACCAGCGGTACGCATTCCCCGACGACCCGGAGGCCAAGCGCAGACGGGATCTGGCCAAGGCCAAGCGCAGGCGGGCGGCGCAGCGCAGGGCTGACGCTGAGGATGTGGACCGCGACGTGGTGGGTGAGCGCGATGGCTGGCGCTGCGGTGTGTGTCGTCGCAAGGTGGACCAGCGCAGGCGATACCCGCACCCACTGAGCCCATCCCTTGACCACGTGATCCCGCTGTCGCAAGGCGGACGGCACACCTACGCCAACACGAGGATCACCCACCTCCGATGCAACCTCATGCGAAGCAACTGCGGCGGTGGTGAGCAGCTCGCCCTGGTCTGACGGAGCGTGACGGGCGGGATGGTGGGGGATGACCCCCTATGTCCGATTCAGCCGGAACCGCCGGAGAGGTAGAAAGGGATCTGTACGGATCCCAGGGCTTTTGATCTTGCACATCTGTAACCCTGCGTGACGGCGCGAGGCTGCACGCACTGAGCAGTGGAGGGCGCGATGCCCGCTCTGCCGAAGAGGAACCCGGCGAGGCGTAACAAGTCGGCGACCAGGGCGACCCTGAGCGCCGCGCACAGTGTGAAGGCTCCCGAGTTGCCACCGTCGCATGACTGGCACCCGGCGACCGTCGCCTGGTGGCGGGACATCTGGGCGTCGCCGATGGCACCCGAGTACGACGAGTCCGATGTTCACGGCCTGTTGATCCTGGCGGTGCTGGTCGACGAATTCTGGACGGCCCCGAGCAAGGATCTGGCGGGTGAGATCCGGTTGCAGCGCCAGTGCTTCGGCCTGACGCCGATCGACCGGCGCCGGTTGCAGTGGGAGATCGAGCGTACGGATGAGGCGCAGGAGAAGGGCCGCCGCCGGCGTACGGGTGCGGAGCCGGGGAAGGCACCGACGAAGGCGAGGGATCCCCGCGCGGTGCTGCGTTCGGTGTCGTGACTGGGCTGATCGTCCCGCCGATGGACGAGGATCCGTGGCCGACTCTCGGCCCGGGGATCTGCGACCTGATCGAGGACGGGGCGTGTTTCGGCCCGGGTGACTTGCGGGGCCAGCCGGCGGTCATCGATGACGAGAAGCGGGCGCTGATCTACCGGGCGTACGAGGTGTACCCGCGGGACCATCCGAAGGCGGGGAAGCGGCGCTTCAAGCGGGTGTGCATCAGCTTGCGGAAGGGCACCGCGAAGACGGAGTTGGCCGGCTGGATCGCGTTCGCCGAGTTGCATCCGGACGCGCCGGTCCGGACGGACGGGTGGAAGCGGCAGGGTCGGATGTGGGTGCCGGTCGGTCGGCCGGTGCGGGACCCGTACATCCCGATGATCGCCCACACCGAGGAGCAGACGGAGGAGCTGGCGTACGCGGCGCTGCTGGTGATGTGTTCGGAGGGCCCGGATCAGGACCTGTTCGACTGCACGTTGGAGCGGATCACGCGCGCGTCCGGCGAGGGTAAGGCGGTCGCGTTGGCGTCGGCGCCTGACTCCCGCGACGGCGCCCGGACCACGTTCCAGCACGCCGACGAGCCGCACCGGCTGAAGCTGCCTCGGCAGGTTCAGGCGTGGCAGACGATGTTGCAGAACATCCCGAAGCGGCCCATCGCCGACCCGTGGTCGCTGTCGACGACGACGGCGGGGGTGCCGGGCGAGGGGTCGGTCGCCGAGTCGGAGCGGGAGTACGCGCGCCGGATCGCCGAGGGTAAGGCCCGGGACCCACAGTTGTTCTACTTCCACCGTGAGGCCAGCACCGGGCACAAGCTGTCGACCGATGACGGGCTGCGGGCGGCGATCGTGGAGGCGTCCGGGCCGGCGGTGGCGAAGTGGTCGGACATTGATTCGATCATGTCGCTGTACCACCAGGCCGACACGGACAAGGCGTACTTCGAGCGGGTGTGGCTCAACCGCTGGGTGGCATCGTCACGGCAGGCGTTCGACCCGGTCCGCTGGAAAGAGCTGAAGCGGGACGTGCGGATCGAGCATGGTGAGCCGATCGTGCTCGGATTCGACGGCGCCCGGTGGCGGGATGCCTGCGGATTCGTGGCCACGCACATCGAGACCGGGTTGCAGTGGACGCTGGCGTTGTGGGAGAAGCCCCCCGGGGACGGTGAGGACGCCCAGCAGTGGGAAGTCACCGATGAGCAGGTCGACGGGGCCCTGGCTGAGGCGATGGACCTGTATCGGGTGGTGCTGGTGTACGCAGACCCACCGCGGTTCGAGGCGAACGTGGCGAAGTGGTCGGGGAAGTACGGCGAGCGGCGCGTCGCCGAGTGGTACACCAACCGGCCGAGGCAGATCGGCGTGGCGATGCGCGCCTACAAGACGGCGCAGACGTCCGGCGCGGTCACGCACCGCGGCGACGGGGACCTGGCGCGGCATATCGGCAACGCCCGCCGCGGCGACCTGAAGATCCTCGACGACGACGACACCCCGCTATGGACGATCTACAAGGAGCGCCCCGACTCGCCGCTCTACATCGACCTGGCGATGGCGGGCTGCTTGTCGTGGCAGGCCCGGCTGGACGCGATGGCCAAGGGCGGCTGGCAGCGTAAACCCCGCAGGAAGATCATCGTCAGGAGGTGACCCGTGGCCCTGCCGGACACTCCGCTGGGCTGGGTAGAGCACCTCGCCCGACGGCACGACGCCGACCTGCCGGCACTGCGGGAGTTGAACGACCTGTACGAGGGCACGGCACCGCTGCACTACATCCACCCGGAGATCCTTCGGGAGGTCGGCGAACGCATCCAGGCCGTGTCCCTCGGGTGGCCGATGCTGGCGGTGGATCCGCTGGAGGAACGCCTGGACGTGCTGGGCTTCCGGTATCCGGAGCTGGACGACCCGAACCCGGACGTGCCGGCTGAGGAGTTGGCGTCGCAGGCCGCCGACGCGAACCTGACCCGCGTGTGGCAGGACAACGACCTCGACGAAGAGGCCCAACTGGGCCGGCTGGACGCGCTGGTGATGCGCCGGTCGTACCTGACGGTGGGCACGAACGAGGACGACGCGGACACGCCGCTGGTGACGGTGGAGTCGCCGCTGGAGATGTACGCGTTCATCGACCCACGTACCCGGCAGCCGCGGGCAGCGTTGCGTCGCTGGTCGGAGGACCAGTACGACCTGGTGAGGCTGCCGCAGGAGTACGCCACCCTGTACCTGCCCGAGGCGACGATCTGGTTTGACAAGGGCCCGCAGGGCTGGCGGGAGACGGGCCGGGACGCACACGGCGTCGGTGAGGTGCTGGTGACCCCGCTGACCAACCGGTCCCGCCTGGCGGACCGGTACGGCCGGTCGGAGCTGACGGCACCGCTGCTGTCCCTGTCCCACGCGGCGAACAAGATCGCCAGCGACATGATGGTCGCCGCCGAGTTCCACGCGCTGCCGTTGCGGGCCCTGTTCGGGATCGGTGAGGACGACCTGGTCGACGACAAGGGCAACAAGCAGTCGGCGTTGCAGGTCATTATGGGCCGGCTGCTCACGCTGGAAGGGGTCGACGGCGGTGAGGTGAAGCCGCACGAGTTCGCCGCGTCGTCGCTGTCGAACTTCCACGACAGCCTGACCCAGTTGGCGAAGCACGCGACGGCGCTGGTCGGTTTGCCACCGACCGCGTTCGGCGTGGTGACGGACACCCCGGCCAGCGCGGAGGCGTGGCGGGCGGCCGAGGCGCGGCTGATCAAGCGGGCCGAGCGTCGGCAGACGGCGATGTCCGGGCCGTACGAGCGGATGAACCGGCATGTACGCCGTCTGCAGGACGGGGACTGGGACCCGCAGGCCCGCCGCCTGGAGACGATCTGGCGGGACCCGGCCACCCCGACCCGGGCGCAGGCCGCCGACGCGGTGACGAAGCTGTTCGGTGGCGGCCCGGTCATCACGCTGCGGCAGGCCCGCGAGGATCTCGGCTACGGGCCGGGGCAGATCCGGCGGATGCAGGCCGAGGACGACGCCGCCGCGTTGCGGGATCCGGTCGGCCAGATCGCCCGCAGCATGAACCCGGCGCCGGTCGAACCCGCCCCGGTGGCACCGGAGCCGGCCGGTGTCGGCGGCTGAGCAGGTCGCGCTCGCGCACTATCGGCAGCGCCGCCAGTTGATCGACGCGCTCGCCGCGGTGGCCCGTCGGGCGTGGAGGCGAGTCGATCGGGACGACATCGCCCGGTCGTGGGCCGCCCAGCTGGTCGAGGTGGTGGCGTTGACGAACGCGGCGCAGCTCGCCGCAGCGCGCACCGCTGACGACTACCTGGACCAGGTCCTCGACGTCCAGGGGATCAACCCGGCCCGGGAGGGCCGGCTGGTGCCGGCGTCGGTGGCCGGGGTCGCGTCGGACGGCCGCACCCTGGCCGGGCTGCTGTACGAGCCGGCGGTCGGGACATTGTCGGCCATCAAGGCGGGCGCCGACGTCGACCGGGCGCTGGCCGGCGGGTACGCGCTGCTGGACATGATGGTCCGCACGCAGCTCGCGGACGCGGGCCGCACGGCCGACCAGGTCGCGTTGGCGGCACGGCGGCACGTCGGCGGGTACGTGCGGATGGTCGTCGGGAACACGTGCGGCCGGTGCGTGGTGCTGGCCGGGAAGTGGTACCGGTACAACGCCGGGTTCAGACGACACCCACGTTGCGACTGCATTCACGTGCCGGCGAGCGAGGACACCGGCCGGGACATCCGCACCAACCCGCGGGCATGGTTCGACAGCCTGTCGGCGGCCGAGCAGGACAAGCAGTTCACGAAGGCTGGCGCGCAGGCGATCCGCGACGGGGGCGACATCTCGCAGGTCGTCAACGCCCGCCGCGGGGCGTACGGGTTGACGCCGGCCGGTGCGCGGATCACCGCTGAGGAGGCCCGCGCGATCCGGGGCGGCCGGGCGCGTGGCCGCCTGGAGGCGGTCGACGTGTACGGCCGTCAGCTGTTCGTGACCAACGAGGGGGTGACGACGCGTGGTCTGGCCGGTCGCAGGCTCGGTGCCCGGGATGGCAGCAAGCAGGGCCGGTACCGGGCGGCGAAGACGCCCCGGCTGATGCCCGAGTCGATCTATCAGATCGCCGGCAATGACCGGGCTGAGGCACTCCGGCTGCTCAAGCGGTTCGGATACATCATCTGACCTGGCGCGATGCCGGGTCGCCAACCCGAGAGGTCGCGATGACCCACCTTCCCATCCATCCCTATCTGGTGCATCCGCGTACGGGCGAGCCGCTGCGCGCGATCTACCGAACCCGGGCCGGCCGGCTGATCTGGCCGCAGCTCGGCGCGGCCGAGGACCCGGCGCCCACGCCGCCGACTCCACCAGCCGACCCGGCACCAGTGCCACCTGCGAACCCTCCCGCCGACCCGCCGCCGAAGCCGGACGACAAGCCGCTCGGCCCAGGCGGGGAGAAGGCGCTCCGGGAGGAACGCGAGGCCCGCAAGGCCCTGGAGAAGCGGATCGCCGCACTGGCGCCGCTGGAGCAGCTCGCCGAGATGCTGGGCGGCAAGTCCACCGGCGACCCGAAGACGGACCTGGAGCAGCTCACCGAGCGGCTCGACGGGTACGAGCGGCGCATCGCCGAGGAACAGTCCGCCCGGTGGCGGCTGGAAGTGGCCGCCGAGAAGGGCCTCACCCCGCAGCAGGCCGCCCGGCTGACCGGATCCACCCGGGACGAACTGGCGGCCGACGCGGACCAACTCCTGACACTGTTCCCGGCCTTCGACCCGTCGAAGCCACGCAATCCGGCGCCGGACCCGTCGCAGGGCAGCCGCGGCACCCAACCACCCGACCTCGACGCCCAGATCGCCGCCGCCCAGAAGGAAGGCGACTACCGCAAGGTCATCGCCTTGCAGAAACAGAAGCTGGCCAACGTCCAGCGGTAACCAACGGGCCGGCGCGGGCCGCGCCCATCACGCACGAAGGGAGCACCAGCCGTGGCTGGTATCACCGCGCTCGGCACCACCTACAACCTGCCCAACTACACGGGCATCCTGCACATGCTCACCCCGGCCGACACGCCGTTCTTCAGCGCGATCGGCGGGCTGACCGGCGGCGGGCAGACCACCGACCTCGAGTTCGAGTGGGGCACCTACGACCTTCGGACTGCCGGTCAGAACGTGTCGCTGGAGGGTCAGGACGCGCCGACGGACCAGGAACGGGTCCGGGCGGCCGCGAACAACATCACCCAGATCCACCACGAAACCGTCGGCGTCAGCTACACCAAGCAGGCCGCCACCGGACGGCTGTCCGGTCTGGCGACCGCCGGCGCGGCCAGCTCGGTGCTGTCGGAGCTGGACTGGCAGACCGAGATCATGCTCAAGCAGATGATCCGCGACGTCGAGTGGTCGTTCATCAACGGCACCTACCAGAAGCCGTCGGACAACACCACGGCCCGCAAGACCCGGGGCTTGCTCGCCGCGATCACCTCGAACGTGATGACGGCCGGTGCCGCCCAGCAGACCGGCACCGCCGCCGCGGCGACCGACCTGATCACCCTCACGGCGCACGGCCTGACCGACGGCGACACCGTCCGGTTCTCCAGCGTCGGCGCGGCGACGCCGCTGTCCACCGCCACCGTCTACTACGTGGTGTCCAGCACGGCCAACACCTTCAAGGTGGCCACCATTAAGGGCGGCACCCCGGTCGACATCACCGTCGACGGGACCGTGGTGTGGAACGAGGGCGTCGCGCTCACCAAGACGCACATCGACACCCTGCTGCAGTCGGCGTACGACAACGGCGGCCTGATGGAGTCGGAGACCCGCACCCTGATCGTCGGGTCGGCGCAGAAGCTGGCGGTCACCGCCGCGTACACCGCGGCCGGGTACGTGATGAAGCAGCTCGACGGGAACATCGGCGGCGTCACCGTCAACCGCATCGACACCGACTTCGGTGTCCTGAACATCATGCTCGACCGGCACATGCCGCAGGACACCATCGCCGCGGTGTCGCTGGAGGACTGCCGACCGGTCTACCTCGAGGTGCCCGGCAAGGGCCACTTCTTCGAGGAGCCGCTGGCGAAGACCGGTGCGAAGGACCGCAACCAGCTGTACGGCGAGGTCGGCCTCGACTACGGCAACCAGCAGAAGCACGCCAAGCTGACCGGCCTCAAGGCCTGACGGGAGAGCTGACTCCATGAGCGAGAAGAAGGACAGCGGCCTGGTCGTGACGGCCGGGTACGTGACCGTCGAGACGCAGGTCGGCGCCGGCCGCGCCCTGGTCGACATCCCGCAGGGCTCCCCTCTGCCGGACGACGTGCCCGAGGAGCAGCGGCAGCGCCTGGTCGACGCCAGCGCCGTCGGACCGGCCGACAGCGAAGCCCAGGACGACGAAGAGCAGACCGGCCGGGCGCGTCCGGTGCCGGGCCTGGTCGAGCCGGACGAGATCAACCCGGACGTCGTCCCGGCCGGCTCGATCAAGCAGATCCTCGACTGGGTCGGCAAGGACCTCGCACGGGCGCGGGTCGCGGCCGACATGGAACGGGCCAAGGGCCTGAACGCGCGGTCCGGGCTGCTGGACAAGCTGGCCAAGGTCGCGGCCGGTGAGGAGTCCGACCCGCCGAAGGTGCCCGAATCGTTCGTCGACGACGGCACCGTCGTGGCGCCGGCGCCGGCCGGCGGGGTCGCCGAGCCGAACGAGGACCTCGACGAGGTCACCGACAAGCCGGCCAAGAAGACCAGCGCCAGCCGGCGATAACCGGGCAGGCCGGGCGGCATGACGGCTGCCGCCCGGCCACACCAGGAAGGAGGCGGACGTGGCGGACCAGCTGGCGACCGCGGACGACCTGAGAACCCTGCTCGACACGCCGGATCTGGACGAGGCCCGGTGCGTGCTGCTCATCGAGTGCGGCACCGCCGTGGTGCAGGCCGCCGCCAATGGGCAGCGGATCGTGGAGGTTGTCGACGACGTCGCCGAGGTGACCGCAGGCCCTGGCCAGTGGCTGAACCTGCCCCAGTGGCCGGTCCAGGCGGTGAAGTCGGTGTCCTACAACGGCACGCCGGTGGCGGCCGGTGCGGCCGGCTACCAGGTGCGCGGGTCCCGGCTGTGGCGCCGCTGCGGCTGGTCGACCTGCCCGGGGGACCTGAACGTCGCCACGGTGGTGTACACCCACGGCTATCCGGACGGGGCGCAGGAGTTGCAGTTGGCCCGCAGCGCGATTCTGGGCCTGATCCGGGACGTGGTCGACAACCCGGCCGGCCTGAAGGCCGAGTCGGTGGACGACTGGTCGGCTACCTATTCGGCGCTGTCGACGCAGATGGACGGCACTCCGACGCTGCGGGCGTCGCTGCGCAGGCAGTACAGGCGGCGCTGATGTCGGTGGAGCGGGCGTTGGCGGCTGGCCGTCGGGCGGCTGAGCGGCTGATGGTGGACCAGTGCGTGATCCGGCGGCGCACCGGCCGGGCGACCGACCCGGACACCGGGGTCATCACTGACACCTGGGACGACGTCTACACCGGCCGGTGCAAGGTTCAGCAGGCCGCGGTCCAATCCAGGCAGGAGCGGCCCGGGCAGGCCGAGCTGCTGATGGTGCGCCGCGAGTTGCACCTGCCGGTGGTCGAGTCGGCCGGAGTGCGTGCTGGCGATGAGGTGGACATGACCGCCTGCGTCAACGATCCGGACCTGACTGGCCGCCGGCTCGTGGTCCGAGACGAAGCCGCGAAGTCGATGGCCACGGCCCGCCGCCTGGGTGTCGAGGAGGTGACGAGCTGATGGACGTGGAGGTCACCGGCGATCGGGAACTGCTCGCCGCGCTGAACCGGGCGCAGTCCCGGTCGGTGCCCGAGGTGGAGAAGGTCGTCGCCAAGGGCAGCCTGAACATCAAGAAGGGCGCGCAGCGGCGGGTGTCCGGCCTGAAGCACGCCCCGGCCTACCCGGCGTCGATCTCCTACGACCTGTATCACGGCCTGCTGACGGTCCGGTCGCAGATCGGCCCGGACAAGACGAAGCGTCAGGGCGCGTTGGGCAACCTGCTGGAGTTTGGCTCCCGGAACAACGCGGCGATCCCCCACCTGCTGCCGGAGTTCGCCGCTGAGGAGCCGCGGTTCGTGGCCGCGTTGGAGGACCTCGCGGCCGACCTGCTGGGGGGCTGAGGTGGGTGTCGTCCAGGCGCACGCGGACGCCTTCCTGGCGCTGCTGCGGGGTACGGCCGGGCTGACCGTGTATCCGCGGCCGGACGGTGCTGGCGACGGGCAGCGGGTCCCGGCCGGCGCTCGGCCGCCGTACGTGGTGGTCGACGTGGCGATGGAGACGCCGGAGGGTAGCGCGCTGGCCGGGGTGTCGGACCGGGTGACCGCGTGGGCGTACTGCCACTGCGTGGGCGGTAACGACGTGGCGTGCCGGGCGGTCGCCCAGCTGGTGCGGTCGGCGCTGCTGGATCGGCGGCCGGTCATCGCCGGTCGGGCGACCGGGCTGATTCGGCACGACGCGAACCGGCCACCGAGTGCCGACGAGTCCACCGGCGAGCTGGTGGTGGAGCAGACGGACGTCTACCGGCTGGACACCTACCCGGCTTAGCTGCGCTTGTCGTCTTGCGACGGGGGCGCGATGAGGATGGCCAGGCCGAGCAGCGTGATGAGGGCAAGGACGCTGCTGACGATGATCTGCGCGAGCGTGAAGCCGAGGCCCCAGGCCGTGGTGGCCCAGAATCCGGCGCCGGCCAGCATGAAAACGGCTCTGTAGTTACCCACTGCACGTCCCTTCCTCGGAATGTGCCCGCCAACGTACCGGCGCTGATCCACTCTGCACGCTCCGCCAACCGGCGGACATGACACCCAGGAGGACGCCCGATGGCGCTCTACACCCATGCCGTGGGCCTGACCGCCGCCGGCACCCTGTCCACCCCGGCGGCGGTGTCGTCGTCGGACACCATCTCGGCGGCCGACATCGGCTCCCGGGGCGCGCTGCTGCGGGTCATCACCGCCGGCACGGCCACGAACGTCACCGTGGCCGACCCGGGAACGACGGCGGCCGGGAACGTCGGCACCCCGACGGCGGTCGCGGTCGGCACCACCGCCGCGAAGATGATCTACATCTCGCCGGCAGCGGTGAACCCGTCCACCGGCGTCGCCACCGTCACCTTCAGCGCCACCACCTCGGTGACGGCGGAACTGTACAGGCTGTGAGAAGGGACCCGTCCATGCGCTGGTGCGTGATCCGCCACCCCGACCTCGGTGAGGCTGTCGTCGCCGAGCCGTCCCTGACCGTGCACCGGCCGCGCGGCTGGGTGCGGGTGTCCCCGTGGTCGACCGACCGGGACGCGCTGCGCCCGGCTGACCACCCGGGCCTGGTCGACCTCGACGCCGACCCGGACCAGGCCGACCAGCAGCCGGCCGACACCAACCCCGACGCCGAGCGGCCCACGCCGGCGCCCGAACCGAAGGCCACGGCCAGGAAGCGAGAGAACTGATGTCGGTCATCATCATGGACGGCCGGGTGGCGGTGGCCTGGTGCAACGCCGTCGCCAACCTGGCCGCCCCGACCGTGGCGGAGGTCAACGGCGGGACTCGGCTGGAGGGGTTGATCACCCCGGACGGGCTCGACATCAAGATGGGCACCGGGAACGTGAACAGCTCCAACCTGGGGTCGAAGTTCACCACGAACCGGGCCGGTCGGATCACCCCCGAGGTCAGCATCACGTTCCACCACGACAGCCCCGTGGACACGGCCTGGACACTCTTCCAGTACCGGACCACGGGCGTGCTGATCGTGAGACGCGGCATCGACAAGGCGACCGCGTTCGCATCCGGGCAGCCGGTCGCCGTGTACCCGCTGGAGGCGGGCGCATCGGACGAGGTCAAGCCGGCGCCGGACTCGACGTGGGACTTCATGGTGCCGTTCTTCGTCTACCTCGACCCGGAGCCCCGGGCCACCGTCGCATGACCGACTTCGACGCGATCCTCACGCAGGCGAAGTTGCCGGAACGCACCGTTCCGTTGTGCCTGCGTGAGGACCTGGTCGCCGAGTACGAGCGGCTCGACGCCGAGCTGCGGTCGGCGTCCCGGACGGCGCCGAGCCTCGGCGAGCCGGCTCCGGCGACGGTCATCGCCCGGCGGATGGAGGAACTGCGGCAGGAGATGCTCGCCTGCCAGGTCGAGTTCCGGCTACGCGCCTGGCCGGCGCGGAAGTTCGCGAAGCTGCGGGACGGGATGCCGAAGCCGGCCGACGGGCAGGCGGATGACGAGTTCGCCGACATCTGGCACGCCGCCGTGTGTGACCTGGTGTCGAAAATGCTGGTCGAGCCGAAGGCGACGGCCGAGCAGGTCGACGCGCTGTCGGAGCGGCTCGCCGAGTCGCAGTGGCTGAAGCTGTCGAACGCGGCGTGGGACATCAACGCCAGCGGCCAGGCCATCCCTTTCTCCGTGGCCGCCTCCGCGATTCTGTCGAGCGACGACGCGAAGTAGAGGCGGCTGTCCACGTCGGCGTACCGCTGTCCGTGTGGCTCGGTGAGCCGACCCGGGAGGTGGTCGAGCACTACGGGCCGGACGGCACGCTGACCGGCCGGTCGGTGGTCACCCGGCCGTCGCCGTGGACGGACGAGGACCGCGGCTGGCTGATGGCGTGGCTGGCCGAGCAGCGGGAGGTGTGCCCCGGGTGCGGGCTGCCGCTGGTCGACTGCCGGGACCCGAAGACAGCCGGGTCGTGGACGCCGGTGGTGGACATCTGCCAGGCGTGTCTGGTGGCGCAGGCCGAGATGGACAACCAGAACGAGGGGCCGCGTAGGCGTGGCCTGTACGTCGGCGTACGGCGTACCTGACCGTGAGGGGGCAGGGTGGCTGACCGCAGCATCACTGTGTCCCTGGTCGCCCGCGTGGCGGGGTTCCAGGCCGGGATCAGCACCGCGGCGAAGTCGGTCAAGGACTTCCGGGGCGAGCTGGACGGGCTGCACGAGAAGAACCGGGCCCGGTTCAACGACCTGTCCCAGGCCGCCGGCGGCGCCGGGCTGGTGCTGGCCGGGGCGTTCGCGTACGCGGCCAAGGCGGCGGCCGATTTCGACAAGCAGATGAGCGCGGTCAACGCCGTCACGAATGGCTCGGCGCAGGAACTCGACCAGCTGCGGGCCGCCGCCCTGGAAGCAGGCAAGGCCACCTCGTTCTCCGCGTCCCAGGCGGCGCAGGCAGAGGAGGAACTGGCCAAGGCCGGCATCTCCACGGCGGACATCCTCGGCGGCGCCCTCAACGGCTCGCTCGCGCTGGCGGCGGCCGGGTCGCTCGACCTCGCCGAGGCCGCCGACATTTCCGCCAAGGCGATGAACGTCTTCGGGCTCAGCGGCCAGTCCGTGGGGCACATCGCGGACGTGCTGTCGGCCAGCGCCAACAAGAGCGCCACGGACGTGCACGAGATGGGTGAGGCGCTGCGGATGGGCGGCCTGGTCGCCAAGCAAGCCGGACTCAGCCTCGAAGACACCGTCGGCGTCCTCAGTGCGTTCGCGGACCGCGCGCTGGTCGGCTCCGACGCCGGCACCAGCCTCAAGACGATGCTGCAGATGGTCGCCAACCCGACCAACAAAGCGGCCGGGCTGATGAAGGAACTGGGCATCAACCTGTACGACGCCCAGGGCAACTTCGTCGGCGTCGAGAAGATGGCCGGGCAGCTGCAGACGGCGCTCGGCGGGCTCACCCAGCAGCAGCGCCAGTCCGCCCTGGCCACCATCTTCGGCGCCGACGCGGTCCGGGGCGCCAGCGTGCTGTACGAAATCGGCGCGTCCGGGGTGCGCGAGTACCGGGACGCCGTCGACGACCAGGGCGCCGCCGCCGAGACGGCCCGGAAAAAAACGGACAACTTGGCTGGCGACATCGAGCGGCTGAAGGGATCGCTGGAAACCCTCGCCATCGAGGCCGGGTCCGGCGCCAACTCGGGGCTCAGGATCCTGGTGCAGGCCGTCGACGGCCTGGTCGACGCCTTCTCGTCGCTGCCCGGCCCGCTGCAGACCAGCCTGACGGTGCTGTCCGGGTTCGGCGGCGCCGGGCTGCTCGCCGTGGCCGGTCTGCTGAAGCTCAAGGCGACCGCGGGTGACGCGTTGCAGTCGCTGCGGGACATGGGCCCGACCGGTGAGAGGGCCGCGGCCGGGCTCGGCCGGATCGGGTCGGTGGTGGGCCGGATCGGTCTGATCGGCGCCGGCGTGGGCTTGGCTTTCGCCGGCTTCCAGGCGTTCGGCGACTGGGTCGAGAGACGCCATGCCCCGGTCAAGGCCGACATCGACAAGCTGACCACTTCGCTGAAGGAGTTTGCTGACTCGGGCAAGGTCGCTGGCGAGTTGGCCAGCCGGTACGGCGACCACCTGCAGAAGATCGGCCAGGACGTCACCAGCATCACCAAGGGCATGGCCGACTTGGCCCGGACGCAAGCCGACGTCGCCGCCGGCCTGACCGCCGCCGAGGCCGCCGAGGGATGGGATCCGGTCGACCCGCAGGCCGTGCAGCGGGTCAAAGATCTGGATACGGCGTTGGCGCAGATGGTCGCCGCCGGCGGCGCCAGTCAGGCCCGGATCGCCCTCGATGAGCTGCGATCGTCGGGCGCCCTGACGGATGAGCAGTTCGCCCAGCTCACGGGGATGTTGCCGCAGTACAACCAGGCCGCGCAGGCCGCTGCGGCGGCCAATTCGGGGCTGGCCCAGGGGTTCGGGTCGGTCGGCGCGAACGCCCAAACGATGGTCGGCAGCCTGCAGCAGGCCATCGAGAAGGGTCAGACGCTGCTGGACGTGTGGAAGCAGCTCAACGGTGCCGCGTTGTCGTTCGACGAGAGCCAGCTGCGGGTTCGGGATGCGATCGACAAGGTGAAGCAGAGCTTCGCCGACAATGGCCGCGAGATCGAGGGGAACAGCCGCAAGGCGCTGGAGAACCGGGTCGCGGTCGGGCAGGCCGCGCAGGCCGCCGCCGACGCCGCCCAGCGCAAGCTGGAAGAGACCGGGTCGATCGAGTTGGCCAACGGCGTCTACAACCAGTACATCGGCCAGCTTCGCAAAACCTTGCACCAGGCCGGGTTGACGGACGCGCAGATCGACACCCTGATCGCCACCTACGGCAAGCTGCCGGCCGCGAAGAACACGAAGGTTACGGCCGACACCGGCCCGGCGGTCGGGGCCGTGAACAGCCTGATCGCGCGGATCAACGGTATGAAGGCCCGGATCCGGGTCGAGGCCGAACCGTCCGGCGGGTTCGGCGGCGCCAAGGGAACCGGACTGGGCTACTCGACCGGGATGCGGTGGGGCGGCGTCGTCCAGCACGCCGAGGCCGGACTACTGCGGCAGGCGCAAATCGCTGCTCCGTCCGGACCGGCCCGCTACGCCTGGGCCGAACCAGCCACCGGCGGCGAGCTGTTCGCACCACGGTACGGGGACATGGACCGGACCAGGGCGTTGGTCGGGTACGCCATCGAGCACTGGTGGGGTGGCTGGCAGCAGTTCGCCCCCTCCGCCCCGCAGGCCGCACCGGCGTCCGCCGGGCCGAGTCCGATGGCGTTGGCGCAGGCGATCCGGGCCGCGCTGGCCGGGGTGTCCGTGCAGATGGACGGCCGGACCGTCGGATACATCCAGGGCCGCGAGGCCAACCTTCTCGCCAGGTGAGGAGACCTGCCGGTGGGTTACGACGTGCAGTTCGTCGACAGCATCTCCGCCACGGCTACCGTCCGGCTCGACCTCGGCCTGTCGCCGTGGAACGTCCGCGACAACACGGTGTTCGACCTGCCGGACCTACGCCGGTCGGCGGTGTCGACGCTGCTGGCCGACGGCGACCGCTACCCGGCGGCCGCCTACGCCAACCGGGTCATCACCCTGGTGGTGCAGATCCGCGCGGCGTCGGACGACGCCACGGCTGCGGCGTTGCAGACGCTGATGCGGGAGCTGGACCGGCAGAGCAACATCATGCGGTACCGGCCCGGGACCAGCGCGCCGGTGTTCTTCCGGACGTTCCGCACCGCGCCGTCCTCGATGATCTGGGATCCCGTGCAGAAGGAGCTGGTGGCGCAGATCCCCGCCGAGCCGTTCGCGCTCGGAGTGCTGGAGACGTTGCCGGCGGTGCGGGTCGCCAACGACCCGGCCCTCGCGAACCAGGTGGACAACGCCAACCCGTACTTCGAGACGGACGCCAGCAACTGGTCCGGCGTGAACGGTGCGTCGGTGGCCCGGACCACGATCCTGTCGTGGGAGGGCCTGGGCGCGCTGACGATAACCCCGGCCGCCAGCGCGGGCCCGGGCGCCCAGTCGGAGGAGTTGCCCGCCACGGCCGGCAACTCGTACTGGCTGTCCGGTCGGCTGCGGTCGTGGTCGGCGGCGACCCGTACGATCAACCTGGCCTGGTACAACTCCAGCCACTCGCTGATCAGCACGTCGGCGATCAGCCTGGCGGCGCCGACGGACACCTGGGTCGGGTACGGGCCCACGAAGTTCACCGCACCGGCCGGTGCTGCATTCCGGCGGATCACGACGACCGACCCGGGCACCCCGGGCGCCGGGAACCCCTGGTACGTCGACAGCATCATGACGTGGGCGGACGGCGCCGGCACCGGCTGCTGCTGGGACGTCGCCGGCGTGAAAGGCGACGTCGAGACGCCCCTGAACCTGGCGATCGCGCAGGGCTCCCTGACGGGCGGGTCGGATCCGCGCCGGTCGGTGATCGCGGTCCGGCGCCGCGGCACGCCGGCGCAGATGCCGCTGGTGTTGCAGGCGGAGACGATGACGGGCCTGACCGACACGGCCATCGCCGCGGCGGCGGGCGACCCCAACATGTCCGGCGGCGGCCAGAATTTCTTGAGGACGACGTTCGCCACGAACGCGAACTTGGTCAACCGGGCCCGGCTGGCCGCCTGGCCATCCGGCACGACGCCCGACACCAGGGGCACCTACCGGGTGTTCGCCCGGGTCCGCAAGTCCAATGGCAGCGACGTGATCAACGTGCAGGCGCTCGTGTCGACGCCGACGACGCCGGCGACCACCGACACCGTCACCCTGCCGCAGGGGTTTGCGAACGTGCCGGTCTGGGCGGATCTGGGGCTGCTGCCGGTGCCGGCCGGCGCGGACCCGGTCACCGACTCGACCGGTGTGGAACTCGCGGTGGCGCCGCAGACGCTGCTGCTGTTGGCGTCTCGGTCGTCCGGGTCCGGCACTCTCGACTGGGACGTGGTGCTGTTCGTGCCGGCCGATGACCGGCTGGCGGTGGTGGACTGGCCGGTCGACACCGCGCTGACCAGCATCGTGCTCGACTCGGCGCGCGTCATGGCCTACGGCGTCGGCGCGGCCGGTGAGGTGCGTACCACCGGCAAGGTGCCGATCATGGGTGGCCTGCCGATGGTCAGCCCCGGCGTCACCAACCGCATCGTCTGGTTGCAGGACGCGGGTACGCGGGCCAGCGGCGCGACGCCGACGCTCGGCAACAGCACCGTGATCACCGCCAGCTACCACCCGCGTTACCTGTACGTGCGGCCGGCGACGACATGAGCCTGCCGATCCCGCTGACGGTGCGGCTGTCCACCACGTCGACGGACATGCACATCGGCGCCCAGGTGCGCGACTTGACGTTCGGCTGGACCGACCCGGGCGGGTACGCGTCCTGCCGAGTGAGCCTCGACCGGCCGTTGTCCCTGCAGCCGGCCGAGATCGCCTACTACGGCACGTTGACCGTGCATGACGCCCGCAACGGGACCACGGTGTGGGAGGGGCGTCTGGAGGATCCCGGCCGCAGTGCGGGCCGTGACGGGCAGGTGTGGGACCTCGCCGCGCTGGGCGGGAAGGCGCACACCCAAGACCGGACGCTGCCGCTGCTCTACGTGGACGGCGGCTACTCGCCGTGGCAGCGGGTGGACAACGCCACCCCAGGCGGTCAGGACGGTACCAGCGTGGACCCGGGCGACGCGGCGGGCCTGCGGCAGGCGCTGGTGCTGCGCTTCCCGCAGGCCCTGGCGGTGTCGTCGGGGTCGCGGGTGGTGGTGCGGCACAGCGGCGCCCAGGCGGCCGGCCAGAAGATCGCCAGGGTGTCGTACACCTGGGACGCTGGGATCACCTCGCCGAACCTGACGGTGCAGCTGGTGACCCGCACGGACGGCAACGTCGGCACGGGTGAGGTCGCCTCGACGCAGACGTGGACCACGGCCGGCGGTTCGGCCAGCCCGACCGTCGTGACGAACTTCCCGAACAACCCGTCCCCGACCTGGCGGAACACGGCCGAGTTCTGGATCCAGTACGCGGGCGGCGCCGGGACGGTGACCGCGGACACCTGGTGGGCGTCGCTCTACAACGTGTCGCTGCGCACGATGCTGCTCACCGCCACCGGCACGGAGATCACGACCGGGTACGCGGCGCCCACCGTCCTCGCGTCGGAGGTGGTGGCGGACCTGCTCGGCCGGGTGCTGACCGGGTTCGACGGGTCGACCGCCATCATCGCCACGACCAGCTACGGCATCGACCAGCTGGCCTACCCGGACGGGGTGACGCCGGAGAAGGTGCTCCAGGACCTGCTGGCCCTGGAGGCCGGCTACACCTGGCGGGCCTGGGAGCGCACCGCGTCCGGGAAATTCCGCTTCGAGTGGACGCCGGTGCCGAACACGGTGCGGTACGAGGCTGACGTGGTCGACGGCTACGACTCGCAGGGCAGCGCTGACGGCCTCTACAACCAGGTGACCGTCAGGGGCCGGGACCTGAGTGGCCGGGTCCTCACCCTCACCCGGACCGCCACCGTGCCGGCGCTCGACGCCGCAGGCCTGGTGCGGCAGGGGCAGGTTGACCTGGGGGACGAGGTGTGGTCCACGGCGGCGGCGCAGCGGGTCGGTGACGCCTGGCTGGCCGCCCGCCAGTACCCGCCCAACGCCGGCCGGCTGCGTATCTCGGGGCCCGTGCTGGATTTGACGACGCACCGGTACGTCATGCCGTGGGAGATCCGGCCCGGCCTGATCCGGGTCCGCGGCATCCTGCCTCGCCCCGACGCCCTCAACGCCACCAGCAGGGACGGCGTGACGGTGTTCCGCATCGTCGCCGCCGAATACCGGGCGTCCGACGCCGCCGCCACGCTCGACCTGGATTCGCCCGCCCCGTCGGTGCCGCAGGCCCTCGCGGACCTGGCCCGCGCCGTCAGCAACCCACGGAGGTAACGACATGCCTGACCTGCTCACCGTGACGCCGATCATCTACGCCCGACAGTACGACGGCACCAACTCGGCCGAGATGTTGGTGCCGATCACGCCCGAGGCCGGGCCGGCGATCGTGTCCGAGGAGGACGGGGTTCTGACGCTCGCCCCGGGGCCGATCCCGTTCGGCAGCGTGACCGTCCAGACCGGCCAGTACGTGATCTACGAGTGCCCGGACGGATACCCGCCCGGGCAGCGCATTCCGTGGCTGGCCGTCGACACCCTCGACGCCTACCACGTGCTCGCCACCAACGGCGGCGCCGCGTGAAGGTCTCGGGCATCAGCTTCGTGCAGGGCCGCAACGGCTACTCGGATCCGGACGGCCGGAAGTACGGCATCGCGATCCACAACACCAGCAACGACGCGAGCGCGCGCGATGAGGCGTCGTACGCGACCCGCCGCACCGACGGCACCAGCAGCCACTTCTACGTCGATGGCCGCGAGGTGATCCAGTCGCTGGACACGTCGGTGCGGGCCGGGCACGCCGGGTCGACCTATGGCAACAACCACGCCGTCGCGGTCGAGATCACCGGCACGAACGGCAAGAGCCGCCAGTGGTGGCTGGACAACGTCGCGTGGACGCAACTCGGCCGGGTCATGGCCCAGGTGTGCCGGGCGTACGGGATCGCGGTGCGGCGGGCGACCGTGGCCGAGATGGTCCGCAACCCGACCGTGCGCGCGTTCTACAGCCACGACGACATGCGGCGGGCGTGGGGCGGCACCACCCACGACGACCCCGGGCCGAACTTCCCGTGGGACCGGCTGTTTCAGGCGGTCAACGCGGCCCTGAACCCGCCCAAGCCCGCCCCGACCCCGGCGGCGAAACCAACCAGGAAGGACGACAACATGCTGATGCTGAAGCTGCCCAACGACAAGACGATCTGGCTGTCCCGGGACTACGGCTCCGGTCCGGAGCGGGTCGCCCTGGTCGCGTCGGACGAGATGCCGTCCGGCGTGCCGGTGATCACGGTCAAGGACGAGGCGCGGATGACCCTGCTCGGCGGACCGGTCCGCACCGCGCCAACGAGCTGAGCTGACGTGTGGGCGACCTGGCAACCCTGGCCACCACTGGTGGCGGCCTTGGCCTGCTCGCCGTCGTCATCGGCTACCTGCTCGCCAGCAACCGGGCTGATCGTCGCGAGTACCAGGACGCCGTCGACCGGGCGGAACGGCGGGCAGACGAGGCGGACGCCAGGGCCCGCGCCGCGGTGGCGGCGTCCGAGGCGCTGCAGCAAGCCGTCGACGAGGCCCGCGCCGGCCGGCGTGCGGCCGAGGACCGGGCCGCGCTCGCCGAGCGAGAACTGGCCCGCTACCGGCCGCCGGGCGGTGCGCCGTGACGGATGAGACCCGGCGGCTCAACAAGCGGATGGACCGGCGAGCCCGGCGCCGGCTGATCGTGTCGGTCCTGGCGGCGGCGGTGATGGCGGCCGGTATCGGCTGGTGGGTGTCGACGTTGGGCCGGCAGACCGCCCAGCAGCAGCAGCGCGCCGACACCGCCGTCTCCGGGGCGGAGCAGCTGTGCCAGCAGGTGCGGCAGCTCGGTGGTACCTGCGTGGTGGATCCGGCGGATCTGCGTGGCGACCCGGGTCCGGCTGGCCCGGCGGGTCCGGTCGGGCCGCCTGGCCCTCCGGGTGTGCCGGGTCTGGATGGCGACAAGGGCGCGACCGGCCCGACCGGGCCGGCGGGTGCGGCCGGACAGGACGGGGCGGCGGGCAAGGACGGGCCAGGCGGTGCGGCGGGTCCGCAGGGACCACCAGGCCCGGCCGGTCCGGCGGGTCCGGTCGGGCCCAAGGGCGAGCGGGGCGAGCGCGGGCCGCAGGGTGAGGCCGGGCCGGCCGGTGCGCAGTGCCCGGCAGGGACGCACCCGGAGACGGTGACCGTGGTGACGACGGGCGGGGCCCGGCAGATCGCGGCCTGCGCCGCTGACTGACTACCTCGGCTCAGCGACGTACTCGGCGAGCAGCCGCTCGACCACCGCGCTGATGGTCTCGCCGTTGGCCTTGGCCTTGGCCTTGGCCCGGTCGTAGTTGGGGCCGAGTCGCATGGACCGGGTCGGGGTCTTGCCGGTGGCCGGGCGGCCCGGTCGGCGCGGCTGCTCCGTCACTGCGGCCCACCGGCCGCGAGGGTCAGCCGCTCATCGAGGTCGCGTGGGGTCCATGGGTAGGAGGTGGGCTCCCGGTCCACGATTTCGGCATCGGCGGGGATGATGCCTGCGGCCTTCAACCTGGCTACGCCGTCGGCGTAGCTGTCGCCGGGTTGGAGTGGTACGGCGTTTAGTACCGAATCCGCGTCGTCTACCAGCATCCATGCTGGTGCGGCGTTGTCCTCGATACCGGTGGATGCCATCACGAAGTACTCCATGGTCAGTTCTCCTCGATGCAGTAGTTGACGATTTCGACCGGGCCGACCAGCTCGGCGGTGCATCCGGTCATGAGCGGTTCGCCGTCGCCGCCAACGGTGTCGAGCAGGTCGCCGGTGACGATGTAGACGGGCCGGTCGTCGATCTGGTTGATGGTGCCGATGCAGATGTCGGAGGGGACGTAGACGCAGATGACGTCCCGGTCGGCGTCCTGCCACTCGGCGCGGTAGCAGGAGACGCCCGCTTCGAGTTCGTCGGTCTCGGCGTTGGTGGACCGGCCGCCCTCGGGGAGGGCTCCGAACCTGATGTACATCGTCTCCGTCATGCCATAAGTGTAATGCAGAAACCCGGGTTTGTGCAAGACAGAAACTAGGAGAGGCTATGACCCAGATCCCCACCGACCCCGAGTCCGCACCGTCGGAGCCGCTGGTCAGCGTCGGCGCGATCACCGCTGGCGTCACCGCCGTCCTGGCCCTGCTCATCGCGTTCGGGCTCAACATCTCCGACGGCCAGCAGTCGGCGATCCTCGGCGTGGTGGCCGTGGTGGCGCCGCTGGTGGCCGCGCTGGCCGGCCGCAGTCGAGTGTGGTCGCCGGCGACGGTGGCCCGGCTGATGCGTCGCCAGGGCTGACCCGGCCCGACCTGCAACGCGATAGCGCCCCGCTCTCCCCTGGTGGGAGGCGGGGCGCTTCGCGCTGTCCGGGGGTCAGGCCGCGCGGGCCTGCCGGCTCTCCCGGATCCGGCGCTTCGCCGTCGACTCCGACACCTCGTAGTCCGCCATCACCCGGCGGACGATCTCCGCGTACGGCACGCCGTCCTGATCCATCCGGTCGACGGCCTCTTCGAGCGTCTCGGTGTCGCCCTCCTCCAGGTCCCAGTCCAGCTCCGGATCCCGCTCCGGGACGGCGCCGGGCACGACCCGGACTCGCCGGCCGCCGCGCTCGACGATCCGCCCCCACCACGGGGTGTCAGCGGTGGTGTCATCGGTGTCAGACACCTCGCTGAGCTGCGGGTTGACACCACGGCGGTTGTCACCCCCCTCGGCGGGGGAGGGGAGGTCACCGCGGCGCTTACGCCATTCCCAGTGCAGGGCCGCGCCGGTGGCGTAGGCGACGACGACGATGCCGAGGGCGACGGGTCCGCCCCAGCCGCGGTGCGGCTCGGTGGCGGCCGCGAGGATCGTGGTCAGCATCAGGCAGCTCCGAACAGGAAGGCGGGCAGGGGCGCGACCAGGCTGGTGGCCAGGTCGATGGATCCGCGAGTCAGGTCACCGATGAAGCCGCGGGGCAGGTCGGACATCAGCCCGAGTATCACCGCGGCGGCCCAGAGCTTGCCGTTGAGCCGGTACAGGCCGGACTGTGGCCAGGTCAGCGTGGCGAAGCGGCCCAACCGCTTGCTCGCCTTGGTGGGCAGCATGCAGCCGATGACGTAGATCCACAGGATGCCGATGATGGCGCCGAGGATCGCGTTGACGGACGCGCCGGCGATGTATGCGCCGTTGGTCGAGTTGAGCAGGTGCTGGATGAGGCCGCCGGCCGCCTCGACGGTCTTGCGGTCCAGCGGCGACCCGTTGAAGCCTTCGCGGATGGCGGGGGTGGCCATGATGAACGCGAGCCGGTCCCGCAGGCTGTTCGGTCCGACGGACATGTAGTCGACGACGATGGCCAGCACGAGCAGGATGGCCACGGCGGTCGGGGACATGGTGTGCGCCACGTCAGGCCCCCGTCCAGTCGAGCACCTTGTTGCCGGCCAGGTCGCGGACCTCCAGCCGCGGGGCGTCCATCGGCTCGTTGGCCGTGACGGCTTCGCGGGTGAGCTGCTGGAGGTGCCGGTCGAGGACGCTGCCGAAGCCGGGGGCGTTCAGGTCGAGCGTCACCACGTAGGTGCGGTGGTGCAGCACCTCGTACGTGCCGTCGAAGATGTGGAGCCGGTACCGGGGTATCGGCGGCTGGTGCGCAGACATCAGCTTGCCTCCCGGTCCGCGCCGAACAGCACCAGGAACAGGGCCGCGCCGAACACGGCCAGGCCGATCCAGGCGGCCCGGACCAGGGCAGCGTGGCCGGTCAGGTCGCCGTAGATGCCCACGCCGACCGACCCGATGGTCAGCGCGGTGAGGATCAGTGCGGCCCGGGTCCACGGCCGTGGGGGCGGCGGCGACGCTTCCGGCGTGGCCGGCTCCGCGAGGATGAGCTCCTGCGTCATGATGTGGGTCCTTCCTCCGATGGGGTTGGGACCCGGGGCGCGGCCCTGCTTTGGTCGGTGAGCCGCGCCCCGGGGCTTCTACTGCCTGCTCTTCCAGCGGTTCGCGGTCGACTTGCTGACACCAGCCTCGGCGGCGAGTTCGGTGCCGGACGGCGGCCGGCCGAACTTCCTGGCGAGCCGCTTGTACGCGGCGGCGAGTCGCTTGTCGTCGGCCTGGGTTGACCCAGCGGCCGACTCACGGACCGGCTCGGTGACGGTCGATCGGGTGGGTCGGGTCGCGGCCCGGGTCGACTCACGGCGGGGCGCCGGTGCTGGGTCGGTGGTGGGTCGCTGGGCCGGGTCGCCGTGAGTCGGCGTGTGGGTCGGTGCCGACTCAGCGGGCGGGTCGGTGACGGCGTCAACGATCGCGTCGAGTCGACCCATCGAGCGGTCGTCGAGGTGGCGCACGAGGGCCGCCCGTTCGGGGGTCGTGGGCCGGATCTGGATCATCGGGTTGGACCAGACCTCGCCGCCTCGCGCGTGGTCGTCGCGGACCCGGGTGGTGGCCTGGGTCATGATTCGGCGGACCTCGTCGAGCAGCTCCCGCTCGTCATCGGACGGGGCGCTGTCGTCGCGGAACAGTTCCTGCTCGATGTTCAGCGTCATGCGCAGCTGGCGGCGGGCGGCGGCCACGTCGTCCGGGTCGGCGGCCTTGGTCAGCCGCTGGACCCGGCGCCGGGCGGCCACGAGCGGATCCTGCCGACGCCACCTCGACGCCTTCGCCCGGTCGGTCCGCTGGTCCGCAGCTTTCAACTGGGCGTCCAGCTCCAGACCGGCGTCGACCAAGGCGGCGATGCGCCGCTTGCGGAACACCTCGGTGAGGTCCTCTGCCGCGCCGGGCTTCATCCAGCCCTTCTCGACCAGGATCCGGGTCGGAGTCCAGATCCAGTTGGACTCGACCCGCTCGGCCTTGCCGTTACGCAGCTCGGTGACCTTCTGCGTCCAGAGGGCGGCGGCCACCAGCGGGGAGAACAGCCGGAATAGCTGGGTGGTGACGTTCCCGCCAGCGGTGGAGACGGTGAGCGCGGCGGCGATCGACAGGGCCCAGATGATGGCCAGGTAGGTGCCGACGCGGGCCTTCGGGTTCGCGGTGAGCTTGCGGATCGCGGCCCGGCCCTGCGAGTAGATGACCACGTCGAACGCGGCGAACATCGCGATAGTAAGGCCGACGTTGACGCCGAGCTTGTGGCGGACGACCTCCCACATCCCCTCGGTGGTGACGACGCCGAAGAGGATCACGCCGAGGTTCGCCGCCAGGTCGTCGTGCTCACGGTCTCTGGTGAAACGGCGGATGGCGTAGGCGGCGAGGATCATGCCGACCGCGCCGGCGCCGGCCGCGATGTGCGGGGCGTACGCCTGGGCGTGGTCGGCGATCGCGCTGAGCCAGGTGGGCACGTTCATGCGGGGAATCATGGCACAGGGTTGCCAGAGTTGCCAACGTTGCTAGGGTTACGGCATGTCGCCCCCACCCGGTACTGCCCTCCAGCCTGTTGATCTGCGATCATCGGGGCACTCGCCAGAGTTGCGAGGGATCGCGGAGAGGGGCGACGTGGCATCCGAGTGGCTCACCGTGCGGCAGGTGACGGACCAGGTCCAGGCCGCCGGCTACCCGGACAGTGTCGACACCATTCGCCGCCGCGTCGACCGCGGCGAGTTCGGCGCCCGAGGCCAGGACTGGTACCGGTCCGAGAGCGGCTACCGGTACGTTCAGCCAGCAGCGGTGCACGAGTTCCTCCGACGTCGGGCGGCTCAGCGCGAGGAGTAGACGCCAGCGGCCCCGCCCACCCGGTTGGGTGGGCGGGGCATCGTCGTGCCGGTCGTCATCGAGTCGGCCGCCATCCCTTGGTGAACGGCAGGACCGGCCGGGGCGGCGGGCTGGTCCCGGGCGGCCAGCAGGGCTTGCACGTGCACGGTCCGTCCTTGGCCCATCCGCCGCAGCGGGCGTGCTTTCGCCCTCCGAGCAGGTGGCAGGTCAGGCACCGGGTGTCGCGCGGCTTTGCCGGGCCGGTCATCCGGGCCACCTCCGGGCGACACCGCCGATGATCACGGCCGCCAGGATGGCCAGGACGATCCAGTAGAGGAGCCGGCCGCGGCGCAGGTCGTCGGGCGTCACCGCTGACCACCGCCCCGGCCGAGGTCGCGCCACTCCCGGTTGGCCCACTCCAGCTGCCTGCAGCCGTCCGGCGTGCAGTGCGGGCACCGGCGTTGCCGCGCTTGGCCGGCGTCGCAGTCGTGCTGGGCGAACGTCAGCCGGATGGCCCGGATGACGTCGGATCGGGTGGCGCCGTCGTCCATGGCGGTCAACGGTTGCCGCCGATCCGGCCGGTCGGCCGGCCCGGGTACCGGCCGCTGGTGTCGTTGCGGGCCAGTTGGAGCAGACGCTCCCGGGCCTTGGTGGCCTCCTCGGCGTCGTCGTCGTGGGCCGCCTGGAGGATCTCGGCGCTGGCCGCCGCGATCGGGTCCGGCGCCTGCCGTCGGAGTGAGATGCGCACTTGCGGACCTCCTCTGCGGGGGCCCGGCGGCGTGCTGCCTACTCCCGTGGTGACGGGGATCCACGCGCCGCCGGGCCGATCCGGGGGTGCGGCAGCGGCCGTAGCAACGGGAGCACCCGCACCACTGCCGCACCCTGCTGGGTGGCAGCGCGCCGGCGGCCGTACCGGTGCTGATGGAGACCGTGTTCGTCGCACTGCCCGTGCCGCTGGGATTGTCCCGATCGGCACACACCACATTGACAGTCCCCATCCAAGGTCACAAGGGACTCACCCGATGGAGATGCAAAAGGACGGCCGGCGCGTGGTGCGCCGGCCGTCCTCTGTAGAAGTTGCAGGTCAGGCGGTGAGGGTCCCCGCCTTGACGGCGCCGATGAACGCCGCGAACGCGGCCCGGTCGACCGCCACGATCGGCGCGTCCGGGCCGGCCTTGCTGTCGGCGACCGCCACGGTGTCGGTCGACTCGGCGACGAAGACGCAGGTCCCCTCGTTGCCGGACTTCGTCGACTTCCGCCAGGCAGTGAACCTCGGGTCGGTGGTGTTGGTGAACTGCGGGTCGGACATGGCGATCCCTCCGGATCAGATCGTGGTGGCCAGCGCGCCGGCCACCTGGTGGATGAGAGCGGCACTGTCCGCGTCAGACAGAGCCGCCCGGCGCAGCCTCTCACAGAGGCGCGCATACCCCGAGACACTCGACTCGGACGTGTCGAGTAGCGGATCCCCGACACCGTCGATGATGACGATGGGCGGGTCGTCCGGGTCGGGGTAGCTGATGTGCGCGTACGGTGCGCGCGGCGCCGGTCCCGGGCCAAGGTCCGCGGCGACCGGCAGCACCCGGATGCTGACCTGCGGCCGGTCGGCCAGGTCGAGCAGGTGCCGCAGCTGGTCGAGCATCACCGCCGGCGGCACCGGGTACCGCCGGACGGCGTGCTCTTCGAGGACCAGGCGGTACGTCGTGCCCTGCTCGGCGAGCTGCCGCTGCCGGCCGAGTCGTCCGGCCACGATGGCGTCCACGTCGACGTCGGCCTCCTCGCCGGCGGCGATCCGGTGCCGGGCGTACTCCTCGGTCTGGACCAGGCCGGGAAGCAGCCCGGCCGCGTACTCGTCGATCGTCGCGGCGCCCAGCTCGACGAGCGCGAAGACGCGCTGTCCGCCACCCATCGCCCGGTAGGTGTGCGAGTCCCACCAGCGGCTGTCCGCGGCGTCCTCGGCGAGCTTCTCGATGTGGATGAACTCGTCGGAGCCGCGGGGCACGTCGAGCGCGTCGAGGAGCTTGCGGACGTGCAGCACGTTGGGCCGCCGCCCCGGTTCGGAGGGAGACTCCAGGCGGCTGATGACGCTGGCAGTCACGCCGGAGCGGCGGGCCAGCTCGACGTGGCCGTAGCCGGCTTTGTCGCGGAGATCGACCAGGGCGCGGCTGAGTCTGCGTCGTCTGGCCAGGGGGTTGGGTGTCACGGCGGTGCCCTTCGTGCTGGCCGGGATAATGCAGGTGGGCATGGGCGGCTACCTCAGAGTAGCGGCCGGACGCCCCGGTCGGGCAGGTGTGGCGTCGGGCCCGACCGTTACGCTGGCCGGGCGGGGTCGATGCGGGTCGGGCCTGCGTACAGCGGGGCTCCGGACCGCGTCCCGGGGCCCCGTCGCACGCCCGCATCACCGCAGGTAAAGGCGGTGGTTCGAACAATCGATCATTGCCCCCACCGATTGTTTGATCATCGCCTCATACCGTCCACAATGTGATCAACTCCCACTCGGGCGTGCCGCGGCATCTCCAGCTGGCCGACATCCTGCGCGCCAGGCTGGCCGCCGGCGAGTGGGCGCCCGGAGAGCCCCTGCCGTCCGAGACGAGACTGACTCAGGAGTACGGGGTGGGCCGCGGCACTGTCCGGCGGGCGGTGGCGCTGCTGCGCGCGGACGGCCTGGTCGACGTTGCCCCTGGCCGTGGTACCCGGGTGCGTGAGCCGATGGAGCGTCAGCGGGTGTCGGTGCCGCGCGGGGCGGAGGTGACCGGCCGGCTGCCGACGCCGACCGAGCGGGCACGGCTGGACATCCCGGAGGGTGTGCCGGTGCTCGTCGTGTCGATCGGTGGACGCGAGCGGGTGTATCCGGCTGACCGGACGACGCTGACGATCCGCTGACCAGCCGATAGGAAGATCGGCGATCATGACAAAAGGGTCGCGGCCCTGTGACACTGGTTTCGCGCTATCTGAACCGTAACGTTGGGTATCGATATAGCCGATGTTGAGTATTCAACCGCCACGATTACAGTACGTGTGAAAGTTTCGGGCGAGTCCGGACAGTGGGACTACGGAGCGTCTCAAATTTGTACCGGCGTCGCCTGTCCGCGCTGGTCAAGCCCACGATCGGGTGACGATGGCCGACAGCGCGCTTGGGTGTCGGACGGAAACGTTGTGTGGTCGACTCGCGATGGCAGTAGAGACCGGACTGTTACAACGGCGTAGCACGGGGGAGTGGGGAAAGCGATGATGCGGCAGGCTGGAACGTGCAAGACGGTCACCGTCCTCGTCGGCGTGGCCGTCCTGGCAGTCCTGATCTCCGCCGGGCTGGCGCTCATCGACGAGCAGCTCAGCGGTAGGGCATGGGCGCTGTTCGCGGTCGGCTTCGGCTTCGGTCTCATCGGCCTGGCCGCCAACTCCCGCCGAGCCGAGCGGAACCTCGCGACCGCCGTCGCCAGCGCACCCCGCAACGAGTACTACCGCGGCTACGGATGCGGCGCCGAGGACGCGCTGAATACCGCCCCACTCGATTCCGTCAACGGTGCCACCGACGACCTGTCGCGCAGTTGACGACATTCTTCCGTTGCACCATCCCGTTGCAGTAGCGCGGTTGGCATCAGGTGGCACTGACTGGCACTGAGGCGTCTAGCAGGGGCGACGGAACGGGGATGCCAGCCGATGCCAGTCCCAAAACAATGCACCGATCAACTCGTAATGCGTAGGTCGACGGTTCGATTCCGTCAGGCGGCTCGGTGCAGAAGCCCAGGTCAACGACCTGGGCTTCGTCGTTTTCCGAGATCAACAACAGCGCCACCGACCATCCCGGTCCGCAATAGTCCGCATCCCGTGCCGCGACCGCCTCATCCAGCCGGGTGGCCACCGCGTCCAGGTCGTCCCCGATCAGACCCGCGTACACGTCCAGCCTCATCGACGCCGAGGTATGTTCAAGCATCCGCTGTACCGCCTTGACGTTGGCGCCCGCAGCCACGGCCGAACGCCGCCACCTCCTGTAGGAGCCTGCCGAGAGCGAAACCTCGGCCCAGGTCGGAAGGATCTGCCGGCGCAGCGCTACTTCATACCGGGCGCGAGTGGTCGGCTTGAGCTGAACCTGAGCCGTCATCCACTGGGATGCCCAAACGCCTACCGTCACCGCGCCCGAGCAGTGTCGATCAAGGCGGCCCGCAAGCGGGCCGCGCCGGCCCGGCCCCGGCCTGCTGGCGACCTGCGGCCGGCATCGGCCGTGCCGGCCGGCCACGCTGGCAGTGTGATGAGAACAAGTCACAGCGGGGCGAGGACCATAAGGATCTCGTCTCGGTCATCGCCCGCGCCAAACCGCAGCGCTCCGGGCCACCGGCCGATTTCTTTCCAGCCAAGTCGACCGTAGAAGTCTTCTAGGCCGACTCCGCCTCGCGCGTAAAGGCGCAGCTGTTCAAGCCCCATCTCGTCACGGCCGATCTGCCGAACCCGATGCATCATCTCTGCGCCGATCCCGCGCCCTCGGTAGCCGGGATGTGTTTGGACACGGTTGACGGTGCCCCAGTGAGCCACGAGTGGATCCACGTGACGGGATAGGTTCAGCCAACCCGCCAGCGCCCCGTCGACCATCGCCAGCAGGAGCCTGCTGCGCTGAGGGTCCAGGTCGGCGATGAGGCGCTCGGCCACGGGAGCGACCTGTTCCAATCCGACGGGTGGGAACGCGAAACCCACTGCACCGCCGGTGTTCGCCACCGTGATCCAGCACTCGACCAGCTCGCGTGTCTGGCGGGCACTGATCTCGGACGGGTCGGAGATCTGCCTGAACTCCACAAGGCCATGGCGAATCATGACGGGAAGTATCGCGCATAGCGCCGGCAGCAACACCAGCGAGCAAAGGGCTCTAGGCACAAACCGATTGGGGCTCCGCTCGATCTCGTAATGCGTAGGTCGACGGTTCGATTCCGTCAGGCGGCTCAAGGAAAGGCCCTGACCAGCATGAGAGCTGGTCAGGGTTCCATCTCAGCGATGTGTCGCCTGGGCGGTGACCTGCTTCCGTCCAGCATCCTGACGAACTTTTGCGACGGCGCTGGCGAGCCTCACGCGGATTGCTCGGCGACCTCGGCAACCTCGCTGTGGCGTGCGCCGGCCTGCCGAAGCCGTGGGCGCGGGACCTGCCGGATGACCAACGGGGTCCCCGGGCTCAGCAGATGCTGCTTACCCCGAACGGTGATCTCCAGCGGTTCGCCCTCGTCGATGAGATAACGCTCCTCGTCTCGGGTGAGCTGGACCCTGACCTGCCGGTGCCGGAACCGCAGCGAGAACGACAGGCTGTCCCACAGGCGAGGGAGGGCGGGTTCGAAGGACAGATCCCCGTCGAAGTCGCGTACTCCACCGAAGCCGAAGACCAGCGAGGACCAGACGCCGGCGGACGACGCGATGTGAACCCCGTCCGAGGTGTTCCCGGCGATGTCGGCAAGGTCCATCAGCAGCGCGTAGTTGAAGTACTTCAGGGCGTGCCGCTCGTTGCCGATCTCGGCGGCCAGGATGCTCTGCACACACGCCGACAGCGACGAGTCGCCCGTGGTCAGCGCGTCGTAGTACTCGTAGTTGCGCTGCTTCTGCTCCTGCGAGAACTCGTTGCCGAGCAGGAACATGGCGAGCACGATGTCGGCCTGCTTGATCACCTGGTACCGGTAGATCACCAATGGGTGGAAGTGCAGCAGCAGCGGGAACTTCTCCCGCGGCGTGTTTTCCAGGTCCCAGACCTCGCGCTTGAGGAACGTGTCGTCCTGCGGGTGGATGCCGCGCTCCGGGTCGTAGGGAACGTGCATCGCGGCCGCCGCCCGCTCCCACGACTCGACCTCGTCCGGGCCCAACCCGACCTCGTGCGCGAGCGCGATGTAGGTGTCGGGCTGCTCCTGCTGCAAACGCCGCACGCTGCTGGCGGCGTAGCTGAGGTTGAGCCTGGCCATCAGGTTGGTGTAGGTGTTGTCGTTGACCACGGTGGTGTACTCGTCCGGTCCGGTCACCCCATGGATGTGGAACTTGCCATCCGCGCCGTAGAACCCGAGGTCCTCCCAGAGCCGGGCGGTCTCGACCAGGATCTCCGCCCCGACCTCGCCGATCAGGTCAAGGTCGCCCTGCACGTTGCTGTAGCGCCGTAGCGCGTACGCGATGTCGGCGTTGATGTGGTACTGAGCCGTGCCCGCCTGGAAGTTGGCCGATGCCTCCTGGCCGGTGAGGGTGCGCCACGGGAACAGGGCGCCCTTCTGGCTCATCACCGCCGCCCGCTCCCGGGCCCGGTCCAGCATGCTGTGCCGGTGGCGCAACAGGTTGGCCGCGATCTTGGGCTGGGTGTACGACAGGAACGGCAACACGTAGATCTCGGTGTCCCAGAAGTAGTGCCCGTCGTAGGCGTGGCCGGACAGCCCCTTGGCGGAGATGCCGGCGTTCTCGGCCCGCCACGACGCCTGCGCCACCTGGAACAGGTTCCAGCGGATGGCCTGCTGGCGACGCACCTGGTCGCTGCGGCTCTCCACCCGGACGTCGGCCCGGTCCCAGAACTGGTCGAGCTGTTCGCGCTGCTGCCGCACGAGGGCGTCGAACCCGACCCGCAGGGCCCGGTCGAGAGTCCGGCGGTTACGGTCGACCAGCTCGCGCGCCGGGATGGACCGGGAACCCTGGTACGTCGCGAATTTGGTGATCCGGATCGGTACCCCCGGCGGCGCGTCCGCGGTGATCAGGATTTCCCCGCCGTCATCATCGACGGAGGCCTCGACCTGGAACGGGCAGTCCGCGTCGACGACGTGATCCACGCCTACCGCCAGGGTCATGTTGCTGTTGGTGGTGCGATAGCCGAGCAGGATTCGGCCGTCCGCCTGCTCGATGACCTGGGCGTTGAGCACCCGTTCGGGCAGCACCTTGGCCAGCCGTGGGTCGCTGGGCCGCTGCTCGGGAATCTCGTCCACGGGCCGGCTGTCCTGGCGGTTGACCACCTGCGACGAGATCGTCACCGGCGCACCGTGGTCGAGCACGGTGACCTCGTAGGTCATCGCGACTAGGTGCCGGTGCTCGAACGAGACGAGCCGGGACGAGCGGACCCGCACGCGCTTGCCGCTGGCCAGCGCCCAGACGAACTCCCTCGTCAGGGTGCCGGCCTGCATGTCCAGGACCCGCCGGTAGTCCTGCATCCGCGCCGTGGCGAGGAACAACGGTTCGTCGTCGACGTACAACTTGAAGATCGTGCTGTCCGGCACGTTGATGATCGTCTGACCGACCCGCGCGAGGCCGTGCGCCTCCTCGGCATGGACGATCGGCCATGTCTCGTGGAAGCCGTTGACGTAGGTGCCGGGCGACCGGGCGGGGCGGCCCTCCTCGAAGGTGCCGCGCACCCCCAGGAACCCGTTGCCCAGGGCGAAGACCGTCTCAGCGCGGGACACGTACTCGTCGGAGTAGCGTGTCTCGACGATGCGCCACTCATCCGGCGGATAAAGGTGCTCCGGCGGCAGGACATACCCACGTTTCAACATGGGCGAAACAATAACCATGCCGGGGCGCAGTCCGGCGTCGACCGGCGCGACCGCCGTTGCTCGGCGTGTCACGGCTCGGAAGACCTCGGGGCCGTGCCTGATTCCGGCCCTTTCGCGCGGTACGCTGCCCGCGCTCGATCAGCAGGGTGACATCGTCGGGTATCGCGCGGGAAGGATCGAGATGTCGCGGCTCACGCACAATCACAGTGACACGGCAGAGGCGACCGCGACCATGCGGGCCGCCGAGTCGCTGTTGCCGGAGGGCCGGCGACTGCTGGTCGATCCGATGGCTCGACACTTCGTGCGGCGGCCCGCGTACCTGGTGCCCGCCCGGTCAGCGTTCGCCGCCCGCCTGGCGGTGAGCCTGTTCGACCGCTGGTGTCCCGGCCTGCACGGGCACGTCGTCCTGCGGGCGCGGTACGCCGACGACGCGATCCGCTCGACGGCCCGTGCCGGCGTGCGTCAGGTGGTGCTGCTGGGCGCCGGCTTCGACACCACGGCGCACCGCCTGCCCGGGGCCGCCCGGTTCTTCGAGGTGGACGTGCCGACGACGCAGCAGGCCAAACGCGACCGCCTCCGGGCGACGGCAGGCCCGACCGGGTCGGGGCGTACGCCAGGCGGGCCGCACGGGTCGACCATCGTGGACGAGGCCGGCGGGCCGACGTACGTTCCGTGCAACTTCGGTGTCGACGACGTCGGCGCGCGACTGCGGGAGCACGACTTCGACCCGGGAGCACCGGCGCTGTTCCTGTGGCTCGGGGTGGTGCCGTACCTGACGCCGGAGGCGTTAGAGACCACCCTCGCCGAGTTGCGCGGGGTCACCGCGCGAGGCAGTTCGCTGGTGCTCGACTATGTCGAAGCCGACGCGCTGGACCGCGCGGCCGGCCACTCGGGAGCCCGCCGGGTCGAGCGGATGGTCGCCCGGCGGGGGGAGCCCCTGCACAGCGCCTTCACGCCCGACACGATCGCCGCGACACTGTCCCGGCACGGGCTGACCGTCAACGACGACGTCGGCCTGGGCGAGTTGGCCGCTCGTTACCCGACCGCCGATGGCCCCCGCTACCGCGACGGTTGGAACCGCGTCGCGACCGCGGTGGCGGCCGGCTGACCGGGCACGCGTCCCGGCAGTCCGAGTGGGTCGCACGCGGTCCGTCGTGGGCCGCCACCCGTTGGGCGGCCCACGGCGACCGGTTCAGCAGTACGTGTAGCCGCGACCGCGCCGCCACGCGGGAGCGGATCGCCGAGTTGGACGACGCGCTGCGTCGAATGGACGCGGCGACCTACGGCGTCTGTGAGCGGTGCCGGCAGCCGATCGCCGAGGAGCGGCTCGCCGTACGACCGTTCGCTCGCTGCTGCGTCTCGTGCGCGTAGACCGTCCGGACGGGCGGGCGGTGGCCGGTGCGCGCCAGGTGTCCGCTGATGGCGACAGACGTTCAGGGAACCGTCTCGTAGCGGGCGGCGAACGCGGTGGCCCGGTCGTGCAGGGCGGCGCGCAACTCGTCCGGAGCCAGGGCTTCCGCGCCCATGCCGAGCTGCCACAGCGCCCACTCGGCATGTCGTAGATCCTGGAAGGTCACTTCCAGTCGCAGCCAGCCGTCTGCGTCGGACTCCTCGGCGCGGACCGCCACCGCGGCACTCAGCAGGTCTTCTCGCCGCGCGGGGCTCACCCGCACCAGCGCGGCGATGTGGCCGTCGGACAGGAACTGCGCGCAGCGTTCCCGCCAGGCCCGGTCGAGATCGACCTCGCTCGGTCGTTCGGCGGGTTCGGGGAGCTCCTCGGCGGCAAGCATCCGCGACAGCCGGTAGGTGCGTTCCTCGCCGCATCTCGTGGCCAGCAGATAGGCCCGGTCGCGTACGGTGACCAGGCCGATCGGATGCACGGTGCGCCACCGTGGGAGTTGGCCTGTGGCGGCGTAGTGAATGCGTAGTTGGTGTCCGGCGAGCACCGCGCGCCGGACGACGATCATCGTCGTTTCCGGGACGTCCTCGATGACCGGCCGGCGTGAGAGCAGGTCGGTCTCCGGTTCGACGAGAAATCGCCGGGCCGCGTCGCTTGCGGTGGCCCGGTGGTTCTCAGGCATTGCGTCGACCACCTTGCGCATGGCCGAGGCGAGCGCCGGCCCGAGGCCGAACACCTGCTCTCCGCGCCCCGGCCCGGCGGTCAGCAGGGCGAGGACCTCGTCGTGGTTCAGGCCGGTGAGTTCGGTGCGGAAGCCGGGCAGCAACGCGAAACCGCCGTGCCGACCCCGTTCGGCGTAGACGGGAATGCCGGACGCGGAGAGCGCCTCGATGTCGCGCAGGACGGTGCGGGTGGACACCTCGAGCTCTCGGGCCAGGGCGTCCGCGGTCAGCCGGCCGCGCTGGCGCAGCAGCAGGACCATCGACATCAATCGTTCGGCGCGCATTCAGGAATTTTATCGAAAACACGACAAGAGATGTCGTGTTTTGTTGGCAGGCTCCTCGACGCGGCGTCAGTGATGACGTGCGCACCGTCAATGAACCGAATGGAGCAGACGTGGCAGTGGAACGCGCGGCGGTCAACCCGTGGACGTGGTCGGTGGAGATGGGGTTCAACCAGGGTGAGGTCATCTCGGGTCACACCCGAACCCTCTACTGCTCCGGGCAGACCGCGATGAGCGAGGACGGTAAGCCGCAGCACGAAGGTGACATGGCCGCACAGTTGTCGCTGAGCATCGACAACCTGGAGGGCGTCCTCGCCGCGGCCGACATGTCCCTGGCGAACCTCGTCCGGCTCAACGTCTACACCACGGACGTCGACGGGCTGTTTCCGCACTACGGCTTGCTCGCGTCGCGTCTGGGGGCCGCCGGGGTGGCGCCGACCACCACGATGCTCGGCGTCAGCCGACTGGCGATCCCCGGCCAGATGATCGAGCTCGAAGGGACTGCTGTCGCTTGATGTGACCTCGCCGCTCTGCTGCTCGTGCCGGTGGAACCCGGCCCGAGCGGCAGGGCGAGAACTGTCTCGGGTATTGGGCGGGGGGATTGTCGGGGATGGTTGGCGTCAGGTCATCAGGCTGGTGAGAAAGTCACCGAGCCCCTGGGCGACCGCCATCAGGACGCCGCCGATCGCCTTGAAGATCTGGGCCGCCCCGTCCGGCCGGAAGGCCATGAAGAAGAACAGGAATCCCACGCCCAACCAGGCGAAGATCTTCTTGACCGTGACCGGCATGACCGTCCCCCCCGTCCCCCGCGTTGCCGCCGCATCCCCGCCTGCGGCGGGCGGCAAACGACGGGGGCGGCAGCAGGAGGAGCGAATTCCGGCCGGAGCGGGCCCACTCGGTCGGCGGGATATGGCCAAACCGGTCACCTGGGCGGAATTGGCCCAGCACACTGGTGGGGCTGCGCGAATCCCGGCCTGGAGGCGACCATGGAGAGCCGAATCAAGGTGTTGGGGCACCCGGTGCACCCGATGCTGGTGATGTTTCCGGTGGCGCTCTTCGTGGCCGGGGTGATCTTCGACCTGGTCGACCTGTTCGGCGGCCCGCCGCTGTTCGGTCAGTTGGCGTACTACAACATCCTGGCCGGCCTGATCGGTGGCGTGCTGGCCGCGCTGGCCGGCGTCTTCGACCTGCTGGCCATCCCGGCCGGAACCCGGGCCAAACGGATCGGCGTGCTGCACGCGTTGATCAATACCGGGGTGATCCTGCTTTTCGCCGGCGTCTGGACCGTTCGCGGTTCGGCGATCGGGCACAGCGCCGGTGGCGGGGTGCTGGCCATCGAGGTGGTCGCCCTGGCCGGCGTGGCGGCCGGGGCTTGGTTCGGTGGTGAACTGGTGGACCGGCTCGGCGTGGGGGTGGACCTGGATGCCGACCTGAACGCCAGCAGTTCGCTGCGGCCCCGCGGACCGGTCAACAGCAAGCTCACCCAGATGCAACGGGAGTCCCGTTGACCGGCGGCGGCCCGCCGGACGTCGAGCTGACCGACATCGGCGACGGCTGGACCGTGGTGGCCCGGTTGCCGGGCGTGGCGCCCGAGGAGGTGGCCGTCGAACTCGACGACCGTGAGCTGTGCATCCGGGCCCGCTCCGAGGAGGAGGTCAACGCCGACCAGGGCCTGCCCCGCGCGGGCGCCCGGCACCGGTCCTTCGCACACCGGGTGAGGCTGCCGGACGCGGCGGACGCCGACCGGATCGATGCGGTGATGGACCACGGCCTGCTCACCGTGTTCCTGCCCCGGTCCGTTCCGCGTCGGCGGCGCAGCATCACCGTCGGCAGCCGGCTGTACGACCGGCTCCCCGGCGCCGGTCCGGCGGCGCATCCGGGCGCCCCGGCGGCCGGCCGGGAGCAGGCCGGCCAGGGATCCCGCGTGCACCGGGACCCGGCGACGCCCCGGCCCGACCTCGGCGCCACGGCCGTGCGGCAACCGCCGGGATGACCGACGACCACGACCGAGAACCGCGACCGATGAACGTTGACGATGACCGGGGGCTGGTGCCGGACGTACGCCGGATCGCCGTGCTGCGGGCCAACGCGCTCGGGGACTTCATCTTCACGTTGCCGGCCCTGGACGCACTGAAGGCCGCCTATCCGGACGCCGAACTGGTCCTGCTCGGCGCGCCCTGGCACGTCGGGCTGCTGCGGGACCGGCCCGGCCCGGTCGACCGGGTGCTCGTGGTGCCGCCGGCGCCCGGTATCCGTACCGCCGGGTCGGACGAGACCGCGGACCCGGCGGCGGCGATGGCGGAGTTCCTGGCCGCGGCCCGGCGGGAGCGGTTCGACCTGGCGGTGCAGATGCACGGCGGCGGGGCGAACTCGAACCCGCTGGTGTCCGCGCTCGGCGCCCGGCTCACCGCCGGGCTGCGGGCGCCGGACGCGCCGCCGCTGGACCGCTGGCTGCGGTACGTCTACTACCAGCCGGAGGTGGTCCGCTACCTGGAGGTGGCCGGCCTGGTCGGCGCCCCGCCGGTGGGCCTGGTGCCGCGGCTCGCGGTGACCGGGGCGGACCGGGCCGAGGCCGCCGCCGTGGTCGGCCCGCCGGGCCGGCCGCGGGCCGCGCTGCATCCGGGGGCCAGTGATCCGCGCCGCCGGTGGCCCGCCGAACGCTTCGCCGAGGTCGCGGACCGGCTGGTCGCCGACGGGTACGACGTCTACGTCACCGGCGCGCCGGACGAACGGCCGTTGGCCGATCGGGTGGTCGAGGCGGCCCGGTTGCCGGTCCGCTCGCTCGCCGGTGAGCTGTCCCTGAGCGGGCTGGTCGGGTTCCTGGCCGGCTGCGCGGTGCTGGTCTCCAACGACACCGGACCGGTGCACGTCGCGGCGGCGGTCGGTACGCCCACCGTGGGCATCTTCTGGGTGGGCAATCTGATCAACTGCGCGACACCGTTGCGGGCCCGGCACCGGCCGATCGGCTCGTGGACGGTGAACTGCCCGGTCTGCGGCGTCGACGGTGGCGGGGACGTCTACCCGGACCGGCCGAGCACCGGCAGTTGCGACCACCGGGAGTCGTACGTCACCGACGTACCGGTGGTGGAGGTCCTGGCGGCGGTCGCGGACCTGGCCGGCACCCGGGACCGGTAGCGGCGGCGGTGCCGGCAGCTTCCGCCACCGCGCCCGCCGGGGTTCACGATCCGTCCGTCCGGTTCGCCGGGCGGACGGACCTGCCGTCCGCGCCGAGGTCCAGCAACACCTCCCAGGCCTCCACGTCCCGCTCGGTCACCGTGGTCGGCGACTCCAGGTGGTACGCGCCGCTGGGCAGGACGCCGGCGCCGCCGTACCGTTCCAGCACCGCGAGCTGGACCGCGACGTCCTCACCCTGGTGCCGTTCGTCCAGCCGGGGCCAGAAGTCGAAACCGCCGCTGGCCAACAGCTTGGCCCGGTCGAAGAGCACGCAACCACCGATCCAGGACACCTTGTACGCCTGCCATCGCCCGTCCGTCAGGCCCAGTTCCGCGGTGACGTGCAACAGGTTGGCCGCGGAGTGGATCCGGGCCCGGTCCCAGGCCGGGGTGTCCGGTCGGACCCGCTCCGGCGTCGGCCGGCCCGGCCAGGGCTCGTAGAGCCGGTGCGTCTCCGGTCGTACGTCGTCCAGATAGGACAGCCCGTGCAGGCCGTTGCCGACGAAGCCGCAGCCCAGTTCCTCGATGGCGGCGAGCAGCCGGTCGACGGTGCCCGGTTCGAGCCAGACGTCGTCGTCGAGGCAGAGCACGTACCGGGCGGCCGACCGGTCCAGCAGGAACGCGCGGTGCTCGGCCAGCCCGCGCCTCGGCAGCCGTCGGGTCAGCAGCACCGGCCGGCCCCGGTGGCGCAGCGCCCGGACCAGCGTGGCGGCCGCCGGCGCCGCCCAGGACGGCTGCCCGTCGGACTGGTCGCTGACCACCACGCCGAACTCCGCCGGCCGATCCTGGGCGGCCAGCCCGGCCAGGGTGACCGCCAGTTCGGCGGGCCGGTCGCGGGTCGGGATCAGGACGTCCAGCAGCCGGTCCCGGCGGAACAGGTCGGGTGAACCCGGGTCCAGCGGCCGGTTCACCGCCGTTCGCCGGTGACGAAGGAACCTTCTTCCGCCGTCGACGGGCCGGTGGCGGTCGGCTGGCCGGCCGGCGTTGACGGGCCGGCCGTGGTCGGCCGGCCGGCGGGCGGGCCGGTGCCGGTGCCGGTGCTGGTGCCGGTGCCGGTGGCCTGGGAGCGGATCCGGTCGATGATCGCCGAGGTGGACCGGTCCGGTACGTAGCCGAGGGTGTGCACCTCGCCGCCGAGTTCGTGCACCAGTGGTGCCTCGGGCACCAGTTCCGGCGGGTAGTCGCCGCCCTTGACGTACACCTCCGGCCGGACCGTCTCGATCAACGCGGTCGGCGAGTCCTCCTCGAACACCACCACGTAGTCCACGCAGGACAGCGCCGCGAGCACCGCCACCCGGTCCTCGACCGGGTTCACCGGCCGGTCCGGTCCCTTCAGTCGGCGCACGCTGTCGTCCGAGTTGACCGCCACCAGCAACAGGTCGCCCAAGCCGCGGGCCTGCTCCAGGTACCGGACGTGACCCCGGTGCAGGACGTCGAAACAGCCGTTGGTGAACACGATCGAGTGACCGGCCCGCCGGTGCCGCTCCACCACCGCGCCGAGCCCGCCCGGCTCGACGACGTTCGGCCCGGCGTACTGCGGGGTCTGAACGCCGAGCGCGGCGAGCAGATCGTCCCGGTGGCAGATGCAGGTACCGGTGCCGGCGACGGTGACCGTCGCGGCCAGCTGGGCGAGCTGGGCGGCGACGTGCAACGGCGCCTCGGCGGCCAGGGCCAGCGTCATGGCCGCGAGGTACGCGTCACCGGCGCCGACCGTGTGGCTGGCCGGGACGGGGGTCGCGTGGCTGCGCCGGGGCTCACCGTCGGCGCCGCCGACCACCGCCCCGTCGGTGTCCAGGGTCACCGCGACCACGTCGGCGCCGGTCCGCTCGCGCAGCTCGGCGAGCCGGGACCGGGCCACCTCGGCCCGATCCTGGCCGTCGTCGAGCAGGCTCCCGCCGGCCGTCACCAGGTTGCCGCCGGCCAGCGCGAGTTCGTCCCCGGTGACGGTGATCCCGAGCCCGATCTCGCCGTGCGCCCGGGCGACCGGGCCGGCGCCGGCGGGTCGGCGGGGAGCCCGTCGGCCGCCGCCGTAGCCGGTCAGCAGGCGGGCCGCCTCGGCGAAGCTCGGTGTCACCACGGTCGGGGCGAGCCCGCGCCAGTCGGTCAGGTCGTGCGCGTCCAACGCCACGGTCGAGTACAGCCGGCGGTGTTCGACCAGCCAGGCCCGGACCGGCCCGGGCAGCGCGCCCAGGCCGTAGTCGCAGACCACCAGGGCCGGGTCGGTCGCCGTCCCGGTACGCAGCTCCTCGGTCGCCCGGGCGAGCGAGACCAGCAGTTCGCGGGTCGTCTCGTCGTGGAGCGTCTCGTCGGCGTCGCCCTCGTCCTCCCGTACCAGGATCTGGTTGCCGGCCAGCAGGCGCCGCTTGACCGGCGTCGGCCGGCCGGGCTGCGACACCGTCCGGTCCCAGACCCCGGCCCGGTCCAGGCAGTCGTGCACCTCGTCGCCGGCGACGTCCGCGCCGACCGGCGCCACCAGGGCCGCCTGCCCGCCCAGGGCGGCCAGGTTGACCGCGGTGTTGGCCGCGCCGCCGGCCGCCACCAGGCGCTTGCGGAGGGTCAACACCGGGGCGGGCGCCTCCCGGCAGAGCCGGTCCGACTCGGCGAACCGCCACTCGTCCAGCATCGCGTCCCCGACCACCAGCACGCCGCGTCCGGTCCAGCCGGTCACCACGGCGGCGAGTCTGCGTTGCTCAGCTGCCCCCGTCACCATGTCGTCGCGGATCCCCGGGGACGGTGGCGGCAAACCTGGACCGGCCGTGATGGCGTCCGCCACGGTGTGTTTGGTCCCGGGCGGCCCGGGAAGGTGATTGTGCGGAGGGCGACAAGGCGGACCGACCGGTCGCCCACCGCAGCCACCTCCCCCGGAAGGAGACCATCAGCATGGCTACCGCACTGCAGGGCAAGCGCATCGCGTTCCTGGCCACCGACGGCGTGGAGGAGGTCGAGTACACCAAGCCACGCGAGGCGGTCGAGTCCGCCGGGGCGCAGGTCGACCTGGTGTCCCTCGAGTCCGGGTCGATCCAGTCGTTCAACCACCTGGACAAGTCGAAGACGTACGACGTGGACGTGACCGCGGCCGAGGCGGACCCCGGCGCGTACGACGGGTTGGTGCTGCCCGGCGGGGTGGCGAACCCGGACTTTCTGCGGACCGATCCGGACGTGCTGCGGTTCGTCCGGGCGTTCTTCGACGCGGGCAAGCCGGTCGGGGCGATCTGCCACGGCCCGTGGACCATGATCGACGCCGGGGTGGTCGAGGGGCGGACGCTGACCTCCTGGCCGAGCCTGCGTACCGACCTGGCCAACGCCGGTGCCACCTGGGTCGACGAGCAGGTCTTCGTCGACAACGGCCTGGTCACCAGCCGTAAGCCGGACGACCTGCCGGCCTTCTGCAGCAAGATCGTCGAGGAGTTCGCCGAGGGGAAGCACTGATCCGAGCCGTTCCGGCCGGGCCGCCACGCACCTTATGGCGGCCCGGCCGAGCGATGCGCGGCGAATCGGACCGGCGTCGGTGCGGTCCGGCGGCATGTTTCGGCGCGGGTGGGGGAGGAGGGGGAATGACCACCGCTCACCACACCGCCGGGTCGAGACTGAGCCACCGGCAGATCCTGCTGTTGATGTCCGGCCTGATGACCGGCATGCTGCTCGCCGCCTTGGACCAGACCATCGTCGGCACCGCCCTGCCGACCATCGTCGGCGAGTTGGGCGGGATCAACCACTACTCGTGGGTGGTGACGGCGTACCTGCTGGCCTCGACCGCGTCCACCCCGCTGTACGGCAAGATGGCCGACCTGTACGGCCGCCGGCCGGTCTTCCTGTTCTCGATCGGGACGTTCCTGCTCGGCTCGCTGCTGGCCGGGATGTCGCAGAACATGGTGCAACTGGTGGTCACCCGGGGCGTCCAGGGGCTCGGCGCCGGTGGCCTGATGACGCTGGCGTTCACCATCATCTCGGACGTGGTGTCGCCCCGCGAACGCGGTCGCTACCAGGGCCTGTTCGGCGCGGTGTTCGGCCTGTCGTCGGTGGCCGGTCCGCTGGTGGGTGGCTACTTCGCCGAGCACAACTGGCGGTGGATCTTCTATCTCAACGTGCCGCTGGCGGTGGTCGCCATCGTGGTCTGCTACCGCGTGCTGCGGTTGATCCCGTTCACCCGCCGGGAGCACACCGTCGACTGGATCGGTGCCGGCCTGCTGGTGGCCGGGGTGAGCTGCGTGCTGCTGGCGCTGAGCTGGGGCGGCAGCCAGTACGCCTGGGGTTCCGGGACGATCATCGGGCTGTTCGTGGCCGGTGCCGTGCTCGCCGCGCTCTTCCTCCGTCAGGAGGGGCGGGTCGCCGAGCCGATCCTGCCGCTGGGCCTGTTCCGCCGGCCCACGTTCGCGCTGGCCAATGCCGCCGGCTTCGTGCTCGGCCTGGTGATGTTCGGGTCGATCATCTTCATCCCGCTCTACCTGCAGATCGTCAAGGGCGCCTCGCCGACCCGCAGCGGTCTGCTGATGCTGCCGATGATGGCCGGCATCATCGTCACCTCGGTGCTGTCCGGCTGGGCGATGAGCCGGATCGGCCGGTACAAGTGGTTCCCGGTGGCCGGCTCGGTGGTGCTGCTGGCCGGGATGCTGCTGTTCACCCGGCTTCAGGTGGACAGCCCGCTGTGGGAGGCGTTCATCTACCTGACGGTGATCGGGGTGGGGCTCGGACTGTGCATGCAGTCGCTGGTCCTCGCCGTGCAGAACGCGGTCGAGACGCGCGACCTGGGTGCCGGTACGTCGGCCGCCACGTTCTTCCGGTCGTTGGGTGGTTCGTTCGGCGTGGCGATCCTCGGCGCGGTGCTGACCAACCGGCTGAGCAGCGGGCTGGCGGAGCGGTTGCCGGGCGCGATCGCCCAGCTCCCGCCGGCGCAGCGGGCGCAGGTGGCGCAGCAGGCCGCCGGCGGCACGATCTCGATCAACGAGCCGGCCCGGATCCTCGCTCTGCCGGCGCCCATCCGGGCGGCCGTCCAGCAGGCGTTCGTCGGCTCGCTGCACACGGTGTTCCTGGTCGCCGGCCTGATCGCGATCATCGCGGTCGCGGTGACCCTGGCCCTGCCGGACCGCGAGTTGCGCGGCGGGGCCGGCCCGCGGGTGGTGGACGGGGAGAAGCTGCGGCGCGAGTCGATGGGCGAGGCGGCCACCGACATGGAGGCCCGCAGCCAGACCATGCTGTGACCGGACGCTGACGCGGAGTGGTCGAACGGAAGGTTTCCGCACCCCGGGCCGCGCCACCGGAGAGCGCTGTCTCCCGGACGAACAACCAGCTCACGAAGGGCAACCGGCGGCCGGTTCAAATCGGCGACCGGTTTCTTTGTGGAATCCATCACGATTGGTGATCCATCCGTTTCGGGTGATCCGCCCGTACCCGTGGCCGAGACGGAACTCACAGCGGACGAGTTCCGGCAGACATAGAGCAGGGAGGGCGGCGCCGGAGCAGGTGGACCGGCATTCCGAACCCGGTCCCGGAAGCACGCGGAAGGAACACGGATGGACAAACGACGGGTCATTCTGACGGCGGCCGTGGTGGCGACCGTGGGTGGTGCCGCGGCGTTGACGTTGCCCTCGTTCGCCGGAACCCAGAAGGACAGACCACCGGCGCAGACGAGCGGCCCGAAGGTCTCGCCGTTGATGCTCAACGCACTCGCGCGCGACCTGCACCTCACCCCCGAGCAGGCCCAGCAGCGCCTGCGGCAGGACGCGCAGTTCATCCGTACCGCCCAGACGCTGAAGAGTCAGGTCGGCGCCGCCTGGGCCGGGGCCTGGGTGGACAAGACAGGCAAGACGCTGAACGTGGCGGTCACCGACGCGCGGAAGACCGACACGATCTCCAAGATGGGCGCCCGGCCGATGGTGGTCAAGCGCTCCGCGGTCCAGCTCAACAAGGTCAAGCTGGCCCTGGACAGCCGCGCCGCCCAGGCCAAGTCCTCGGTGACCGGCTGGTTCGTCGATCCGGCCAGCAACCAGGTGGTCGTGCTCAGCCGATCCACCCCGGCGGCCCGGGCGCTGATGACGGCCGCGGGCGTCGACACCGACATGGTCCGGGTGGTGGCGACGAAGGGTCAGCCCCGCCTGCTCGCCGGGCCGACCGCCCCGGCCGGTGCCGGCGAGTCCGCCGACGACGGCCGCGGCGGGGCCGCTGACAAGGGGCAGGCCGGGAACGCCGGCAACGGTCAGGCCGGGAACGGTAACGGGCAGGCCGGGAACGGGCAGGCGGTCCGGGGTGGGCTGCCGTACATCATCAACGGCCAGGCCCGCTGCTCGGTGGGCTTCGCGGTGGAGGGCGGGTTCCTGAGCGCCGGTCACTGCGGCCAGCAGGGTGACACCACGGCCGCGCTGAGCGGCGGCGCGCTGCGGAACCAGGGCGTGTTCGTCGAGTCGACATTCCCGGAGAACGACTTCTCGTTCGTCAAGACGGAGGCCGCCTTCACCCCGGTCGCCGAGGTGGAGAGCTTCAACGGGCAGACCCGACCGGTCGAGGGCGGCCAGCCGCTGCCAGTGGCCGGCTCGACCGAGGCGCCGGTGGGCACCGCGGTCTGCAAGTTCGGCTCCACCACCGGGGCGAGCTGCGGCACGGTCCAGGCGCTGAACGCCACCGTGCAGTTCGCCGACCCGGCGGGCGGGGCCGGAACGGTCACCGTCAACGGGCTCACCCAGACCGACGCGTGTGCCGAGGGCGGCGACTCCGGTGGCCCGTTCCTCGCCGGCGACCAGGCGCAGGGCACCGTCTCCGGTGGGAACGGTGACTGCACGGTGGGCGGGACCACCTTCTTCCAGCCGGTGAACGCGGCCCTGCAGACCCTCAAGCTGACCCTGCTGACCTCCGGCGGTGGGGACGCGGGCGCGGGGGCCGGTGACGCGGGCGCGGGTTCGGCCGACCCGGGTGCCGGGAGCGCCGGTGCGGTCACCCAGCCGGGGACGGCCAACCGCGGCCACCGGTAGCCGACGCCACCGGTAGGCACCGCCACCGGTAGCCGACGCCTCGGGGCGTCCCGCGCCGTACCCGGCCGGGACGCCCTGAGGCTTATTTGAGGATCATCCGGCCGGACTGCTCGTACCGGGCCAGGTCGGTGAGGGTCTCCAGCACCGCGTGCCCCATCGGCGTGGGCAGTTCGTCCGGGCCGTAGAAGCCGGCGTCGGTGGTCTCGTCGGTGCTGGTCAGCAGCTCGCCCGACCACTCGTCGACCCGGAACGCCACGGTGAAGAGCTGATACGTGTGGCCGTACATGTTGGTGAACGTCCGGTCCGGCCCGGTGTACATGGCGAACGGGGTGAGCGCGGTGGCCCGCAGCCCGGTCTCCTCCCAGACCTCGCGGCCCGCGCAGTCGGTGATCGACTCACCGAGTTCCATCGCGCCGGCCGGCAGCGCCCAGTGGCCGTTGTCCGAGCGCCGGATCATCAGCACCCGGCCGGCGTCGTCGGTCAGCACCGCCTTGGCGCCGACGAACATCAGCGTGCGCTCCTCGTCCAGTGCCCGCAGTTGCCCGAGGTACGACTCGGCCCAGGAAATGCTCATCCCGTTAATGTAGAGGGTTTCGCCATGTGAGCTGCGCCACTACGTTCTACCCATGCGTAGCACGATGATGGACGCCCCCCTGCTGGTCTCCCGCATCCTCGAACACGGCAGCACCGTGCACGGCCGGTCCGAGGTGGTCACCTGGACCGGCGCCGAGCCGCGCCGGATGACGTACGCCGAGGTGGGCGCCACGGCGGCGCGGCTGGCCCACGCGCTGCGGGACGACCTCGGCGTCACCGGCGACCAGCGGGTGGCCACCTTCATGTGGAACAACAACGAGCACCTGGTGGCCTACTTCGCGGTCCCGGCGATGGGGGCGGTGCTGCACACGCTCAACATCCGGCTCTTCCCGGAACAGGTCGCCTACATCGCCACCCACGCGCAGGACCGGGTGGTGCTTGTCGACGGCACGCTGATCCCGCTGCTGGCGAAGGTGCTGGCCCAACTGTCGACCGTCGAGCACGTGGTGGTGGTCGGCGCCGGCGACCCGGCACCGCTGGTCGAGGTGGCCGGCGGGCGGGTGGCCGTACACCACTGGGCGGACCTGCTGCGCGACAAGCCCGACCGGTACGACTGGCCGGAACTCGACGAGCGGGACGCGGCCGCGCTCTGCTACACCTCCGGCACCACCGGCAACCCCAAGGGGGTCGCCTACTCGCACCGGTCGATCTGGTTGCACTCCCTGCAGGTCTGCATGCCGGAGGGCTTCGGTCTGGGGCCGACCGCCCGGGAGTTGGCCATCGTCCCGATGTTCCATGCCATGTCCTGGGGCATCCCGTACGCCGCGTTCATCTCCGGCGCGTCGCTGATCATGCCGGACCGGTTCCTCCAGGGTGCCCCGATCGCGCAGATGATCGCCGCCGAGCGGCCCACCCTGGCCGGCGCGGTGCCGACCATCTGGACCGACCTGCTCGCCCACCTGGACGCCAACGAGGTGGACACGTCGTCACTGACCGAGGTGATCGTCGGCGGGTCGGCCTGCCCGCCGGCGTTGATGCACGCCTTCGCCGAACGGCACGGCGTCGACGTGGTGCACTCCTGGGGGATGACCGAGATGTCGCCGCTCGGTTCGGTCGCCCGGCCACCGGCGGGAGCCACCGGCGACGAGGCCTGGCGCTACCGGTACAGCCAGGGGCGGATCCCCGCCGGGGTGGCCGCCCGGATCATCGGGCCGGACGGGCGACCGTTGCCCGCCGACGGCGAGTCCGTGGGGGAGATCGAGGTACGCGGTCCGTGGGTCACCGCCCGGTACCTCGGCGACGACACACCCGACCCGGACAAGTTCCGGGACGGGTGGTTGCGCACCGGCGACGTGGGGACGCTCTCCCCGGACGGTTACCTGACGCTGACCGACCGCGCCAAGGACGTGATCAAATCGGGTGGGGAGTGGATCTCCTCGGTCGACCTGGAGAACGCCCTGATGGCACATCCGGCCGTGCTGGAGGCCTGCGTCGTCGGGGTGCCGGACGACCGGTGGGACGAGCGTCCCCTGGCCACCGTCGTGCTGCGGGACGGTGCTGCCGCCAGCGCCGAGGAGCTGCGCGAATTCCTCGGCGGTCGGGTGGCCCACTGGCAGGTGCCGGAGCGGTGGTCGTTCATCGAGGCCGTGCCGAAGACCTCGGTCGGCAAGTTCGACAAGAAGCAGGTCCGGTCCCGGTACGCCGAGGGCGTGCTGGAGGTGAGCCGGTTCGAGTGAGCCCGGTTCCGGCGCCCGGTCGTCGGCCTGCCATCCTGGCCGGGTAGCCAGTCCAGTCGTACCGATCGGGAGGCCGGCTTCACATGGTCCGAACCTGGCGTCACCTGCCCCCGCAGGCCCGGGCCGTGGCGGTGACCGCGGTGGCCGCCGTCGAGGCGGCCGGCGACCGCGACGCCGCCCGGTACGACGAGGCGGTGGAGGCGCTCGCCGCGCTCGACCCGGAGCGGGTCGGGCTGGTGCTGAGTGGCGTGGTCCGGCTGCTGTTGGAGGCGTCCCACCCGGACGGCCTCACCGGCGAGGACGCGCAACTGGTGCTGACCCGGTGCGTCCGGTCGGCGGCCGGGTGGCAGCCGGACGTCGACGTGGACGTGCTGGTACGGCTGCTCACCGGCGCGTTGGGCGTCCACCCACCGGAGGAACAGGCCGGCCCGCCGCAGCCGGTCGAGGTCGCCCGGCACGCCCCGCTGCTGGTGGTGGACCTGGTCGCCGCGGCCGGGGTGCCGTTCGCCGACACGCTGACCGCCGCGCTCACCGAGATCGAGCGTGACCAGGTGATGGACCTGCCCTGAGCGCCCCCGCCGGGAGGCACGGGCCCGGGGCGGACCGCCCGAGGAACCCGCCCCGCCGATGTGACACCGCCGAGCGGTCAGCCCTCGGTAGGGGTGATCAGCACCTTGCCCACCGTCGCGTTCCGCACCGCCTCGTGCGCCGCCGCCGTCCGCTCCAGCGGGAAGTAGTGCAGCGGCAGCCCGGCGTCGTCGCCGACCCGGACCGCCCCCTCGGCCGCGGCCTCCGCCACGTCGTCGACGGTCTGCTTCTTGGCCACCGCGGGCACGGTGTAGACCAGCACGAACTGCCACCGGGCGTTCGGCGCCATCATCGGCCGGACCGGCAGGGTGACCTCGCCGCCACCGTCGTCGGCGTACATCGCCACCGCCGCGTGCGGGGCGAGCACCTGGGCGTCGATCGCCGCGTTGCGCGAGGGGGAGACCTCGACCACGGCGTCCACGCCGTGCGCGGCGATCTTCCGTACCTCGGCGACCACGTCCTGCCGCCGGTAGTCGATCACGTGGGAGGCCCCGGCGGCCATCGCGAGCTGCGCTTTCTTCGGGCTGCTGACCGTGGCGATCACGGTGGCGTCCGCCCAGCGGGCCAGCTGGACGGCGGCGTTGCCGACCGCGCCGGCACCACCCTGGACCAGCACCGTCCGGTCGGTCAACGCACCGGCTTGCAGGTGCCGCGGCATCGTCTCGCCGACCGTGAGGCAGCGGTGCGCGGTCAGGAACGGGATGCCGAGGCCGGCACCCAGGTCGAACGAGGCGTCACCGAGGCGAACCGCCTGGCCGACCGGGACGGTGGTGTACTCCGCGGCGGTGCCCCAGGGCCGCCGCCAGGCGGCCTCCCAGATCCACACCCGCTCGCCGACCAGGTCCGCGTCCACGCCGGTGCCGACCCGTTCGACCACTCCCGCGCCGTCTTGGCCCGGCACCTGCCAGCCGTACGGCGGGGCCGCGCCGGAACCGTCGCCCTGCCGGGTCTTCCAGTCGGTCGGGTTGACCCCGGAGACCGCCACCCGGACCAGCACCTCGCCGGGCCCGGGCTCCGGCACCGGCCGGTCGACCAGCTCCAGCACCGAAGAATCACCGGTACGGTCGTAGACGATCGCCTTCATCACGCGTTCTCCTCACCGGTCGGCCCTCGGCCCGACCCGCCCACCATCCTGCTCGGCCAGCGGTAGGCGTACCCGGATTTCGGCGTCCAACCCGGGCGGGCGCGGCCTACCGGCGGTCGGTGCCGGCGCGGTTGCGCAGCAGCTCGACCACCTCGACGGCGCGGCCCTGGTCGACCAGCAACTGGGTGAGCAGGCCGACCGAGGCCCAGTCGTTCTCGTCGAGCCCCTCGCGGAGCAGGTCGATCGCCTCGGTGACCCGCCCCTGGGCGACGAACAGCGAGGCCAGCGCGGTACGCGCGGTCGACTCGCCCCGGTCCGCGGCCAGCCGCCAGAACTGCTCGGCCTCGGCGTCCCGCCCCTGGTCGCGCAGCAGTCCGGCCAACCGGGACGCGGCGTGCCAGTCGCCGCTCTCGGCCAGGGTCCGCAACTCGTCCGTCCGACCCCGGTCGGCCAGCAGGTCGACCAGCACGCTGCCGGCGCCGGCCTCGCCGGCCTCGGCCAGGTCGCGCAGGTAGCCGGTCGGATCCGGGACCGAGCTGAGCCCGTCGGACTCCGCGCCGAAGAACCGGCTGCCGCCGAACTCCTGACGCAACTGGTCGTCCAGGTCGTCGGCCAACTCGATCATCGCCCGCAGGGCGATCAGCAGGTGGGTCGGCTGGAACTCGTGACCGAAGACCGGGATGGACGCCCAGACCGTGTCGCCGGTGCAGTAGATCCGGCCGATGACCATGCCGTTGGTCAGGTCGGACAGCCGCCGGTAGAGCGTCTCGGTGGGCTGTATCCCGGACAACAGCGGAGAGAAGACGTCGATCAGCGGCGGGTTCTCCTGGACCCGTACGAAGATCATGGCGGAACCGGCCCGGATGCCGATGTCCCCGTCCGAGTCCACCCGCAACTGATCGGCGGTGCTGCCCAGCAGCTCGGCGACCACCATCTTGACCTGCTCGGCCAGCTTCGAGCCGGCGAAGTGCTCCCCGTAGACGGGGTCGCTCGCCGCGCGCGTCGTCCGGGCTATCGGCCGGGCCGCGAGCGCGGCCGCCAACCGGGTACGCGCCGGTAGCGGCGCCGACGCGGTGGTGGTGGACGGTCGGGCCGCGAGCGCGTTCAGCAGCCGATCGCCGAACCTGTCAGACGTTGCCATCCCTGCCGCCCCCGCCCGTTCGACGTTGCTCGTCGGAACTCTGATCCAACACTCGGATCTGGTCGAACATCTTCGCGATGACCAGTGGGGCCGTCACTCCGAAGATGAACGTGGCGAACTCGGTGGTCGCCACCCCACCGGCGCCCGCCGCCGCGGCGAGTCCGGTGCCGGCAAGTGCCCGCAGGATCACGGCGAAGATGACGATGGGCAGGTCGGCCCTGGTTCGCCACGGCCACTGCCAGCGACCCTTCGACTCGGTCGTCGGACGCATCATCCCGTAGAGGTTGAGCGCCTCGGCGACGCAGCTGCCGATCAGTCCCCAGGTCGCGGCTATCCATAGAGGCACGTCCCTACTCTATCGATACCGTGCACAGTGGCTGATCGCGGGAACCTCGGGGCACCGCGCCCAAACCTGCGGTCATGTCTGGACGATAGCTCGGCCGGGCAACCCGGACCCGGTCACGACGCGGTGGCCAGAGGTCACCACCGTGGTCGGCCCGGTCGTCGTCGGTCGCGGGACCCGGTAGGGTCCGCCCGGTGTGCCGCTACCGTCTGACCGTCGGGCCCCTGTGGTGACCGCGGTCGCCACCGTCTCCGGGCCCGCCGTCCAATCGACCCGGATCACCCCGCCCCGGCTGCCGTCGCTGACCGGACTGCGGTGGGTCGGCGCGATGCTGGTCTTCGGATTCCACGTCGGGACGATGCACGTCATCGCCGACCGTGACTACGCGAGCGTACTGAGCTGGACCTTCGGCCTGGGCCTGTCCGGGGTGCAGTTCTTCTTCATCCTCAGCGGGTTCGTGCTGGTCTGGTCGGCCCGACCGGGCGACCCGGTGCTGTCGTTCTGGCGGCGCCGGTTCGCGAAGATCTATCCGAGCCACCTCGTCATGTGGGCCGTCGTCGTCGGTTACCTCTTCTACCTGGGGTTCCAGCAGAACCCCAAGGTGCTGCTGGCCAACCTCTTCCTGGTCCAGGCGTGGACGCCGACGCAGGGCTACTTCTACAGCGTCAACACGGTCAGCTGGTCGCTGTCCTGCGAGATGTTCTTCTACCTCTGCCTGCCGTTGGTGCTGCCACTGATCCGCCGGATGCGGCCGTGGATGCTCTGGGCCGTGATCGTGGCCATGCCACTGTTGATCCTGTCGCTCGGGCCGGTGCAGCACCTGGTGCCCGAGTCGGACCGGTGGTGGTTCACCCAGGTCTTCCCGGTGGCCCGCTCGCTGGAGTTCTGGCTCGGTGTCGCCGCCGCCGAGTTGATGCTGCGCGGCCGGTGGCGCGGCCCCGGCCTGGCTACGGCCAGCGTGATCTTCCTGGGGACCTGGGTGGTCGCCTCGGCCCACTGGATCCCGGCCGGCTACTGGACCACGGTGCTGTCCGTCGTCTACCTCCTGGTGATCACCGCCGCCGCCCGGGCCGACGTACGCGGCACCCGGTCGCCGTGGCGGGCCCGACCGATGGTGTGGCTCGGCGAGGTGTCCTTCGCCTTCTACCTGGTGCACGTGTTCGTGGTGTTGACGGTGTTGCGGGAGACCGGCTACCCGCACGGCCTGCCCGGCTGGTGGGGACCCCTCGGCGCGGTCGGGTTCCTGCTGCTCAACCTGCTGCTGGCCTGGCTGATGTTCCGGTTCGTGGAAACGCCGATGGTGCGCCTGCTCAAGCCGGCCCGACGGGCGCCCGCGGCGGCGCGGAACCCGACGGTTGCGGCCGAGGCGTCACCGCCCGGGGCCGTGCCGGCGCCGGTCGCGGTGCCCCGGCCGCGGACCGGGCCCGCCGAGGACGCCCGGGACGGCAGCCCGGGCCGGGTCGGCGAACTCGCGTCGGATCGTGGGTGACGGACGACGGCGGCCAGGTCAGAGCACGCAGAACTCGTTCCCCTCCGGATTCGCCGGAGCGGCCCTCGGCGCACCGGACCGTCGTTATCCGAGCTGGCCGGTCAGCGCCTGGACCTCCGAATAGCTGGGCGGATGCGGTTCGGTACGGTCCCCGCCGTTGCGGATGGTGGCGGCGGTCCGTACGGCGGCGCCCAGCGCGGTCCGGAACAGCAGCGAACCGGTGCTCACCCGGGCCACCCGCAGTCGGGCCAGCCCGGACAGGGTGTGCCGGTCCGACAGGTAGAGCACGTTCAGCGGCGCCGCGATCTCGTCGACCAGCGTGCGGATGGCGTCGTCGTCGGCGACGCCCGGGACGAAGATCCCGTCCGCGCCGGCGTCGACGTACCCGGCGGCCCGGCGCAGCGCCTCGTCCAGCGGTGCCTCGGTGGACAGCCAGAACGGGTCGGTCCGGGCGTTGACGAACAACTCCGGCACCCGGTCCTTGACGGCGGTGATCTTCGCGCCGTGCAGCGTCGGGTCGACCAGGCCGCCGCCCGGGGCGCCGTCCTCCAGGTTCACCCCCACCGCGCCGGCGTCGGCCAGTTCGGCGGCCAGGTCGGCGACGTCGTACGGGTCGTCGCTGAAGCCGGCCTCGATGTCCACCGTGATCAGGCTCGGCAGCCGGCCGAGGGCGCGGGCCAGCGCGAGCGTCTCGGCCCGGGCCGCCGCCACCGCGTCCGGTTTGCCGGCGGCGGCCGCGACGCCGAGGCTGGTGGTGCCGACGGCCGGGTGCCCGTCCCGGGTCAGGGCGGCGGCCGAGGCGTAGTCCCAGGCGTTCGGCAGGAACAGCGGACGGTCGGCGTGGTGCAGTTCGCGGAAGGCGGCGAAACGGTTCACCGGCCGACCGTACGGCCCGGGCGCTTCGGCCGGCGCCGAAACGCGTACGGGTCAGCCGAGCGCGCGAACCGCCGGCCCGGTCAGCTCGTCGATCGAACCGATCACCAGGTGGGCCTGGCGCTCGGCGTCCGGGTCGAGCGGGTAGGACCCGTGCGGGACGGCCACCACCCGCATCCCGGCGGCCGCGGCCGACCGTACCCCGTTCGAGGAGTCCTCCACCGCGACGCAGCGGGCGGGGGCGACACCCAGCCGCTCGGCGACCGTGCGGTAGACGTCCGGGGCCGGCTTCCCGCGGGCGACCCGCTCGGTGGAGAGGGTGACCCGGAACGCGTCGGTCAGCCCGGCCGCGGCCAGTGCCACGTCGATCAGCCGCGGCGGCGACGAGCTGGCCAGGCCGAGCGGCCAGTCGGCGGCCAGCGCGCGGACCACCCGGTCCGCGCCGGGGATCAGCGGTACGTGCTCGCGGTAGCGCCCGGCCATCTCGTCGACCACCTCGGTGGCCACCCGCTCCGCCGACCGGTCCACCCCCAGTTCGCCGCTGAGGTACGCGGCCCACTCGCCGGTGCTCATGCCCATCAGCCGGCGCTGGGTGTCCGGCTGCCACCGCCCGCCGTGCGCGGCGACGTATCCCCGGCGCACCTGCTCCCAGACCGGTTCAGAATCCACCAGTACGCCGTCGAGGTCGAAAATCACCGCGTCCACCACGTCGCCCATCCTGCCCGACCGGTCCGGTGCCGGCACGCCGTCCCGGCCGGCCGTGGTGATCAGGGCTGCGGAACGGCAGCCCGCACCCGGGCGGGCGGGGCGGTCGAGGTGATCGCGGAAACGGTGGCCGGCACGACGGGAACCGGCCGCAGGCCGGCCGGCGGCTCGGTGACCGGCAGCCGCTCGCCCTCCAGGAAGGCCCGCAGGTTGGCCAGCACCGCGGTCCACCGCGCGGCCCAGGCCGCCTCTTCGTCGGGCCCGGCGAACCGGTCGTGCGTCAGCCGCAGCCGTACCCGGCCATCGTCCCGCGGTGCCAGGTCGAAGGCGACCCGCCCGTACGGCTGCTCGGCCGGCCCGCCGTCGGCCGGGTGCTGGCGCAGGCCGTAGCACAACCGCCGGACCGGGGTGCTCTCCTCGATCGGGCCCTCGGCGACCAGCACGTCCGACGCGCCGTCGTACAGGGCGACCGGGGAGCCGACCCGCCAGTCCGACTCGATCCGCAGGTCGAACCAGTAGAACCGGGTGAGAGTGCCGGCGGTCAGCGCGGTCCACAGCCGCTGCGGCGAGGTCGTGATGTCGATTTCGTGGACGAATGCCGCCTCAGCCATGCGTGCTCTCCCCCTCGTCGCTCGCGGTACCGTTCCCGTGGACGCGGTCGGCACCGTCCCGCTCGTTCCCGGTTGGCGGCGGAGTTCACCCGCGTCCCGACGTGTGTCGGGCGGCAGAACGGGCACCCCGGTGGCCCGCTCTGCCACTGCGCCCGCCTCGGCCGCGCTCTGCCCGTGCCGGGCGAGGGCCCGCGCTGCCCGTGCCGGGCGAGGGCCCGCGCCGGGCGGGGGTCGGCTGGCATACTCGCCAGCCATGGTGTTGTCGCGCGGTTGGTCGGCCTTCCTGGTCGGGGTGGGTGTGTGGACCTGGGTGATCTGGCCGAGGTTCGCCCTGGCGATCTGGAACGATCCCCGCGCCTGGTCGACCGGACGGGTCGGTGCCGGTCCGGCGACCGGCTTCCTGTGGGTGCACGCCCTGCTCATCGCCGCCTCGCTGGTGATCGGCACGACGGCCGGCGTGCTCGGCGTCCGCGGCTGGCTGGCCGCTCGCCGGTCCCGCTGACGGCGACCCGCGACCCGGCCGCTCAGCCGAGCGGCGGGGGTGGGATCACTGCACGCCCAGCACGTCGACGACGAAGCGCAGCGGGCCAGCCGGCCGGCCACCGCTGGGGTTGTCGCCGTACGCCAGGTCGGACGGGATGTCGAGCTGCACCCGGCTGCCGACCTTGGCGCCGACCAGGCCCTGGTCCCAGCCCTTGATCACGTTCCCGCCGCCGAGCTGGAAGCTGAACGGCTCGGACCGGTTCCAGGACGCGTCGAACTCCTTGCCGCTCTGGTAGCTGACCCCGACGTAGTTGACCGTGATCTGCTGACCCGCCTGGGCGGCCGGGCCGGTGCCCTCGATGAGCGGCTTGGCGACCAGTTTGGTCAGCGCGCCGGTGCCGGCGGTGACGGTCGGCTTGCTGCCCAGCGCCGGGTCGGCACCGGCCGGCAGTTGCGGGAAGGCCCCGGCGGTCGCCGACGGCGCGCCGGACGCACCGGCGGACGACCCGGCGTCGGCGGTGGGCTTGTCGGCCGGTTTGTCGGAGCCACCGAAGATCACGAAGGTCGCGATGATCACCCCGACCACGGCCACGCCGGCGAGCGCGCCGAGGATCGTCTGCCGGCGACGCCGAGCGGCGGCGGCCCGGGCCCGTTCGGCCTTCGCCGCGGCCCGTCGTTCCGGCTTGGTCATCTGCTGCCAGTCCGGCTCACCCGTGTTCCGCCGGCTACCCACCTGTCCGCTCACCGCCGACACGCTACCGGTCGACGGCCGTCCATGGCAGTCCCGCGACGACCTGGGATCAGGCGGACTTGCGAGTGGCCTTCTTCGCCGTGGTCTTCTTCGCGGCGCCGGAGGCCGCCTTCTTCGTACCGGTGGCCTTCTTCGCGGTGGTCTTCTTCGCCGCCTTCTTCTCCGGGGTCGCCTTCTTCGCCGGCGCGGCCTTCTTCTGCTGCGCCTTCTTGGCGGACTTGGCCGCGGAGATCGGGGTGGGCCTGGTCGCACCGCCGCCGGTCGGCTCGCCGCGGGCGGTCCGGGCCCGCTCCACCGACGCCTTCAGGGCGGCCATCAGGTCCACCGCCGCCGCCGGCGCCGCCTCCTCTTCCTCCGGCACGACCACCTCGCGGCCCTCCACCTTCGCGTCGATGACCTCCTGCAACGCCGTACGGTAGTCGTCGGTGAAGGCGTCCGGCTGGAACTCCCCGGTCATCGAGTCGATCAGGGAACTGGCCATCGCCAGCTCCGGCGGCCGGACCTTGATGTCCTCGTCCAGGAAGCCGAAGGCGGCCGTGCGGATCTCGTCCGGCCACAACATCGTGTTGAGCAGCAGCACGCCCTCGCGGACCCGGAGCGTGGCGAGTTGCTCGCGCTGGCGCAGCGCCACCTTGACGATGGCCACCCGCTCCGAATCCAGCAGCGCGTCCCGCAACAGCACGTACGGCTTGGTGGCCGTGCCCTCCGGTTCGAGGAAGTACGCCTTGTTGTAGAGGATCGGATCGACCTGTTCGGCCGGGACGAATTCGAGTACGTCGATCGCGCGGGAGGTGGACAGCGGAAGTTCGGCGAAATCCTCGTCGGTGAGGATGACCATCTCCCCGCCGCCGAGGTCGTACCCCTTGGCGATGTCGTCGTAGCTGACCTCCTCGCCGCAGACCGAGCAGGTCCGCTTGTAGCGGATCCGCCCGCCGTCCTCGCGGTGCACCTGGTGGAACCGGATGTCCTTCTCCTCGGTCGCGGAGAACACCCGCACGCCGATGGAGACCAGACCGAACGACACGGCGCCCTTCCAGATAGCCCGCATCCTCCGCACTCCTCGCCTCGGCGGTCCTCCGCCTCCAGTGTCACCAGCATTGACCAGGATCGCATCCGATCCAACCGGCCGCGAGGAAATCGCGGCGGATCTAGGCTGGTCAGGTGGCCGGCGCTCCGTTGAAGCCGATGCTCGCAGTCACCGGGGAGCTGCCCACCGGCCCCGGCTGGGGCTACGAGTTCAAGTGGGACGGCGTACGCGCCCTCGCGGAGGTCGGCGGTGGCGCCGGGCTGCGGATGTTCGCCCGGTCCGGCGCCGAGATCACCGCGGCCTATCCGGAGGTCGCCGGATTGGCCCGCCAGGTGGACGACGTCCTGCTGGACGGGGAGATGGTGGTGTTGGGTGAGGACGGGGTGCCGTCGTTCACCGCCCTGGCCGAGCGGATGCACGTACGCGAAAAGGGCCGGGCGGCCCGGCTCGCGGCCAGCATGCCGGCGACGTACATGATCTTCGACCTGCTCCGGCTGCGCGGCGCGGACCTGGCCCGGTGGTCGTACGTCGAACGTCGCCGGGCCCTCGACTCGCTCGGCCTCGGCGGGCCGGGCTGGACCGTGCCGCCGGTCTTCCCGGACGGCGCGGCGACCTGGCAGGCGGCCGGCGAGCACGGGCTGGAGGGGGTGGTGGCCAAACAACTCCACTCGGTCTACCGGCCGGGGGTGCGCTCGCCGGACTGGGTGAAGGTCAAGCTGGAGGTGACCGCCGACTTCGTGGTCGGCGGCTGGCGACCCGGCGTACGCCGGATCGGCGGCCTGCTGGTCGGCGTGCCGACGGCCGACGGGCGGCTGCTGTTCCGGGGTCGGGTGGGCGGCGGTATCGGGACGGCCGCCGAACGGGCCCTGCTGACGGTGCTGGAGCCGTTGCGGACCGACCGACCACCGTTCGCCGACCCGGTGCCGCGGGAGGATGCCCGGGGTGCCGTCTGGGTAAGACCGGAGGTGGTGGTCGAGGTGAAGTACGGCCAGCGCACCCCGGACGGGCGGCTGCGCTTCCCCCGGCTGCTGCGGTTGCGTCCGGACAAGACCGTGGAGGATGTCGAGGATGTCTGACCGGACCAGGGTCGAGGTGGACGGCCGGCAGCTGGAGCTGTCCAACCTGGACAAGGTGCTCTATCCGGCGGCCGGGTTCACCAAGGCTGAGGTGATCGACTATTACACCCGGGTCGCCCCGGTGCTGCTGCCGCACCTGCGGGACCGGCCGTTGACCCGGATCCGGTTCCCCAACGGCGTCGACCAGAAGTCGTTCTTCGAGAAGAACACGCCGGCCAGCACCCCCGACTGGGTGCGGGTCGAGACCCTGCCCGCGCCGGGTTCGACCAAGGGGCGGGAGACGATCGACTACGTCGTGGCCGACGACCTGCCCACCCTGGTCTGGCTGGCCAACCTCGCCGCGCTGGAGCTGCACACCCCGCAGTGGAAGATCGGCTCCGACCCGGACATGCTGGTGGTCGACCTGGACCCGGGCGCGCCGGCGGCGCTGAAGGAATGCTGCGCCGTCGCGGTCCGGATGCGCGACCGACTCGCCGAGGACGGCGTGGCCAGCTTTCCGAAGACCTCCGGCAAGAAGGGGATGCAACTGTGCTGCCCCATCTCCGGCCGGCAGCCCGCCGACCTGGTGTCGGCGTACGCCAAACGGATCGCCGCGGAGCTGGAACAGGCCGATCCGAAAAAGATCACGTCGAAGATGGCCAAGCAACTGCGCCGCGGAAAGATCTTCATCGACTGGAGCCAGAACAACGCGGCGAAGACGACCGTGTCGCCCTACTCGCTGCGCGCCGAGCCGCTACCGACCGTGTCGACCCCGTTGACCTGGGACGAGGTGGAGGCGGCCACCGGGGGTCGGCAGGCTGCCGTCCGTCCGTTCACCACCGCCCAGGTCCTGGACCGGATCGACGAGTACGGCGACCTGATGACCGCCCTGCTCGACGGCGGCCCCGGACTGCCCACCTGAAGCGCGGGCCAGCGCCATCAGGCCGCAGCCACGGTTTGGCCGTGTGGCGGCCGGCGGGGTCGACAGAGCCGGGCACAGACCGCGCGGCCATTACTGGTGGTGACCTCGGTCGAGACCGGTGCCTCTTTTGGGCCTACATCGAATTCGTAGTAGCTACTACGAATTCGATGTAGGCCCAAAAAGATGTCGCCGCTCCGGACAGGCCGCGCTGAGCGCGTCGTGGTGTGCGAACGTCGCTTCGTGGGTTTTCCACAGGCGGGTGCGGGTTTTCCACAGGCTTGCTCTCGTGGTGGCGATCGTCCGGGACAAGCAGCACGATCGACGGGTGAATGCCGTCAGCCGAGTGAGCGGCTCGGAGGAGCCCAGCCTTGCCCGCCGGATCGGACGCCTGCTCCGGGACGAGCGGGAGCGGGCCGGCCTGTCCCAGGGAGCGCTGGCCTATCGTGCCGGGGCGTCGCAGCAGTGCGTCTCGCGGTTCGAGACGGGGGTCAGCGCGCCGACCACCATGCTCGTCGACCGGCTGTTCGCCGCGCTCGGGCAGCAGGTGCGGATCGACCTGGAGCCGCTGGACGCCGACCTGGACGAGGAGATCGCCAGGGCGGCGACGGCGAACGCCAGCTGGGTGGAGACCAGGGTGCACGACATGCGATACCTGCTGCGCCAGGTGCCCGAGCTGGCATACCTGGTCGACGGCGAGTTGGCCGCCGCGCTCCACGGCGTACCGATCCGGCCCGGCCGCATCGAACTGGCGTTCGCGGACGGCGATCGCGACCGGGTCGCGGACTGGATCTGCTCGATTCCCGGCTGCATGCGTTACAACGATCCGCAGCTCGCCCGGCTGCTCGACAGGGTCAGAGCTAGTTGATCTGGAAGACCTCGAACGACGTGCCGTACCGGGTGCCCAGCCGGCTGCCCACCGGTCGGCTGATGCCCTCCAGGAACTCCTCGGCGTCGAAGTCGCCGGAGCCCAGCCCGCGCAGGTACGCGTCGTGCGCGCGCAGTGACGCCAACCCGAGGTCGAACGTGTCGGTGGTGTCCACGCCGTGCCGCGAGTCGGGGGAACTGGCCGCCCAGACCTGCTTGACCCCGGTCCAGGGCAGCAGGTCGTCGCGGAGCTGCTCCGGGAACACCCAGCGGTTGCCCGCGTCGCGGACCGCGTCCAGGGTGGCCCGGCCGGTGGCGATGTGGTCGGCCTGGTTCAGCACGACGGCGCCGTCCCAGGTCGCCCGGAAGTTGTTGGTGATGACGATGTCGGGCCGGTAGTGCCGGATGACCCGGGCCAGGTCGCGGCGCAGCGGTACGCCGTACTCCAGGATCCCGTCGGGTTGGCCGAGGAAGACGACCTCGTCCACGCCGACCACCGCGGCCGAGGCGCGCTGCTCGTTCTCGCGAAGCGGGCGGGTCTCCTCCGGCGGCAGTCCGTCGATGCCCGCCTCACCGCTGGTGACCAGGCAGTAGACCACCTGTTTGCCCTGCCGGGTCCAGCGGGCGATCGCGGCGGCGGCACCGAACTCCAGGTCGTCCGGGTGAGCCACGATCGCCAGCGCGCGCTGCCAGTCCTCCGACACGGGCTCCAGCGGCGCCGGGGCGACGGTCTCCGACATCTCGACCTCCTGCGTTCCGGTCAGTCGACGGTGGGCAGCGTCGGTCCGACCACGTCGTCCGCGTCCACGATGGTGTACGCGTACCCCTGCTCGGCCAGGAAACGCTGCCGGTGTGCGGCGTACTCGGTGTCGATGGTGTCCCGGGACACCACCGTGTAGAAGTGTGCCTGCCGACCGTCGGCCTTCGGCCGCAGCACCCGGCCGAGGCGTTGCGCCTCCTCCTGCCGGGAGCCGAACGTGCCGGACACCTGGATCGCCACCGCCGCCTCGGGCAGGTCGATGGAGAAGTTGCCCACCTTGGAGATGACCAGGGTGGACAGCTCACCGTTGCGGAACGCGTCGAACAGTCGCTCCCGCTCCTTGTTCGTCGTCGAACCCTGCACGATCGGCGCGCCCAGGAACTCGCCGAGTTGGTGCAACTGGTCGATGTAACCGCCGATCACCAGCACCTGGTCGTCGGCGTGCCGGTCGACCAGCGCCTTCACCACCGGCAGCTTGGTCCGGGCGGTCGCCGCCATCCGGTAGCGTTCCTCGGCCTCCGCGGTCGCGTACGCCATCCGCTCGGCGTCGGTGAGGGTGACCCGTACCTCGGTGCAGTCCGCCGGGGCGATCCAGCCCTGCGCCTCGATGTCCTTCCACGGCGCGTCGTACCGCTTGGGGCCGATCAGGCTGAACACGTCGCCCTCCCGGCCGTCCTCGCGGACCAGGGTCGCGGTCAGGCCGAGCCGGCGGCGGGCCTGCAGGTCCGCGGTGAACCGGAAGATCGGCGCCGGCAGCAGGTGCACCTCGTCGTAGATGACCAGCCCCCAGTCCCGGGCACCGAACAGGTCCAGGTGGGTGAACGCGCCCTTGCGGCGCGAGGTGAGCACCTGGTACGTGGCGATGGTGACCGGCCGGATCTCCTTGCGCTCGCCGCTGTACTCGCCGATCTCCTCCTCGGTCAGCGAGGTGCGCGCGATCAGCTCGCGCTTCCACTGCCGGCCGGCCACCGTGTTGGTGACCAGGATCAGCGTGGTCGCCTTCGCCTCGGCCATCGCCGCCGCGCCGACCAGCGTCTTGCCGGCACCGCAGGGCAGCACCACCACGCCCGACCCGCCGGCCCAGAAGTGCTCCACCGCCTCCCGCTGGTACGACCGCAGCGTCCAGGCCGGCTGGTGGCGGGCCGGGTGCGTCTTGTCGGCGGGCACGTCCTTGCCGTCCTGCGCCAGCTCGATCGGGTGCGCCTCGCCGTCGACGTAGCCGGCCAGGTCCTCGGCCGGCCAGCCCAGCTTGAGCAGGGCCTGCTTGAGCCGTCCCCGCTCGGACGGGTGCACCAGGATCGTGTCGTCGTCGATCTTCGCGCCGAGCATGCCGGCGAGCTTCTTGCTCTTGGCGACCTCGATCAGCACCAGCCGGTCCAGGCCCCGCAGCACCAGCCCGTGCACCGGGTCGTTGGCCAGTTGCAGCCGGCCGTACCGGTCCATGGTCTCGGCGACGTCCACCAGCAGGGCGTGCGGCACCGGGTAGCGGGAGTACTTCAGCAGCGCGTCGACCACCCCCTCGGCGTCGTGTCCGGCGGCCCGGGCGTTCCACAGGCCGAGCGGGGTCAGCCGGTAGGTGTGCACGTGCTCCGGTGAGCGTTCCAGCTCGGCGAACGGGGCGATCGCCATTCGGCAGGCCTGGGCGTCCGGGTGGTCGACCTCCAGGAGGAGGGTCTTGTCCGACTGCACGATCAGTGGACCACCGCTCACGCCGGCACCTCACCTTCCATCCGCCGCCCGGACGTTCTCCGGGCGACCATCCAGTGTTGCACGCCGGAAAACTGGCCGGAGAAATTCTTCGTCTGCTGCAACCAACCTGGCACTCTCGTGCGTCTAGCCTTCGACAGCTGCCCTCGGGAGGAACGATGATCCGTCCGCGCCTGGTGACGCGCCTGGTGATCGTGGCAGCGGTCACGCTGTTCGGGGCCGGCGCGTGCGCGTTCGACCCGCGACCGGAGCAGGTGGGCCCGACCCGGCCCGACCTGGCCGGTGCGGCGGGTGGAGCAACGGGGGCGAGCGCGCCGGCCGGACCGGGCCAGGCGTCCGGACCGGCCCCGAGCAGCACGGCACCGGCACCGGCTCGGCCGCGGCCGAGCACGCCGGCACCGAAGGCGACGGCCACACCGACCCGCACCGCCAAGCCACCGGCCGGCTGCCCACTGGGCGACCGGCAGCGCGACGTGGAGACCTGGCTGGCCAGGTTGGGCGGGTTCGGCGCGGTCACCGTCGACGGCCGGCAGTCGGCCGCCGACTGCGCCGCGATCAAGAAGTTCCAACTGCGGTACGGCATCCGGCCGGCCGACGGCCGGGCCGGGCCGACCACCGCCGACGTGGCCCGCCGGCTGGCCAGCACCGATACGGCCAGTTGCGGGGCCGGCAGCGGCGTCACGTTCTGCGTGAACCTGACCCTGCAGACGGTCTGGGCGATGCGCGGCGGGACGGTGCTGCAGGCGCCCACCGTCACCCGGACCGGGATGGCCGGCTACGCCACCGCGACCGGCTGGTACTCGGTCAACGCCCGCAACGTGAAGGAATGGTCCAACCCGTACGAGGTCTGGTTGCCGTACTGGCAGCACTTCACCCAGGGGATGGGCTTCCACGAGACCACCACGTACCTGCACGACAAGTCGATCGGCTCACACGGCTGCGTCAACCTGCTGCCGGCCGACGCCCGGCGGTTCTGGAGTCTCGGCGCGATCGGCACCCGGGTACACGTGTTCGGCCGCCGCCCGGGCACCTGACAGGGAGAACCCCGACCCGTCCCCGGGTCGTGTCACCTGTCGGTTCCGCTGCCCGGGTGCCAATGTAGAGAGGTGGTACAGCCCCCGCCCGAACCGCCCGCCGAGGTGTCCCGCGTCACAGTCTTCTGGTACGGGCTGCTGGCCGTCAGCCTGCTCGGCTGGTTCTTCTGGGGCTGGCTGGTGCTCCAGCAGGGTTTCGTCGACTCCGTCGGCGAGGCGCTGGGCGCCGGCTTCGCCCTGCTGCTCGTCGTCTCGATCATCGGCACGCTGCGCCGCAGCCGCCGCTGACCCCGTCCGCGCGGCTACCCGTCGAGGACGGCGGCGGTGATGCGGTGCAGGGCGAAGGTGTGCAGCATCTCGGTGCGCTCGTCCTCGGCGCGCAGGTAACCAGCGCCCATCGACACCGGGCGGACCAGCCGGGACGCGGTCGCGCCGTGCGCGTCGACGTACCCGACCCAGACCTTGGCCCGGTCGCGGACCGCCTGTTGCAGCACGGCGAGCGCCTGGGTGTGCCCGTGCCCGGGCACATCCGGGCCGTCGGTGCGACCGTTGGCCCGTACCGTGGCCGGGGCCCGACGGGCGGCCCGGGCCGCCGCGTCGCCGCGCCGGATCTGCTCCACGACGCCGAGCAGCCGGGGCTGGCTCAGCCGCGGCGCGGCCAGCGGGTCGGTGATCCGGTTTGCCACCGAGACCCGGGCCGGGGCGCGGCGCGTCTTCGGCCGGCTGAGCACCGCGGCGCCGCTGGCGTCCTCCGGCACCGGGGCGTGACCGGCCTCGCGCAGCGCCGGCAGCAACCGACCCATCTGGTACGGCGTGACCAGCACGGTGGGCGCCAGCCGGCGCAGCGACAGCGCGGACAACCGGCGGTCGGCGAGCACCTCGGTGAGCAGCGCCTCGTCGTCGCTGCGCAGGTACGCCCCGGCCGAACCGGTCCGCAGCCCGCCGTGCTTGCGCGCCACGTCGTCGATCAGGTAGCTCAGCGACTGCGGGATCGGGGTACGGGACCGCCGGGCGAACAGCCCGTGCAGGTCGTCGGCCGCGTACCCGACGTCCAGGGCGCGGCGCAGGCTGCCGCCGGTGACCCGGTACACGCTGGCGCCGCCGGCCGACTCGTGCTCGGCCACCACCTCCAGCTCGGCGGCCAGCGTCGGCTCGGGCGGTCCGGGCACCACCACGGTCAGGTCGGCCTGCACCAGGAAGTGGTCGACCGGGGACGGCAGCAGTGCGTCCAGGGCCCGTACCGTGGCCGAGGCCTCGCCGGGCAGGTCGCCCGCGTCCGGGCGCAGGCCGAGCGGGTCCTCCGTGCTCGCCGCGAACCGGGCCTCGGCCGCGGCGGCGTCGGTCAGCAGCAACCGGCCGTACGAGGTGAGCGCGCCGAGTCCGGTGACGCCCAACCGGGCCGCCTCGGTCAGCACGTCCCGGTGCGCCGCCTCCCGGCCCCGGCTGCGCCGGGGTGCGTGCCAGGCGACCAGTTCGATCAGTTCGTCGGGGCTGGGCGCGGCACCCGGGGCGAGGTCGGCGAGGACGCCGAGGACGGCCCGGCGCGCGGACGGCGCCGCCGCGCGTTCCGCCTCGTTGGACAGCGGCGCGATCGGCCGGTCCCGGTCGTCGCGCCGGCCGATCAGTCCGGCCTGGCGGGTCATGGTCAGCCAGGCCCGGGCGAGGTGCTCCCAGCGTTGGGCCAGCGAACCACCGCGCCACGCCTCGTACCCGGCGGTGGGCAGCACCTGCTGATCGGCGCCGGCGCGGGTGGTGGCGGCGCCGGGCAGGTCGACCTCGCCGGCCAGCCCGGCCGCGTAGCCGACCTCCAGCAGCAGCGCGGCCGTCGACTCGTCCAGTCCGGTCGCCCGGGCCAACCGGCGCAGGTCGCGGACGCCGACGCCGCCGGACCGCAGCACCGGCGCCGGCTCGGCGCCGAGGCTCTCCAACAGGTCCTCGGCGTGCCGGACCACCTCCATCGCCTGCCCGGCGCCCGCCGAGTCGACGGCCTTCGGATCGCGCTCGGCGGCGGCAAGGCCCGGCGGGGTGGGCCGGACCGGGCCGAGCGGGCCGGTGTCCCGGCGCAGCAGCAGGGCGATCTCGCGGGGCAGCTCGACGGCCGTGTCCCCGGGCGAGGAACCCGGGTCGGGGATCGGCACCAACAGGGCGTTGTCCACCAGCCACCGCACCGGAGAGATCGCCGCGCCGTCCGGCGCCGCGCCGTCCGTCGGTGAACCGGTCCCGGGGCCGGCGGCGGACGGCGCGGCGGATCGCAGCGCGCCGGCTGGCAGGGTGCCCACCGGCGGTCCCGCGGCGAGCCGGTCCAGCACCGCCCGGGCCGGTGGCGCGGCGGCGAGCAGGGTCCGCCGCAGCCGGGCCGGATCGGCGACCAGCTCACCGGCGGCCGGGTCGAGTTCCGCGGCCGGCCGGCCCAGCCCCGCCGGGTACGGCGAGCAGACCTCGTCCACCGTCGGCACCACCCGCAGGGCGTGCTCCGGGCCGTACAGCAGGAACAGCGCGCGCAGCCGGTCCAACGCCGCCCGGACGGCGGTCCGGTCCGGCCCGCCGGCGGCACCGGAGGTGGCCAGCGCCAGTACGGCGTCGGCGGAGGTCAGCCCGTCGTCGTCGGCCCGGGTCAGTCGGGCACCGTCGAGCACCTGGAGGGTGAACTGGTCCAGTCCGTCCAGCGCCCGGGCGACCGACACCCGGGACTGGGCCCGGACGGCGAGCGCGGACAGGTCGGCCGGCACCGGCACCACGAGATCGGGGCGCAGCTGCAACAGCGCGGCCAGCGCGTCGTCCGGCAGCGCCCGCAGGTGATCGGCGAGTGAGGAGCTCATCGTCTCTCCACGCTACTGGGCCGGACGCCGTCGCGGCGCGTCAGCCGGCCGCCCGGACCGGCCGCTGGGACGCGGCCGGCGACTGGCGCCCCGGGCGCCGGGACGCCACCGGACGACCCGGTACGGCCGTGCGACGATGGGCGGCGTGCCCCCGCTGACAGTCGGATTCGACCTCGACATGACCCTGATCGACTCCCGCCCCGGCATCGCGGCCGCCTACCGGGAGCTGACCGCCCGGACCGGCGTGTACGTCGACGCGGACGCCGCCGTGAGCCGGCTCGGTCCGCCGCTGCGTCAGGAACTGGGCCGCTGGTTTCCGCCCGAGGCGGTCGAGGAGGCGGTCGAGACGTACCGGGGGCTCTACCCGTCGTACGCGATCGGGCCCTCGGTGGCGCTGCCCGGCGCGGCCGCCGCCCTCGACGCGGTCCGGGCCGGCGGCGGTCGAGTGGTCGTTGTCACATCCAAGCTCGGCCGGCTGGCCCGGCTGCACCTGGAGCATCTCGGCCTGGCCGTGGACGAACTGGCCGGCGACCTGTTCGCCGAGGAGAAGGCGACCGCGCTGGTCGCGCACGGGGTGGGGCTCTACGTGGGTGACCACGTCGCGGACATGGCGGCGGCCCGGGCCGCCGGGGTGCCCGGATTCGGCGTGATCACCGGTCCGTGTTCGGCGGACGAGCTGCGGGCCGCCGGGGCGGCGGTGGTGTTGACGGATCTGACCGGATTCCCGGCGGCGCTCGACCGGTCGGTCCGGTTAGCCTTGGAGGACAGCACGTCCAGCTGACCGTGTCCGGGTCAGCCCAGCAATTCGAGCGAAGCAGAGGTCAACAGGTGCCGACGGGTCGAGTGAAGTGGTACGACGCGGCCAAGGGATACGGCTTTGTCACCAGTGACGAGGGTGGCGACGTGTTCCTGCCGAAGGGCGCGTTGCCGGCTGGCGTCACCGACCTCAAGGGTGGTCAGCGGATCGAGTTCGGGGTCGTGGACAGCCGCCGGGGCGCCCAGGCGCTCGGCGTGAAGTTGCTGGACGCCCCGCCGTCCATGGCGGAGCTGCGCCGCCGGCCGGCCGAGGAACTGCACGGCATGGTGGAAGATATGATCAAGGTGCTGGAGGCCAAGGTCCAGCCGAGCCTCAGCCAGGGCCGGTTCCCGGACCGCCGGACCGCGCAGCAGGTGGCTCAGCTGGTCCACGCGGTGGCCCGCGAGCTGGAGGTCTGAGGCACGAGGCCGGCCGCCGCGGCCCGCCGCAACAGCGCGTCGACCGCGGCGTGGCCGGCCTCGCCCAGCTCCTCGGTGAACTCGTTCACGTAGAGCGCGATGTGCCGGTCCACCACGTCCGGCTCCATCTCCTGGGCGTGCGCGAGCACGTAGTCACGGGTGGCGGCCGGGTCGGCCCAGGCCCGGCGGACCGACTCGCGTACCCAGCCGGCGGCGGCGACCGGGTCGACCGTGCCCTTGCGGGCCAGGATCGCGCCGAGCGGGATGGGCAGGCCGGTGTCGTCCTCCCACCACTGGCCGAGGTCGACCAAAGCGGTCAGGCCGTGCCGGGGGTAGGTGAACCGGGCCTCGTGGATGACCAGGCCGGCATCGTACCGGCCGGCGGCGACGCCGGGCATGATCTCGTGGAACGGCACCACCTCGATCCGGGCCGGTGGCCGGTCCGCCGACCAGAGCCGGAACAGCAGGTACGCCGTGGTCCGGTCGCCGGGCACCGCGACCGTGGCGCCGGTCAGGTCGGTCCGGTCCCCCGTGGTGAGCACCAGCGGGCCGCAGCCGCGCCCCAACGCCCCGCCGCAGGGCAGCAGGTGGTAGTCGGCCAGCAGCCAGGGCAGCGCGGCGTAACTCACCTTCACCAGGTCGTACGCGCCGCGCTCGGCGGCGGTGTTGGTGACGTCGACGTCGGCGTAGCGCACCTCCACCGGCGGGGCGTCCGGCACCAGGCCGTGCACCAGCGCGTGGAAGACGAAGGTGTCGTTGGGGCAGGGGGAGATCGCCAGGGAGAGGGCCACCCGTCCACGGTAGTCCGGCCGCGGCGGCTCAGCTCAGGGCGGTCGCCGCGGCGGTGAGGGCGGCCAGGGCGTCGGCGATCCGCCAGGCGTCCCGGTCCCGGGGGCCGACCGGGTTGGAGATCGCCCGCAGTTCGGCGAACGGCAGGCCCGCCTGGTGGGCGGCGACGGCCACCCCGTACCCCTCCATGCCCTCGGCGGCGGCGTCCGGGTAGCGGGTGGTCAGCGCGCCGAGGGTCGCCGCGCTGCCGGTCACGGTGCTGAGGGTGAGCACGGTGCCGACGGTGGCGCCGGGCAGCGCGGTCCGGAGCCGCCGCAGCAGCTCCGGGTCCGCGGGCCGGGCGACCTGGCCGAAGCCCAGCTCGTCGAGGGTGCGGAAGCCGTCCGGCGACTCGGCGCCGAGGTCCGCCGCGACGCTGCGGCTGGCCAGCACCAACGTCCCGATCGCCGCCCGGTCGGGGAAGCCACCGCCGATCCCGGCGCTGATCACCCCCCGGTACGCCCGGCCGGCCGCCTCGGCGAGGACGAGCAACCGGGCCGTGCCGGCGGCCGCCGCGGCCGGACCCACGCCGACCGGCTCGACCCGCACCGGCGCACCGGGGGCGAGTCCGGCGCGTACCGCCTCGGCCTCGGCCGGGACCGCGACGGCGATCAGCAGTTCGGCGGCGGTCACCCGGTCGGCCCGCGGGACTCGTGCCGGGCCCCGTCGTCCCCGGAGCCGGGTCCGGACACCGCCGACGACGGCCGGTAGATGTGGTAGCCCGGCGGGGCGACCGTCGGCTCGTCGGCGCCGGCGGTGTCCCGGTCGCCGGTCGGCTCGGCCGGCGTCGGACCGACCTGGCTGGGCGCCGGACCGGCCGGCCGTACCACCGTCGTGGCGGGGCCCGTCGGCCCGGCGGGGCTCGGCGACCCGGTCGGCTCCCCGGCCTCCTCGGCGGCCCGGCCGTGCAGTTTCTCGCCGCGCAGCCGGCGGACCGACCAGAGCGCCCAGCCGGTGGCCAGCGTGGTCAGCCCGGCGGCGGCGCCGATCCCCAGCCGGCCGGCGAGCGGGATCAGTCCGGCCGCGCCGCCGGCCACGAACGCCAGCATCAGCGCCGTCTCGGAGTGGGCGAAGGCGCTGGAGCGCAGCCGCTCGGCGACCCGTTCCTGGATCGCGGCGTCCAGGGCGAGCTTGACGATCCCGCTGACCACGGCGGTGACCAGGCAGAGCAGGGCGATCAGTGGCAGCGCGAACAGCACGGTGCCGGCGACGGCGGTGCCGGCCACGACGAGCATGCCGGTGACCAGCAGCAGCGGCGGGTTGTGGATCCGCAGCCGGGTGCCCAGCGCGGTGGCCAGGAAGGTGCCCACCGCCAGCGCACCGCCGACCAGTCCGAGCGCCGCCTCGGCGCTGAGTTGTCGGCCGAGCAGCTCGGTGGTCAGGTCGCCGCCCTTGATCGCGAAGGCGAGGAAGAGCAGCAGGAAGCCGTAGACGGCGCGCAGTACGGCGCTGCCGGCCAGGGCGGCGAGCACCAGCGGGCCGCGCAACGCGCGTTCACCGCCGGCCCGCCGGAAGCCGATCACGCCGAACGGCCGGGGGACCGTCTCCGGTGGGCTGGAGTCCGCCCGCGGCGGCAGCCGCAACGCGATCACCATCCCGACCAGGAAGATCACCGAGGCGACCCGCAGCGGCCACTGCGGGCCGAACCAGAACGCGGCGAGGCCGATCGGGGCGACCAGCGCGCCCGCCACCGTGCCGTAGACGCTGGCCCGGGCGCCGATCTGGGACAGGCCCAGGCCCTCGGGCAGCAGCCGGGGCACCGCCGCCGACCGGGCCACGCCGTACGCGCGGGACAGCGCGAGGACCCCGAACGCGGCCGGGTAGAGGCCGAAGCCGTGGATGTAGTCCGAGATCAGCCAGGCCAGGAAGGCCCGACCGAGCATGGTGACCGCCATCGCGTACCGCCGGCCGTGCCGGAAGTGGTCCAGCAGCGGCCCGACCACCGGGGCGAGCAACGCGAACGGCACCATCGTGACCAGCAGGTAGAGCGCCACCTTGCTGCGCGCCTCGCCGAGCGGCACGTTGAAGAAGATGGTCCCGGCCAGGCCGATCGCGATCAACGTGTCGCCGGCGCAGGAGGCGGCGTGCAGGTCGAACAGCCGGACCATGCCGGCCTCGCCACCGGCCCCCCGGGCCCGGACCCGGCCCGCCCCCCGGCTCAGCAGCCGACCGCCGTGGCCGAGCAGCCGGATCCCCCGGATCCCCGTACCGACGACGCGGCCGAGGAGCGAGCGGCGTCGGCGACGGTCCGATCGGGTGAACAGCGGCATGTGGCCTATCCTCGCCCATCCCGACGACGTCTGTCCGGGGTCGGCCGGAGCCGGTCGGTGGGGAGTGCCTGCGGCCGGACCGGTCGGATAGGTAAGAATGAGCACGTGACCAGGACCGCCAGCACCCGCGCCGCCCGTCTCGACCAGGTTTGCGCCAGCGCCGTCGAGGTGGCCAGAGCCGGCCTGGACGAGATCGACCCGGCGGACGTCGGTGACCACCTGGCGGCGGTCGCCGAGGGCGACCGGCTGGTCAGCCACTTCTTCGAGTGCCGGCTCGCCGGTTACCGGGGCTGGCGCTGGGCGGTGACGGTCACCCGGGCGCCGCGCAGCCGGCACGTCACGATCTGCGAGACCGTCCTGCTGCCCGGCCCGGACGCGATGCTCGCCCCCAGTTGGCTGCCCTGGCAGGAGCGGCTGCAACCCGGTGACCTCGGGGTGGGCGATCTCCTGCCGACCCCGGCCGACGACGAGCGGCTGGTCCCCGGCTACCTGCTCTCGGACGACCCGGCCGTCGAGGAGACCGCCTGGGAAATCGGCCTGGGCCGGACCCGGGTGATGTCCCGCGAGGGTCGGCAGGACACCGCCCAGCGGTGGTATGACGGAGATCACGGTCCGGCCGCCCCGATCTCGGCCGCCGCCCCGCCCGCCGCCCGCTGCGGCACCTGCGGGTTCTACCTGCCGCTCGCCGGCGCGCTGCGCCAGTCGTTCGGGGTTTGCGGCAACTACTTCGCACCGGACGACGGTCGGGCGGTCAGCGCCGACCACGGCTGCGGAGCGCACTCGGAGACGCTCGTCGACTCGGCCGAGACCCCGGTCGACGAGATGCCCACCGTCTACGACGACGGCGCGGTGGAGTCGGTGCCGGTGAGCCGGGCGGCCGGTTCGGTGGCGGCCGGCGAGCCGGCCGAGCCGTACGGCCACGGCTGAGCGGCTGGCGGGCCGGCCCTCCTCCGTCGCGCGCGGCGCAGCGGTCCTCAGTCGTCGGCGCGGCGGCGCCTGTTGGCGTCGTGCCGGATCATCACGGCCAGGCCGGGCAGTCCGACCAGGAAGCCGGCCAGGCAGATCCACAACCAGTCGCGGTGCCCGTGCGCGGTCAGCCAGTCCTGGAAGAAGACCAGCAGGATCAGGCCGGCGGCGGCCCAGATCGCCATTCCGGCGACGGCGAACGGCACCATCGGCGGGTCCAGCGAACCTGCTGGCTTCGGCGTCTGCTCCTGCGGCACGTCCGAGAGAATACGGGACGAAGTTTTCTCGCCGTCGCCTGATCTGGAACGATGCGCCTGTCAACCGACGCTCAGCCCGCGAGGATCCGATGGACAACGTTCCGACAGAGACCGTTCCGACGACAACGCCGCCGCGGCCGACCAGCGGCTTCGACCGGTTCTTCGAGGTCTCCGCCCGGGGTTCGACGCTCGGCCGCGAGGTCCGGGGCGGGCTGGCGACCTTCTTCACGATGGCCTACATCGTGGTCCTCAACCCGCTGATCCTCGGCAACGCGGCCGACGGGGACGGCCGGAAGCTGGCGATCCCGGCGATCGCCGCGGCCACCGCCCTGGTCGCCGGTGCGATGACCATCCTGATGGGCGTGTGGGCCCGGTTCCCGATCGCGCTGGCCGCCGGGCTGGGCGTCAACGCGCTGGTGGCCTACGAGATCGCGCCGCAGATGACCTGGGCCGACGCGATGGGCCTGGTGGTCATCGAGGGCGTGCTGATCTTCCTCCTGGTGCTCACCGGCCTGCGTACGGCGGTGTTCCGGTCGGTGCCGACGCAGCTCAAGAACGCCATCGGGGTCGGCATCGGGCTGTTCCTGACGCTGATCGGCCTGGTCGACGCCGGGTTCGTCCGGCGGATCCCGGACGCGGCCAACACGACGGTGCCGGTCGGGTTGGGCGTCGGCGGCAAGCTGGTGTCCTGGCCGGCCCTGGTGTTCGTGGTCGGGCTGCTGGTGACCCTGGTGCTGGTGGTGCGCCGGGTACGCGGGGCGATCCTGATCGGCATCCTCGGTTCCACCGTGCTGGCCGTGATCGTCGAGGCGGTGGCCCATGTCGGCCCGTCGTTCGTCGACGGCAAGCCGGCGCCGAACGGCTGGGCGCTGAACGTGCCGGCGCTGCCGGACCGGGTGGTCGACCTGCCGGACCTGTCCCTGCTGGGGCACTTCAACGTGCTGAACTCGTGGAGCCGGGCCGGCTGGCTGATCGTCCTGATGTTGGTCTTCTCGCTGTTGATCACGGACTTCTTCGACACCATGGGCACCATGGTGGCGATCGGCCAGGAGGGTGGCCTGCTGGACGCCGAGGGCATGCCGCCGCGTACCCAGCAGATCCTGCTGGTCGACTCGGTGGCCGCGGCGGCCGGTGGGGCGGCCAGCGTGTCCAGCAACACCTCGTACATCGAGAGCGCCTCCGGGGTGGCGGAGGGTGCCCGTACCGGGGTGGCGAACCTGGTCACCGGGGCGCTGTTCCTGTTGGCCATGTTCTTCACGCCGCTGGTGGACGTGGTGCCGTTCGAGGCGGCGTCGACCGCGCTGGTGGTGGTCGGGTTCCTGATGATGACCGCGGTCCGGTCGATCGACTGGTCGGACTACGAGATCGGCATCCCGGCGTTCCTGACCATCGTGCTGATGCCGTTCACGTACTCGATCTCCAACGGGATCGGCGCCGGCATCATCACGTACGTGGTGCTCAAGCTCGCCCGGGGCAAGGCGCGGGAGATCCACCCCATGCTGTACGGGGTGGCTGTGCTGTTCGTCCTGTACTTCCTGCGGGGCCCGGTCGGCGACCTGGTCGGGTAGGTCTGAGCTGGGAGTCTGTTTTCCGGCTCGGTGGTGACGGTGGTCATATCAGTGGTCGTTAGCCTGGCTTATTAGTTAGGCTAACGACCGTGACGGAGCGGACGGTGATGGCGAAGCTCGTGGCGCCGGTGCAGTTGGCGACACAACTGCGCGACGCGATCACCCGGCTCAACCGACGGGTCCGGCAGACCCGTCCGGTCGGTGACCTCACGGCTACCCAGCTCTCCGCCCTGACCAGCCTGGAGCTGGCCGGAGCGCTGAGCCCGCGGGAGCTGGCCGACATCGAGCGGGTCCGGCCGCCGACGATGACCAAGATCGTTGCGAAGCTGGAGGATCGCGGCCTCGTGCAGCGTGCCCCCCACCCGACCGACGGCCGGCAGGTCATCCTCTCGGCGACCGAGGCCGGTCGTGCGGTGCTCGCCCGGTTCGAGCGGGCCCGCAACGAGTGGCTGGCCGACCGGCTGGCCGAGCTGACCCAGGAGGAACGCGACACGCTGGTGCGCGCCGCGCAGATCCTGCAACAGGTGGCGCGCGCCTGACCGGCGCCGGCATCGGGTCCGCTCCGTCGCCCGCCGCTCGTTGCGGCACCGACGGATGACGCGTACGACCCGAGGAGGCGCACCCCGAGTGCGGGCCAAGCTGACCACCACGTTCCAATCCCTGCACGTTCGCAACTACCGACTCTTCACGATCGGCCAGCTGATCAAACTGATCGGCGTCTGGATGATGTTCATCGCCCAGGATTGGCTGGTCCTCGGGCTGTCGCACAACTCGGCGACGGCCCTCGGCGTGGTCACCGCCCTGCAGTTCACCCCGGTGCTGCTGCTCACCCTGTTCTCCGGCCGGCTGGCCGACCGGTACGACAAACGGGTCCTGCTGTTCATCGCCAACGCCTACTGGACCGTGCTGGCCACGGCGATGAGCCTGCTGGTCCTCACCGGCCTGGTCCAGCTGTGGCACGTCTTCGTGTTCGCCGCGCTGCTCGGCGTCGGTAACGCGGTGGAGACGCCGGTCCGCCAGGCGTTCGTCTCCGAACTGGTCGGGATGTCGCTGCTGCCCAACGCGCTGTCGCTGAACGCGGCCACCTTCAACTCCGCCCGGATCATCGGCCCGGCGATAGCCGGTGTGGCCATCGCCCTGCTGGGCGTGGGCCCGGTCTTCATGATCACCGCGGTCAGCTCGATCGCGCCGGTGATCTGCGTGATCCGGATGCGCGCCGCCGAACTGCACCGGGACGGCCTGCCGTCCCGCGAGGACCGCGGCTCGGCCCGGGTGATCGACGGGCTGCGGTACGTCGCCCGGCGGTCGGACCTGATGCTGCCGATGGCGCTGATGTCGGTGGTCGCGATGACCCTGTTCAACTTCCAGCTCACCCTCGCGGCGCTGGCCAAGACCGTGTTCCACACCGGCGCGGCGACCTTCGGCCTGTTCACCACGATGTTGGCGGTGGGCGCGCTGGGCGGGGCGTTCGCCGGTAGCGGGCGGCGCAGCCGACCGTCGGTCTGGGTGGTGATCGGTGCCTCGTTCGGCTGCGCGGTGTTCGGCACCCTGGTCGGGTTCGCGTCGTCGTACTGGCTGGTGGCGGTCCTGCTGCTGCCGACCGGTTTCTTCATGGTGTTCTTCGCGCAGGCGGCCAACCAGCGGGTGCAGCTCGGCGTGGACGCGGCCTTCCGGGGCCGGGTGATGGCGCTCTGGGTGCTGATCTTCCTCGGCACCAACCCGGTCGGCGCCCCGGTCATCGGCTGGGTCGCCGAACACTTCGGCGCCAGCACCAGCATCTGGGGCGGCGGACTGATCTCGCTGGCCGCCGCGACCGCGGCGCTGATCTGGCAGCTACGCCGCAGCGGCGCCCGGCTGCGGATCCGGATGCTCCCGCTGCCCCGCTTCTACGTGGTCCCGTCCCCGTCCGCCGAACTCTGATCCGTCGACCGGGATCGCGCCCGCCGGTCACCGGCGGGTCCGCCCGGGACAAACCGTCCGGCCGTACGGCGCCCGCTCCGCGCGGCGATCGGCGTCCGGACACCGGCCCCGCCGCCCGCCCGGTCCCCAGCCGGGCGGTCGGCGGCAAAACCCGGTGGAGGCTGTCGGACCCACCGGCCAGACTGCCGGCATGGATCGGAAACGTTATCTGGAGTGCCTGGCCGCCGACGCCGCCCGGCTCCGGACGGTGGCGGCGACCGACCTGGCCGCCGAGGTGCCGAGCTGTCCGGGCTGGACCATGACCGACCTGGTCCGGCACGTCGCCCAGGTCTACCTGCACAAGACGGAGTGCATGCGGTCGGGCGTCGAGCCGCGGGACTGGCCGCCGGACCTGACCGCCGAGGAGCCGCTGGCGCTGTTCGACCGGGCCTACCGCGCTCTGGTCACCGAGTTCGACACGCGGGACGACGACACGCCGTCGCCGACCTGGTACCCGCCGGAGCAGCGGGTCGGCTTCTGGGTCCGGCGGATGGCCCAGGAAACCGTCGTGCACCGCATCGACGCCGAACTCGCGGCCGGCGCCGAGCCGGTGAGCGTGCCGGACGACCTGGCCGCGGACGGGATGGACGAGGTGCTGATCGTGATGCTGCACCATCTCGCCCGGACGTGGCCGGAGGAGTTCCGGCACCTGGTGCCCGATCCGGGACAGCGGGTGCTGATCGAGGTGCCGGGGCGGGCGTGGCTGGCGCGGTTCGACGAGGACGGTGTGACGGTCGAGCCGGTCGGGACTGGCGGGAGCGGCGAGCCGGACGCCACGGTCAGCGGCCCGGCACCGGACCTGCTGCGGTGGCTGTGGGGCCGGCCCGGTGCCCCGGCCCCACGGCTGGCCGGTGATCCCGGCGCGGTGGACCGGTTCCGCGCGGCGCTCAAGCTGGCCACCGAGTAACTCCGCACCGTCGGGGTCGTGGCCCAAAGCGGTGGCGCGACCCGGTCGGTCGGCCTAGCGTCAGAAGACGTGGCGGGCATGCACGGCGTCGCGCTTGTGCTGGCACTCCTCGGGATGGCGTGCCTTCCCGCCGTCGTGGCCGCCGTCCTCTGCGCCGACGAACTGATCGACCGGTTCGCCTGTGCCTGGGGCGACTGGCGGGACCGGTGGCGGCGACGGCGGACGATCGCGCGCCTCAACCGGGCGCTGGCGCTCGACCCACCGGCCGCCGCCGTCGACCTCACCGAGTTCGACCGGCTGGCCGGCCCGTCGATCGAACAACTCGCCGCCGACCTGCGCCGGCTGGGCGGCCAGCGGCTCGGAGTGGTGAGCCGGTCCGCCGTCTGGCAGAGTGCGGTCCGCGAGGCGTACGACGATCGGCTCCGGCGGGCCTGCCGTTGTCTCGGCATCGCGGAACACCTGACCGATCTGGACGGGGTCGACCGGGACATCGAGCGGGTCCGCATCGAGGGTCAGTTGCAGGCCGCCGGACTGTCCCTGCCGGCCGCCACCACCGGGCGCCGGCACCGGCAACGGTGACCGTCCCCGACGCGTAGCCGCGCAGTACCCCGGGACGCTGCGGACATTCGAAAGGCCCGGTCAGAGTTGGGAGTGGCCGGCAATGGGTCGGGAACCGTGTATCGCAGGTTCGAATCCTGCCGGGGCACCTCACAGAACTGCAAACGCGTAGCGTAGTTGATCGACAACTATCAGTTGAAGCATCTTACGACCTGCACTGAACGCGATCCCAGCGGACGCAGTCTGACGTTGTCGGATTGCGCCTGCACCCTCCATGATGCCTGTCCGATAGCCAGCGTCGAGACTTGGCCAGGTGCGTCTCCATCGGACAGTCGGTCACACGGCGTGTCAAAGCTGGCCGCAATTTGCGGTCCAACCGATTCAAGGGGGTCGAGCAGCCGACTCCATACCCCACGAGCTAGCCGGAATATCTCCAGGACAAAATTTGTGGTCTAGGTTCTGGTTCCGAGCTGCGCCGCCGAAGCGTGGCGTGCTAACGTGCCTCCAGGGTCGGGAGGCTGGAGGAGGTGGCGGATGGACGGGGAGGCAGTTGCTCATCCGACCATGCTCGTGCTGACCCGGGAGTCGCGCGGCATGACACAGGCCGATGTTGCGGGCCGGATGGCAGGCATGGCCGACGGGATGCCGGTGTCGCAGGGGTACGTCAGCAAGGCTGAGGCTGGTCGACTGGCGGTGACTGGTCAGCGGCTGGAGCTGTACGCACAGGCGGTCCGGTATCCGGTTGGCGTCTTGTGCGCAGACCCCGATGTGCATGGTGTGGGGGTTGGTCTGGTTCACCACCGGAAGCGCGCCTCGCTCGGTGCCCCGACACTGAGGCGCGTTCACGCGGAGCTTGCCTTGTCGCGTATGCAGGTCCGCGCGCTGTTGCGCGAGACGGATAAGAGTCACCAGCACCGGTTCCGGCGCGTCGAGCTGGACGACTTCAACACCCCGGCCGATGCGGCGATCACGGTCCGCAAGGAGTGGGGAATCCCAGGTGGACCGCTGGCCCGGCTCGTTGACTTGATCGAGGACGCGGGCGGGCTGGTGCTTGTTCGTGATCTCGGGACCCGTGAGTTGGACGCGGTGACCCAGTGGACCGACTCCGAGGCGCCGCTGTTCCTGTTCAACGCGCAGGCGCCCGCTGACCGATTCAGGTGGAGCTTGGCTCACGAGTTGGGTCACGTGTTCCTACACGACCAGCCGGGCGCTACGACTCTCCAGGAGCGCCAGGCCGACGAGTTCGCGAGCGAGTTCCTGCTTCCGGCGGTCAACGTACGGGCTGAGTTGAAGGGCCGCTTGGACCTAAACCGGTTGGTCGAGTTGAAGAACCGGTGGGGTGTCTCGATGGCGGCCATCGCGCGTCGCGCCACCGCGCTGGGTGTGATCACCGAGTGGCAGTACCGCAACGTCATGGTGGAGATGTCCGCGCTCGGGTACCGCACACAGGAACCAGGGGATGTCGAACGGGAGTACCCGCGCATGGTGTCCAACCTCGTCGCCCGCCTCCGGAAGGACAACGGCCACAGCGTCGAGAAGATCGCGGATCTCGTCGGACTGTTACCGAGCGAGTTCGAGGCCCTGTACCAGGCGAGCGACGCCGGTACATATCTTGAGGTGAACCGATGACCGAACATCCCGTCTGGTCCTCCCCAACGCGTATCCAGACGAATACTGCCGCCCAAGCCATCTACGGTCGCGTCCTGTTGTTTGCGACGCCGCGCTACGGCGGGACCGCTCCCCCGTACCTGCACCCGTCTCGCAGCGGGTACGGGATCTGTGGCCCCAAGGCTGGCGAGGTCGCCGCTGAGGTTCGCAAGGGTGGGTACGAAGGGTTGTTGCTCGCCGACCCGGGCGCCTACCGCACTCAGGCGGCGACTGAAGAGGAACCGTTCGATCTGCCGACCGACCGCCTGTTCGGCGGCGACCTCGACACCGTGCTGCAGGATCAACTTACCCGAGGCGCCACCGTTCCCGTCGTACCGTCGCGATTCGTCCACGCAGGGGACATGAGCGCCTTCAATGGCCTGGTGAAGGCCGCGCAGGCGATCGAACGCAATGATGTGATCATCCCGGTGCCGGTGGATGCCGCCTGGCTGCGTCCCGAATTCCTCGGCAAGCTCACCGCCGGGTTGCGGCGAATCCAGGGCGTCAAGGCCATCGCGCTCGGCGGACAGGGCAACCCAATGGCGAGCTTCGCGAAGGCGACCGAGAACCTTCGGACCGTTATGGGTGAGGTGCCGAATCTCGGGTTGTGGCTGGGAGACCAACCCACCGCGTTCGACTGCATGGCGCACGGGGCCGCCTTCGCGGTGATCGGCGCGGGTGGTTCCCTTCGGCATGTCGTTCCGCCGTCCGAGGACCCGGAAGCGAGGCGACCTTACAACCACACCCCGTCCGTGTTCATCCCGAACATGTTGCGGTACAGCGTGGGCGAGTACATCGCCGAGAAGTACGCGAACTCCAGGGCTCCCCGTTGCCGCTGCGCGGCGTGCGGGGATCGTGGCTTGGATTCGTTCAACAGCCGGCGTGGTGAGGTGCGAGTTGCCGCTCAGGCCCACAACGCTGTCGCGTGGACCACCATGCTCGATGATCTCTTCGACCACGCGACTGCCGCTGACCGTCAGATCTGGTGGAAGGGATACTGCAAGGCCGCGGTCAAAGCGCAGAAAGACGAGAGCCGCCGCATCGAGCAACCGGGGGCTTTCACGCCGTCGAAGCCCCTCACCAAGATGGCCGAGTTGCCGCTGGCGTCCGAGGTTTCCGCCAACGGTGAGTGAAGTCAGATCACCTGCTGGTAAGCCCTCTCTAGGAACTGCCACCCGGCAGCGGTGAACCGCTGGCGGCGGAACGGCGCCGGCTCCACGAGAACCTCTGTCCCAGCTTGATCCACCACCACGACACCGATGCCGTAAAAGCGGGCCTGTAAACGCACTTCGTCAAGCTCTCTGGGTCGCCGGTGCAACACCATGACGCGAGCACAAAACGGTGCGAACCTGCCAGCGATCTCTAACCCACCCCGCCACGTGCGAGCGGGGACAAAGGCAAGATCCACCGACACCGGAGGCATGGCCTCTCGCGTAACTGCCCCGTCGATGGTCGAGACCGTTCCCCGTGGCGCACACCGTAGGGCTGACCGTTCCCAGCGGGTCAAGGAGTTAATCGGCACCGGCATGCGCAGCGGCAGGTCCAGCAACAGATCCAGCACATCGGGCGACGAGATGGCGCCCAACTGGTGCGCCGCTCGCCTGTCGACTTCCTGCTGGTCAAGGCGATACACGAGCAGGGCGTGCGTCCGGAGGATCGGCACGAACTTACGGCAAAGGTCTGGCCTCGGCTCCCCGATTGAAGCAGCCTTGACTGCATCTGCCAGAGCCTCCGCTGTGCCGATCATGATCTCCACCCTGCCTCACGTCGTTGACATGGAAGCCGCTGGGCTCCCCGATTGTGATGTTGCCGGGGCAAACTCCCGCAAACTATGAACGAGTGAACCGATCGCGGCCCATACCTGATCGCTGCCGCCCCGTTGGTACCACTGCCGGCGGTCCCCGGGAACCCTCTCGACCCGGTCAACTAACTCAAGACCCATCAGGTCGCGGACCGGCGCGTAGTACACCGCTGGCGTGACCCCGCGATCCCTCGCGACCTCGGTGAGGTTGATCCGCCCGTCCGGCGAGCTGGCCAGGGCCTCAAGCAGTTCAAGCTTGTGCTGATGCCCGAACAGGCACGCCGACAACCAACGCTCGTTGCGTGGCCTGAGCTGCCGCATAGGATCACCGTATAGATTATGCATTAAATAATCCAGAGCAAGTAAGCCAAGCGGCACCGGGGCCAGGTGACGGCGGGCGCACCCCAAATGCCCGCATGTACCCGTCTTCGTTCCGAAACCGGTTGCGAGGAGAACTACGGATGGCCGCCCGCACTCTGCCTGACGTCACTGGTCCCAGCCTGGCCGTTGTTTCCTTAAGCTCCCTGACAGTCGATGACAGGTCAGGTCGCGATGGTCGAGGACCGTGAGCGGAGGATCGGAATTGCGCCTATTCGTGGCCGTCTACCCGCCGGTCGGGGCGATCGATCACCTCGCCCGCCGACTCGCCGACCTGCGGGTGGCGGTGCCCGGCGCGGACGTACGGCTGGCGGTGCCCGACGACATGCACGTCACGCTGGCGTTTCTCGGCGACGTCGAGGACGGCCGGCTGCCGGACGTACAGATGGCGCTGGACACCGCCGCGCGGACCTGGCGGCCTGCCGACTGCGGCGCGGAGCCGGCGCGGTTGCGTCTCGGCGGCGAGGGAACGTTCGTCGGGGCCCGGTCAACTGTGCTCTGGTGCGGCGTGACCGGCGACGCGGCCGCCCTGCGGCGGCTCGCCGACACCGTCCGCCGGGAGCTGGCAGCCGCGGGGCTGCCCTGCGACCCGCGGCCGTTCCGGCCGCACCTGACCCTGGCCCGGGTCCGTGCCGAGCCGGCACCCGGCGCGCTCGCCGCCGACCGAGCCACCCTCGACCGGTACGCCGGACCGCCCTGGACGCTGAACCGGATGGCGCTGATGAGCAGTCACACCGACCGTCGCCCCCGCTACCGCCGGGAAGCCGACTGGGGGCTGTGACCCCGGGTCGTTCCGTCGTCGCAGCAGGATTGCTCGGCGGTTCGGTCGTCTCAGGAGAAGACGCGACAGCGAGATGTGTGCGCCGCCAGCACCTCGGCCAGCTCGGAGATCGCCGTGAGCCGCTCGGCTTCCAGACGGTCGCCGCATTCGCCGCACTCGATCCGGTCGGACCGGATCGGCCACCGCCATCCGTCGACACTGACGGGTACGAGCATCGGCTTTTCCTCCGACAGCACCAGCGCCACCTCCGTACGAGAAACGGACGCGCCTAACCCTTCGCAATCTAGTGCCAGTAGTGTCAATAAGGCAAGCAGTGCCAGAGGTGCAAGTGGTCTCTGTCTGGGTAGGCAGGACCATGAGCCCCGTGGTCATCCCGCACACGGCCCGAGAGATCGAGGACGACCTGACCCGGCGCATCGCCGCCGGGGAATTCCCGCGTGGCTCGCGTCTGCCTACATATGACCGGCTGGCCGAGGAGTACGGGTCGGCCCGCCGGACGGTCGCCCGCGCCATGGACGCGCTCAAAGCGCGCGGCACCGTGGTGGGCGTACCGGGGTCGGGCGTCTACGTCGCGGAGTAGTCCTCTGCCCGGTGAGCACTGTCCGGGTCCGGTCCGGCGGAGGTCGGCACGGCCGGTTCGCGAAGGCCGGCCGCCACTGCCACCGCCACCGACCGCCCGCCGTCGCGCTCGCCCCTGTGGAGTGCGCCTCCGAAATCAGCTCCACACGAAAGATGATGTAGTTACACGATTTTTGATGTGGGCCCGAATGTGGCACCGCCGCCCGCCGCCCGCCGCCCGCCGCCCGCCGCCCGCCGCCCATCGCCCGCCGCCCGCGGGCCGCGGGCCGGGACCGCCAAAGCCGGCGGCCGGGTCCACGAGGTGTGGACCCGGCCGCCGGTGCCGGTCACCGGGAGCGGGTCGTCACCGGCTCCCGGCCGGACCGGCCGGAGGGCGAGCTGAAGGACGTCCCGCTCAGGTGGTCGCGGTGCAGGTCACCGCCGGTACGGGGTTGCTGCCGCTGGACGAGCCCAGGAAGCCGAACGTGGTGCTGCCGCCGGGGCTGAGCGCGCCGTTGTAGCTCACGTTCGTCGCGCTCACCGAGGAACCGCTCGTGGTCAGCGTGGCGCCCCAGGACTGGCTGATCGTCTGGCCGGAGGCCAGCGTCCACCGAACCGTCCAGCCCTTGATGGCCGCGCCGCTGGCGGTCACCTGGACCTCACCCTGGAAACCACCGGACCACGACCCGGTGACCTTGTACGTCGCGGAGCACCCGGCGCCGGGCGAGATCGGCGGCGTGGTGGGCGGGGTGGTGACCGGCGGGGTGGTCGGCGGACGCGTGGTCGGCGGGGTGGTGGTCGGCGGCGTGGTCGGCGTCCCGCCACCGCCGAACTCGACGTCGCTGCACAGGTAGTACGACTGGTCCTGGTGGCTGGCCTGCCAGATGGTAAACACGATGTGCCGGCCGGTCCGGCCCGGCGCCGAACCCGGGATCAGGGTCGAGACCCCGCCCGACTCGGGCGTCCACTGCGAGGCCGGCTTGTTGCCGATCTGGCCGACCAGTTCCAGGTTGCCCCAGCCCAGCGGCTGGGTCGTCGAGTTGAAGCCCTGCTTCGTGACGTACACCTTGATCCAGTCGGCGCCGTGGCTGGCCTGGTCGTAGAGCTTGACCTGGAAGTTGTTGGCGATCGGGGTGGTCTTCCAGGCGCCCACCGCGTCCAGCGCGTTGTAGCGTCCGCCCTCGGTGTGGCCGCCGCTGCAGAGCTGACCGTCCGGGATGACGGCCTGCGGGTTGCCACCGACGCCGTTGCGGTAGAGACCGTTCCAGTTCCACATGGCCTGCGGGTCGGCCTGCCAGGCCTGCCAGCACATCGGGTCCTGGGTGGCCATCGCCGGGTTCTGGAAGTCGCTGCCCCAACGCTGCCAGCAACCGTAGTTGCGGGTCGCGGGGTCGACCACCGAGCCGTGCGCGGACGCCGACGGCGGTGCCACCGTGGCCAGCACGGCGGCGAAGAGTACGACGAGCGCCGCACCCAGCGCGGCCAACCAGGCGACGCGGGGTACGGCACGGGCACGAAGTGCCACGGACATGGAGCCCTCCGGGATGAGAGAACGGGTGGTGCGCCCGGACCGCCGGAGCGTTGCCCACACCCCGGCCGACTGCGTGGCTCCTCGCGACGGCTACACCGGCCAGGGTGCCACATTTATTCGCGAACCTCAATTAATGGGTGACCCGGTCACCAGGCCCAGGCCTCCGGACCGGGGCCGCCCTTGCCGACCGGGGGGAACAGCTCGTCCAGCCGGGCCAGCACGTCCTCGGTCAGCTCGACCGTCAGCCCACCCAGCGACGCGTCGAGCTGCTCGACCGTACGCGGTCCGATGATCGGCGCGGTCACGCCGGGCCGGGACAGCAACCACCCCAGCGCCACATCCGCCGGATCGTGGCCGAGGTCGGCGCACAACTTCTCGTACGCCTCGATCGCGCCGCGACGCTCGGCCAGCTCGCCGGTCATGTGGTCCATATTGGTCCGGGCTGCGGTCCCCTCGGCCTGCTTGCGAAGCACCCCGCCGAGCAGTCCGCCGCGCAGCGGCGACCAGGGGATGACGCCGATGCCGTAGTGCTGGGCGGCCGGCAGCAGTTCGAGTTCGACGTGTCGGGTCAGCAGGTTGTAGTGACACTGCTCGGAGACCAGGCCGAGGAAGTTGCGTCGGTGGGCCGACTCCTGGGCGGCGGCGAGGTGCCAGCCGGCGAAGTTGGACGACCCGACGTAGACGACCTTGCCCTGGGCGACCAGGGTCTCCATGGCCTGCCAGATCTCCTCCCAGGGCGTGGCCCGGGAGACGTGGTGCATCTGGAACAGGTCGATGGTGTCGGTCCGCAGCCGGCGCAGCGAGTCCTCACAGGACCGGATGATGTGCCGGGCCGACAGGCCACGCTCGTTCGGCCAGTCGCCCATCGGGCCGTAGACCTTGGTGGCCAGCACCACCTTGTCCCGCCGCCCGTCACCCTGCGCGAACCACCGGCCGATGATCTCCTCGGTGGCGCCCACGGCGATCTTCCGCCCGTAGATGTTCGCCGTGTCGAAGAAGTTGATGCCGTGTTCCAGCGCCCGGTCCATGATCGTGAAGCTGTCCGGCTCGCTGGTGAACGGTCCGAAGTTCATCGTGCCCAGACAGAGCCGGCTCACCGACAGCCCGGTACGCCCCAGGTTGATGTAATCCATCACCACACCGTGCCACGCCCCGACTTCGAGTGCCCACAATCCCCGCTCGCCCCGACGCCGCCACCGCCAGGCTTCACGACCCTCGGCACGGCCACATACTTTTGGGCCTACATCGAATTCGTAGTAGCTACTACGAATTCGATGTAGGCCCAAAAAGGGTGGCGGTCTCGGCCGACATCACCTTCAGTGATGTTGCCCAGCCTCCACCCGGCCCAGCCTGGCCCCGTCCGACCCCCGCTTCGTTGGCCCGACCGCCGAGCCGCCTCCCGACCGCGAGTCGCGAGCAGGCATGCGAAGGTCCCGGTGCCGCAACCGACGTCCAGGACGGTGCGTGCACCGAACTCATGAGCGATGGACAGGTACGCGTCCAAGTCGCCCAGATCCGGATCCAGCGAATCATCGGGCCTTCGCGTTGTCCCTGGCGGGATGGTGTGAGGGCCTTATTCGTCGGTGCTGGGCGGCTCGACGCCAGCGGCCCGGCAGATCCGGCGCACGGATTCGCGGGTGTAGCCGGTCACGCGGACGATCTCGGTCTGTCGCACGCCGGCCTTGGCGGCCCGCACGATGGCGTCACGTAACCGATCACGTGCCGTCGGCACGTTGGCCTTGGTTTTCGCCAGCGCTCGCTCAGCCTCGACGACCGCAGCCTGCGCGTCGTGGTAGGCGCGCGTTGCGGCCTCAAGGTCATCGAGCATGTGGCCATGGTGTCATGCCCGATTGATGCAAACTGATACCTATTCAGAGTGGCCACTTTCGAATTACAGAAAGTGCCTACTAACTCTTATATTTGATGCCTACTGAAGCTAGAGTGGTTGGCACTGCGCAAGGCGGCCGCCGGTTTGCGTGGTAGCGCTCACCGAGGGCCTTGATCGCCCCAGGGAGGCGGCCCATGACCATTATCGTTCCCGCCACGCTGCCGGGCTGTGGCCGTCCCGCCGATCAGTACTTCGAGATCTACGAGCACTCCGAGGTTGACGCCTACCACTCGCTGGCCGGCCACGGCTACGCCTGCCGGGAGCACCTGGTCGACGTGGCGGCTGCCATCATCCGGGCGAACCTCACGCCACTGCACATGCCCCACCCACCCATCGGTGCCCGCACGTGCGGTCAGTCGTACGAGTTCGAGACGGCGAGCCAGCCGGAGCACCCCGACTGGTGCACCCGGGCCGCTATCTGTGCCATCGAGGGCATTCACTGCTCGGCGCCCTACTCAGCCACCCCGGTTGGGGCACCTGTCCAGACGCGGCTGTGGCTGGAACTGCCGATCACCCGCCGCGGCGACGACCACAAGCCCCGCGCCGGCCGCCACATCGTGGTGCTCGAAGTCTACGACGAGCGCGCCGACCGGCCGGTCGAGTACCTGGCCCATCGTGACCAAAGTCCGCCGCCGGCGTACCCCGGGATGAGCAGCGAGATCAGCGCAACGGCCAACCCCCACCGCGAACGCCGCGCAGTAAACCACCGCGGACATCACGCGGCAGGCCACCGCGAACGCCGCAGCGGCGTCAGGACGACTCGCGGGCCGCCGGTCCGCTGCCGAACAGCACGTCGTCCCAGCTCGGCAGCCGCTTGCGGGGCTTGCCGGTGGCGTCCGTCGGCTCGCCGGCGGCCGGCCCGGCCGTACGCCGGGGTCGCAGCACCGCCAGCGACGGCACCGCCGGGACCTCCTTGGGTGCGTCGGCGTCGTCGTCGAAGGCGGAACCCTGGCCGCCGCCGAGCAGTGCCGCGGCGCCGCCGCCGACCGGCCGCTGCCGGGGCGTCTCCGACGGACCCATCGCCGCCGGGTCGAGGCCGCGGCCGGCGTTCGAGCCGAGCGGACGGTCCAGCGAGGCGAGCAGCGCGTCCCGGCCGGCCCGGATCGGGTCCCGACCGGTGCGCCCGGCCTCGCCGACCGCCGCGGGCAGGCCGTGTCCACCGCGGCCGGGTTCACCGCGGGACGGACCGGGCAGCGCGTGCCCGCTGCGCTCCGGCGGCGGCTCCTGCCCGAGGATCGGCGTGGGCCGCTCGGCGCAGAGGTACTGCGCCATGTCGTCGTGCGGGGAGACGGTCTGCCGGGTCTTGTCGAGATCCCAGATGGCCTGCGCGGTGGCCTTGCCCGAGGGCCAGGTCGCGACGATCCGCCAGGTGCCGTCGTCGCGCCGGTAGGCGTCCCAAGAGATCTTCTCGGTGTCGATGCCGTGCTGGGCCAGCCGACCGTCGACCACCTCGGCGAGCGGGGTGGGCTTCTCGGCGGAGCGCAGCCGGGTGCGCCGGGCGTGCTGGGCGAGCATCGCCCGCTCCTGCAGGACCGGTCCGGCGTAGCGGAGCACCCGGTCGACCGGCACGCCGGCGATCCGGGCGACGTCCTCGGCGGACTCGCCGGACCGGATCCGGGCCTGGATGTCCCGGGGGGACAGCGATGGTGCCGGGTCGTTGGCCGGCGACGTGGCCACCGCGAGCGGGGGCGAACCGGGCTCGTTGGTCAGAACGGTGGCGACCCGCTCGTCGATGGGGAGCGCGAGCAGGCGGCCCACCTCGTCGGCGAGCACCAGGGCATGGCCGTCCTCGGAGAGGGCGACGAAGCGTACCGGGCGCATCGCGTTGCCTCCATCCCGCTCGCTGGCCACCGCCTCGGATCGGCCACCCGGGCTTCTCGACACGGTACGCCGATCGGCTCCCAGGTAGAAGGAGCCACGCCCGCAATTCGCGGGTGACCTGGGTCAATCGATCATGGAGGCTGGTGTCCCAGGGTACCCGACCCGCGCCGCCCGGGCCCGATGGAAAACCGCCGGGCCCGGACGGCGTACGGGCTCAGAGGCGTTCGATGACGTGGTCGACGCAGCGCGTCAACGCCTCGACGTCGGCCGGCTCGACGGACGGGAAGAGGGCCACCCGCAGTTGGTTGCGACCCAGCTTCCGGTACGGCTCGGTGTCGACGATGCCGTTGGCCCGCAACGCCTTCGCCACCGCCGTCGCGTCCACCTCGGGGACGAAGTCGATGGTGGCGACCACGTTGGAGCGTACTGCCGGGTCGGTGACGAACGGGCTGGCCACGGCGGACCGCTCGGCCCAGCCGTACACGGCGGCGGCGCTCTCGGCGGTCCGCTTGACCGCCCAGGCCAGGCCGCCCTGGGCGTTCATCCAGTCGGTCTGCTCGGCGGCCAGCAGGATGGTGGCCAGCGCCGGGGTGTTGTACGTCTGCTCCAGCCGCGAGTTGTCGATCGCGGTGACCAGGTCGAGGAACGCCGGGATGTACCGGCCGGACTGCTTGACCTCGGTGGCCCGGGCCAACGCGGCCGGGGACATCAGCGCGATCCACAGCCCGCCGTCGGAGCCGAAGCACTTCTGCGGGGCGAAGTAGTAGACGTCCGTCTCGCCGACGTTGACGTCCAGCCCGCCCGCGCCGGAGGTGGCGTCGACCAGCAGCAGCGCGTCCTCGTCGGCACCGGCCACCCGGCTGATCGGCACTGCCACGCCGGTGGAGGTCTCGTTGTGCGGGGTGGCGTACGCGTCCACGCCGGCCTCGGCGGCCAGGGCCGGCGCCGAGCCGGGCTCGGCCTTGCGGACGGTCGGCTCACCGAGGAACGGCGCGTCCTTGACGGCCTTGGCGAACTTGGCGCCGAACTCCCCGAAGCTCGCGAACTGGGCCCGGTCCCGGATCAGCCCGAAGGCGGCGACCTCCCAGAACGCGGTGGTGCCACCGTTGCCGATGATCACCTCGTAACCGTCCGGGAGGGAGAAGAACTCGGCCAGTCCGCGGCGCAGCCGGGCGACCTGGTCCCGGACCGTCTTCTGCCGGTGCGAGGTGCCGAGGTACGTCGGTGCGGCCTCGACGAGTGCCGAGACCGCCGCCGGGCGGACCTTGGACGGCCCACAGCCGAACCGGCCGTCGGCGGGCTTGAGCTCGTCGGGGATCCGAATGGTCGAAACGTCAGCCACGGTTATCGAAGATCCTTCCGGGTGGGCCCGTGAGCCCGGGAGTGCGCGGCCACGCCGACGGCGGGTGTCGTCGCCGCCCGTGACCGCGTTCCTTGCGGTGGGCCGGCGACGCTGCCGTGGCCCCATCCTCGCACCCGGGTCGTTCCGGCGGGCCGGTACCTCTCGCTCCGTGGGTGAGTCGTCGGCCACATCCGCCCGTCCCGGGCCCGTCACCGCCCGCCCGGGCGGTGACGGGCCGTGACGTCCTACAGGCCGTGCGGGATGGCGTCCCAGCCGGCCACCTCGGTGGCCTTGCGGGGGGCCGGGCCGACGTACCGGGCGGACGGGCGGACCAGGCGCTTGAGCTTCTTCTGCTCCAGCACGTGGGCGCTCCAACCACCCATCCGGGCACAGGTGAACATCGAGGTGAACATGTGCGCCGGCACCTCGGCGAAGTCCAGCACCACGGCCGACCAGAACTCGACGTTGGTGGCCAGCACCCGGTCCGGGCGGCGGGCCTGCAACTCGGTCAGCGCGGCCTTCTCCAGCGCCTCGGCCACCTCGAACCGGGGCGCGCCCAACTCCTTCGCGGTGCGCCGGAGCACCCGGGCACGCGGGTCCTCGGCCCGGTAGACCCGGTGGCCGAAGCCCATCAGCCGCTCACCGCGGTCGAGCACGCCCTTGACGTACCCCTCGGCGTCACCGCTGCGCTCGACGGCCTCGATCATGCCGAGCACCCGGGAGGGCGCGCCGCCGTGCAGCGGGCCGGACAGGGCGCCGATGCCCGAGGAGATGCAGGCGGCGGCGTCCGCGCCGGTCGAGGCGACGATCCGGGCGGTGAACGTCGAGGCGTTCAGGCCGTGCTCGGCGGCCGAGATGAAGTACGCGTCGACGGCCTTGACGTGCCGCGGGTCGGGCTCGCCGCGCCAGCGCTTCATGAACCGCTCGACGATGGTCTGCGCCTTGTCGATCTCCTTCTGCGGTACCGCGGGCAGGCCGAGGCCGCGGGCCGACTGGGCGACGAAGGACAGCGCGGTGACCGAGACCCGGGCCAGGTCCTCGCGGGCCTGCTCGTCCGAGATGTCCAACAGCTGGCTCAGCCCCCAGTACGGCGCGAGCATCGCCACCGCGGACTGCACGTCCACCCGGATGTCGCCGGAGTGCACCGGCACCGGGAACGGCTCCGCCGGCGGCAGGCCGGGGCCGAACCGGCCGTCCACCAGCAGCGCCCAGACGTTGCCGAACGAGACCTGCCCGATCAGATCCTCGATGTCGACGCCGCGGTATCGCAGCGAGCCACCCTCCTTGTCGGGTTCGGCGATCTCGGTCTCGAAGGCGACAACGCCTTCCAGCCCCGGCTTGAAGTCGGACATTTCACTCTCCTGGATGTGGTCGATCCGGGGCTCGGGCCGTCGACGCCCGGCCCGGGGATCCCGGTTGTCCGCGCGACCGGGGCTGCACCGATTGGTTCGACGAAGCAGCCAGGGGCGACCCGTTGGGGATGTATTCGTGACATCTTGCCTGGTGGGTAACTCGTTTTGCGACCCTCCACGGGTGTGCTACACGCGACACCTGTCGATCCGAACGCTCGTTGGGCCACGGCGCCCGAGGAGGTCGGAGCGGGTGTACGAGGATGGGACGGTGACCGACGACGCCGTATCACCGGCCGCGATGCGCAACGAGTACGCCGACCGGCGGGGCCTGGACCGGGCCGATCTGGCGGCCGACTGGCACACCCAGTTCGACCGCTGGTTCCGGGAGGCGGCCGCGACCGGGCTGGCCGAACCGAACGCCATGGTGCTCGCCACCGCCGACGCCGCCGGGCGGCCCAGCACCCGGACCGTGCTGCTCAAGGGGTACGACGAGCGCGGGTTCGTCTGTTACACCAACTACGGGTCGCGCAAGGGCACCGAGGCGCGGGACAACCCGTACGCCAGCCTGCTGCTGCCCTGGTACCCGCTGCACCGGCAGGTGGTGGTGTGCGGGTCGGTGCGACCGGTGGACCGGGCGGAGACCGAGGCGTACTTCGCCGGACGGCCGCGGAACGCGCAACTCGGCGCCTGGGCCAGCCCGCAGTCCCGGGTGCTGCCGGACCGGTCCGCGCTCGACGACGCGTACCGGGCCGCCGAGCGACGGTTCCCGGCCGGTACGCCGGTGCCCGCCCCGCCGCACTGGGGCGGCCTGCGGGTGATCCCCGAGTCGGTGGAGTTCTGGCAGGGGCGGGCCGGTCGGCTGCACGATCGACTGCGCTACCGTCGGGCCGACGGGGGAGAGTGGATCATCGAACGACTGGCACCGTGACCAAGACAGAACCGGCGGCCCGGCCTGAGCGCCCGGCCGCTCGCTGGGCGATCGACGTACGGCCGCTGCGGATCGCGGCGTACCGGCGGTTGTGGATCGGCAACGCGATCTCGACGTACGGCTACGGCTTCACCTCGGTGGCCGTGCCGGTGGAGATGTTCGCGCTGACCCGGGACTCGTTCTGGGTCGGGCTGCTCGGCGTGGCCGGGCTGGTCCCGCTGCTGGTGTTCGGCCTGTGGGGCGGCGCCATCGCGGACGTGGTCGACCGGCGCCGGTTGCTGCTGGCCGGTTCGACCCTGATGTGGGCGTCCACCCTGGGGCTGCTGGTCCAGGCGGTGCTGCGGGTGGACAGCCCGGTGCTGCTGCTGGTGCTGGTCGCGGTGCAGTCGACCGCCTTCGCGGTCAGCTCACCGACCCGCCAGGCGATCATCCCGCGGCTGGTCCCGGTGGAGCTGCTGCCGGCGGCCAACACGCTCGGTTACACCACCTTCACGGCCGGGGCGATGCTGGCCCCGCTCAGCACCGGTCCGATCTTCGCCGCCTGGTCCGAGCCGGTCGCGGTGGCGGTCGCGTACGCGGTGGACGCGGTGCTGTTCACGGCCGCGCTCTGGGCCACCTGGCGGTTGCCGGCGCTGCCGCCGGAGCCGGACCCGGACGCCGGTGCCGGCGCCCGGCCCGCGGTGGGGCTGCGCAGCGTCGTCGACGGGTTCCGCTACCTGGCCGGCGCGCCGGTGCTGCTGCTGTCGTTCGCCATCGACATCATCGCGATGGTGCTGGCGATGCCGCGCTCGCTGTTCCCGGAGGTGGCCGTCGAGCGGTTCGGCGGTGGGGCGGCCATCGGCTGGCTGTACAGCTCGATCGCCCTCGGCGCGCTGCTGGGCGGGCTGACCTCCGGCTGGATCGGTCGGGTCCGCCGGCAGGGCCTGGTGCTGGTGCTGGCGGTGGTCGGGTGGGGTGTGGCGGTGGCGCTGTCCGGGCTGGCCCACCGGCTCTGGCTGGTCGTGGCGCTGCTCGCGCTGGCCGGCTCGGCGGACCTGGTCAGCGCGGTGCTGCGGCAGTCGATCCTGCAGGTGCACGCGCCGGACCGGATGCGCGGCCGGTTGCAGGGCGTGAACACGGTGGTGATCGCCGGTGGCCCGCGCCTCGGCGACCTGCGGGCCGGGGCCGGGGCGGCGTTCTTCGGCGTCTCCGCCGCCTGGGCGGGCGGCGGGCTGGCCGCGGCCGTGTTGGCCGTGACGCTGGCCGCGGTCTTCCCGGCCCTGGCCCGCTACCGCGCGCCGAGTTGACCGCCCGGGGCTCGCCGGCATCGGGCGGCGCGGGTCCGGTCGGGGCCGTGCCGGGTCCGCCGGCGGCGTGCCGCAGGGTGGGAGGCGAGGTGTGCGTGCGGGCGGAACCGGGTGCCAACCGATATCGTCCCGGCATGGACAACGTCGAGACGGGACGACACTCGCCGTCCGGTGCACAGTGGACGATCAGGCGCGGCGACCAGGAGGCCGTCGTGGTCGAGGTCGGTGGCGGCCTGCGCGCCTACCGGGCCGGCGGCGTGGACTACCTCGACGGGTACGAGGCGGACGAGATCTGCGTCGGCGGCGCCGGTCAGGTGCTGGCGCCCTGGCCGAACCGGATCCGCGACGGACGGTACGCCTTCGCCGGCCGGTCGTTGCAGCTCTCGCTGACCGAGCCGGCCCGGCACAACGCCCTGCACGGCCTGGTCAACTGGCTGCCCTGGCGGCTGGTCGAGCAGCGGGACGACGCGGTGACGGTGGCCTGTGACCTGCCGGCCACGCCGGGTTACCCGTGGGCGCTGCGGCTGCGGACCGAGTGGCGGCTGGACGACGAGGGGTTGCGGGTCACCCACCACGCGACGAACCCGAACGGCGAGCGGTGCCCGTTCGGCCTCTCCGTCCACCCGTACCTGCGGTTACCCGGGGTGGCGGTGGACGACCTGCTGCTGCGGGTCCCGGCGCGCAGCCGGTTGCTGGTGGACAGCCGGCTGCTGCCGATCGGCGCGGCGAAGGTGGCCGGCAGCGAGTACGACTTCACCGAGCCACGGCGGATCGGGTCGGCCCGGTTGGACACCGCGTTCGGCGACGTCGATCCGTCCGGGTCGGGCGGCTCCTCGGTGACCCTCGCGGACGCCGACTCCGCGGCCGCGGTGAGCATCTGGGCGGATCCGGAGTTCGGCTGGTGGCAGGTGTTCACCGGGGACTCGTTGACCGGGGAGCGGTACCGCCGGTCGGTGGCGGTGGAACCGATGACCTGCCCGCCGGACGCGTTCCGGTCCGGTCGGGACGTGATCGTGTTGGAGCCGGGTGCCGACTGGAGTGCCAGCTGGGGCATCCGACCCGGCGGCTGAGCCCGCCGGACCGACCCGGCGGTCGGGCACGGCCCGGCGGTCGGGTCCAGCGGTCGGGCACGGTCCGGCGGTCGGGTCCGGAGCCGGTCCGACGGTACGGGCGGCAGGAACGAGCGGAAGGTGCGGATGGAGTTCTCGGAGGTCGTCCGGCGGCGCCGGATGGTGCGCGACTACGACCCGGACCGGCCGGTGCCCGAGGCGGTGGTCGAGCGGTTGCTGGACAACGCGCTCCGCGCGCCGTCGGCCGGGTTCACCCAGGGCTGGGCGTTCCTGGTGCTGGACGCCGCCGCCGACCGGGAGCTGTTCTGGACGGCGACCGGCCCGGACGGACCGGCCACCAGCCGGTGGTTGGCCGGGATGCGGCGGGCGCCGCTGATCGTCGTGCCACTGGCCAACGAATCGGCCTATCTGGACCGGTACGCCGAACCGGACAAGGGTTGGACCGACCGGGATCCGGCCCGCTGGCCGGTGCCGTACTGGCAGATCGACACCGGCTTCGCCGCGTTGCTGATGCTGCTGACCGTGGTGGACGAAGGGCTGGGCGCCTGCTTCTTCGGCATCCCGCCGGACCGGACGGCACGGTTCCGGGAGGCGTTCGGCGTGCCCGAGGCGTACGACCCGATCGGAGCGATCACCATCGGTTATCGGGCGGCGGACAGGCGGTCACCATCCCTGCGGCGCGGCCGTCGGACGGTCGACCAGGTCGTTCATCGAGGGCGGTGGGGCTGACCTGCCAGGGGCGCCGGTGCGTACGCCGGGCGGCGCCGGAGTAACGAAGCTGACATCGGGGAACAAACCGCGGTGTCGCGGGCGGTCGCTAGGCTGACACGGGCTGTCGGTACGGCGTGTCGACTTTCCGCGCCGGAGAGTATGCGTCAGGTTCGGTCTGTCACGGGGGAGGGAGCGTGCTGTCGTGATCTTCAAAGCGGTTCGGGACGGGTGTCCGTACCCCGAGCACGGGCTCACGCTGAAGCAGTGGGCGGAGATTCCGCCCCGGCCGCTTCGGCTCGATCAGCTGATCACGACCAAGCGGGAGCTGGCCCTGGACCGGCTGCTCGCCGAGGACTCCACCTTCTACGGTGACCTTTTCCCGCACGTCGTGCAGTGGAACGGCGGGCTCTACCTGGAGGACGGTCTGCACCGGGCGCTGCGCGCCGCGCTGCAGCAGCGCAACCAGATCCACGCCCGGGTGCTGGTGATGCCGGCCGGGGGTGAGCGTCCGGCCGGCGCCTGACGGCTCGTTAAGGTGACCCCATGACCGAGCGCATCGCCCCGCTGGACCTGCTCGACCTGGACGTCCCGCTCGGCGACGACGAGCGGCAGATCCGGTCGGTGGTGCGCCGGCTGGTTGACGAGCGGGTCCGCCCGTACGTGGCCGACTGGTACGCCGAGGGCCGGGTGCCGGCCCGGGAGCTCGCCGTCGAGTTCGGCGCGCTCGGCCTGCTCGGCATGCACCTGACCGGGTACGGCTGCGCCGGCGCCTCGGCCACCGCGTACGGGCTGGCCTGCCTGGAGTTGGAGGCCGGCGACTCGGGCGTCCGGTCCCTCGTCTCGGTGCAGGGTTCGCTGGCCATGTACGCGATCTGGCGGTACGGCAGCGAGGAGCAGAAGCAGCGGTGGCTGCCGGCGATGGCGGCCGGCGAGGCGATCGGCTGTTTCGGACTCACCGAGCCGGACCACGGCTCCGACCCGGCGTCGATGGCCACCCGGGCCCGCCGGGACGGCACCGACTGGCTGCTCACCGGCGGCAAGATGTGGATCACCAATGCCCCGGTGGCCGACCTGGCGGTGATCTGGGCCCGCACCGAGGACCGGGTGCGCGGCTTCGTCGTACCGATGGACACGCCCGGGGTGACGGCGCGGGAGATCCGGAACAAGATGTCGCTGCGGGCCTCCGCCACCGGGGAGATCGTGCTGGCCGACGTGCGGCTGCCGGCGGACGCGGTGCTGCCCGACGCCGCCGGGCTGGGCGCGCCGCTGTCCTGCCTGACCGAAGCCCGGTTCGGCATCGTCTGGGGCGCGCTCGGCGCGGCCCGGGACTGCCTGCACGCCACGCTCGACTACGCCGTCGAACGGGAGCAGTTCGGCCGGCCGATCGCCGGTTTCCAGCTGACCCAGGCCAAGCTCGCCGACATGGCCGTCGAACTGCAGAAGGGCTACCTGCTGGCGGTGCACCTCGGCCGGCTGGCCGAGGCCGGCCGGCTGCGCCCGGAACAGGTCAGCGTCGGCAAGCTGAACAACGTCCGGGAGGCGTTGGCGATCGCCCGGCAGTGCCGCACCATCCTCGGGGCGAACGGCATCTCCGGCGAGTACCCGGTGATGCGGCACGCCAACAACCTGGAGAGCGTGTTGACCTACGAGGGCACCTCGGAGATCCACCAGCTGATCGTCGGGCAGCGGCTGACCGGCCTGTCGGCGTTCGCCTGACGCGAGTTCGGCTCGAGTCGCGGCTGTCGTACCCCACTTGTACCGTCTTACCTAGGTCGATGGCCGATGGCCACTACCTAGGTCGATGGCCGGTGGCCACGGTGGGACGGTCCGGCGACGGGTCGGCGCCCGTCGGACACCGGCATCTGATGAGGACGGTGAGGGCGATGTCTTCGAACGGCGATCTCGACAAGTCGCACCGGGACCACCCCACCCGGGAGTTCCCGGAGTACAGCCCGGGCCGGGCCGCGCTGGAGCAGTCCGGCCGGACCGACGAGGACGGGCCGGACCGGGCCGACGACCTCCCGCCGGCCGAGCCGACCGCCGGCGAGCCCACGCCGGTCGACGGCGCGCCCCGGCGCTCCGGCTGCGGGCTGCTGGTACTGGTCGGCGTCATCGGCGTGGCGCTGGTGACGGTGCTCGGGTTGCAGGGCGCCGGGCTGTGGCCGCAGCTGCGCAACCCGTTCACCCAGGAGCAGGCGGACCGCAGCCAGCCGCCGCTGCTCAAGTCGATCCAGGACCTCAGCCGCTACGTCGCCGCCGAGGGAAACTTCCAGGTCGTGGTCGACCTGCAGAAGAACCGCAAGTACGTGCCGGAGTTCCTGCTCAACGAGCGCACGCTGTTCGTCGGCGCGGGCAGCGTCGAGGCGTACGTCGACTTCGCCAAGATCTCCGAGGGTGCGGTGGTGGAGTCGGCCGACCACAAATCCGCCGAGATCAAGTTGCCGGCGCCGCAGCTCGGCAAGACTAACCTCGACCTGAAGAACAGCTACGTGTTCGCGGAGAACAAGGGCATCCTCAACGCTCTCGGCGACGCCTTCGGCAACGATCCGAACCGGCAGCGCGAGGTCTATCAGCTGGCCGAAGACAAGATCACCGCAGCCGCCCGGGACAGTGGTCTGGCGCAGCGGGCCCAGGACAACACCCGCAAGATGCTGGAGGGCCTGCTTCGCTCGCTGGGCTACGAAAAAGTGACGGTGAGCTACACGACTCCCTGACGGCGCTCCGGTCCGGTCGGCCGGGCCGGGCATCGTCGCTGGTCAACGGCTCAAACTCCGATGATCTCGCCGGACCTGCCGAGCGGGTCGGCCCCGGCGGCGACACCGGGTATTCTCCTACCGGAAATTGGCGGTGACCACGCGGGTAGCCCATCCGCGGGTTCCCGCGTCGGGGCGGGTGGGTTCGGCGTGTTAGGCTCCCGCCCCGCTGCGGTGTCGGCTGTCGCCGTCCCACCACACCAAACCCTTGGGAGAATCCCCGTGGCACAGCCTGTCGTGTCGAACGAGGTCGAGGTCACCGTCCTGCTGCCCTGCCTCAACGAGGCGGAGACGCTCGAGGTGTGCGTGACCAAGGCCCTGCGCGCGCTCGACGAACTCGGCGTGGTCGGCGAGGTCCTGGTGAGCGACAACGGATCCACGGACGGCTCCCAGGAGATCGCCACCCGGGCCGGCGCCCGGGTCGTCCACGCGCCCATCCGGGGCTACGGGGGTGCGCTGCTCAACGGCATCGACCAGGCCCGCGGCCGGTACGTGATCATGGGCGACGCCGATGATTCGTACGACCTGTCCAACCTTGAGCCGTTCATCCGGGAGCTGCGGGCCGGGCACGACCTGGTGATGGGCAACCGTTTCCGGGGCGGCATCGCGCCGGGTGCGATGCCCCCGCTGCACCGCTACCTGGGCAACCCGGTGCTGTCCTGGCTCGGCCGTCGACTGTTCGGCCTGCGTAACGTGGGCGACTTCCACTGCGGCATCCGGGGCTTCAACCGGGACCGGATCCGCGAGCTGCACCTCTGCATGCCCGGCATGGAGTTCGCCTCCGAGCTGGTGGTCCGGGCCGCGCTGAACAACTACGACATCGTCGAGGTGCCCACCACGCTGCAGCCGGACGGCCGCAGTCGGCCGCCGCACCTGCGCACCTGGCGGGACGGTTGGCGGCACCTGCGCTTCCTGTTGGTCTTCGCGCCTCGCAAGACGCTGATCTGGCCCGGCATGATCATGCTGGTGCTCGGTCTGCTCGGCACCACCGCGCTGTCCTTCGGGCAGATCAAGATCGGCGCCGTCGGGTTCGACATCAGCACGATGGTCTACACCTGTCTGGCCATGCTGGTGGGCGCGCAGCTGCTGCTGTTCGGCGTGTTCGCGATGATCTACGGACACACCGAGGGCATCACCGACCAGAAACAGTTCCAGCGCTGGGCCCGGCTGGTCCGGTTCGAGACCTGCACCGCGGCCGGCCTGGTCCTGGTGCTGGTCGGACTGCTCGGCACGATCGTGGCCGTCTCGGCCTGGGGGGCCAGCGGCTTCGGCGCGCAGGACCTCGGGGACACGCTGCGGGTGGTGCTGCCGTCGTCGACCGCCATCGGCGTGGGCGTGACCGTGTTGTTCGCCGGCCTGTTCTCCAGCCTGCTCAGCCTCCGGCCGGTGCCCGCCACGCCGGGCGGTGCCGCGGCCGGGGCCGAGGCCGACTTCGTCGCCACCCGGGGCTGACGGTCGGGTGACGGTGCAGGTGGAACCGACCGGGCCCGAAGGGGCGGACGTACCAGAGGACAAGGCCGCGGCGGACGACAGGGCCGCGGCGGACGACAGGGCCGTATCCGAGGACAGGGCCGCGGCGGACGACAACGGCGCGCGGTCCGGCGGGTCGGACCGGACCGCCGCCAGGGCCGACGCGGACCGCACCACGGCCGTCGCCGATCCGGTCGACCGGCCCGCCGACGGTCCGGCGCGCCGGGCCGGCTGGCTGCTGGGCGGCGGTACGGCGGCTCTGGTCACCTGGCTGGTCGCCACCCCGGTGGCGATGGTGCTGCCCCGGCTGTCGCACCGCAGCCCGTTCTCGATCGGTGCCTCGTCGATACCGCTCACCGGGGCATTCCTGCTGGTCGTGGCGGTCGTCCTGGTGGCGTACCGGTGGCGGGGCGAGATCGTCGCCGGGATGGCCGCCGGCCTGTCCGCGGCCTGGGTCGCGTTCATGCTGCGTACCGCGTTGCACGGCACGCCGTTCGGGTTCGGCGGTCTGTCCGGTGACATGGGCCGGATGGCGGCCTCGGCGACCCGGTACACCAGCACCTGGGCCAGCGCCGACACCCTGGTCCGCGGGCTGCCGTCCGAGTACCCGCCGTTCTACGCCTGGTTGATCGGCCGGGCGGCGGTGCTGACCGGTGTGCCCGCCTGGCAGTTGCTCGGCGACGCCGAGGTGCTCTTCACCTCCGCCGCCGTCCTGGCCGCCTTCCTGCTCTGGCGCCGCCAGGTGAACTCCTGGGTGGCCGTCGCCATCGCCACGCTCTCCCTGGTGACCTGGTCGGACCCGCGTAAGGCGTTCGAGATGGTCACCCTGGCGATCTTCATCCCGTGGGTGATCGAGGTCTTCGGCCGGCCGCCGCGTACGCGCCTGCACTGGCTGCCGGCCGGGCTGCTCGGCGGCTTCATCGCGATCACCTACCAGGCCTGGATGGTCTACGCGGCGATCGGCGTCCTGGTGCTCGTGGTGATCGCCTGGCGGACCGAGCCGGACCGGTGGGCCTACTTCCGCCGGCTCGGGCTGATCGTGCTGGTCTCGTTCGTGGTCGCCGCCTGGTACGTGGTGCCGTTCGGCTGGGCCTCGCTGACCCGCGGCGGCCAGTCGATCTCGGACCTGTACGCCTCCTCGTCGATCAACACCGGGCTGTTCCCGTTCCTGGACATCACGCCGATCGGGCTGCTGCAACTGACCGGCCTGGTCGGGCTGATCTGGCTGTGGCGCTCGGTCTGGTGGGCCCGGACGCTGGGCCTGCTGATCATCGGGGTGTACGCCTACCGGTTGTTGTCGATGGTCCGTTACGTGCTCACCCAGCACACCGGCTTCCTGCACTACACCAGCCGGCTCTACGGCGTGCTGTTCACGGTGGCCGGGGTGCTGGTGGTGGCGCACGCCGCCCCGATCTTGCTGCGTCGGCTGCGGTTCACCCCGCCCCGGATGGCCACCGCCGCGGTGCTCGCGGTGGTGCTCGCCTGGTCGGCGAACGCCTTCACGAAGGCCTGGATGCCGGAGAACGGCAACCCGTACGCGGTCGCCGCCTTCCAGGAGCCGCTGCCCGGCGGCGACTACCCGAGGTTCGCCCCGGCCGAGGGCCGGCGCAGGCCGTTCCCGGTCAACCAGGTCGAGCAGGCGGTCCAGGGGGTGGTCGGCCCGAACCCGCGCCGGGTCACCCTGTCGGTCGACGACCGGCTCTTCTCGTACCTGCCCTGGCCCGGGTTCATGGACAACGACCGGACCGCCGGCAGCACGCTGTCCCGCTGGGACGACCGCTTCCAGGTGATCGAGGAGTTAACGGCCACGCGCGACCCGCTCGCCTTCGCCACCCGCTCGGCGGCCACCGGGTTCGGCCCGATCGACGTCTTCGTCCTGCGCAAGTCGCCGACCGGCGGCTGGGTGTGGGGCAAGCAGCGCTTCCAGCCGGCCCAGTTCGACAAGCGGTACTGGACAGTGATCGACGGGTTGCCGGAGGACATCGTGGTGGCCGTCCGGCGGTAGGTGGGCCGGCGGAGGAGTCCGGCCGGTCGGCGGCAACCTCTGCGCTGCTTCGATCACGGAAACACCGGACGTCCGAGTACCGGGCGCCCGGTGTTGCCGCGGTGGAGCAGAGCAAGCAGAGCAGGCGGTGTCAGTAGGTCGGGTGACGGTCCTCGTTGGGCATCAGGATCCAGAGCACCAGGTAGACGAGCAACTGGCTGCCCGGCAGCACGATCGACAGCACGAACAGCAGGCGGACCAGCCCGATGGAGATGCCGTACCGGCGGCCCAGCCCGGCGCACACGCCGGCGATCCATCGGTTGTCCCGGGGGCGTACCAACTTGCGGCTCATGGTCTTCTGACTCCCTGTTCCGCGGCGGGAGGATCCGCCGCTGTCGTTCTTCCACGGTACGAACAGCCGGCCAGCCCTGCCTCGGTCCGCGGGTGGAACCGGCGCCGGCGCACCCGTAGGTGCTTACCCGGGTCGGCCGTGCCCCACGCCGGCACCGGCCGCGGCCGGCCCGGTGTCCCCGGCCCGGCTGGCGCCGCTGGCCAGGGCGGGTAGGCTCGCCGGTCGGCGCCCGTACGGGCGGCCCGGACGACACAGCGAGGAAGTACGTCATGATCAGCGTGTTCGACCTGTTCTCGGTGGGGATCGGGCCGTCCAGCTCGCACACCGTGGGGCCGATGCGGGCGGCGCGGACGTTCGTCACCGGCCTCAAGGCCGACGGGCTGCTGTCCGGTACGGCACGGGTGCACGCCGAACTCTTCGGTTCGCTGGGCGCGACCGGGCACGGTCACGGCAGCGACCGGGCGGTGCTGCTCGGCCTCGCCGGCGAGGCGCCGGAGACGGTGGACACCGACTCGATCGACGGGCGGGTGGCGCAGGTCCGGTCCACCGGGCGGCTGCACCTGCTCGACGCCCACCCGGTGGACTTCGACCCCGACCGGGACCTGGTGCTGCACCGGCGTCGGTCGCTGCCGTTCCACCCGAACGGGATGACCTTCACCGCGTACGACCGGGCCGGCGAGGTGGTGCGGACCCGGACCTACTACTCGGTGGGCGGCGGGTTCGTGGTCGACGAGACCGCGGCCGGCGCGGACCGGATCAAGCCCGACAGCACCCGGGTCCGGCTGCCCTTCCTCACCGGCGCCGAGCTGTTGGCGGCGACCCGCGACTCGGGCCTGTCGATCAGCGGCGTGATGCTGGCCAACGAACGGTCCTGGCGGTCGGAGGCCGAGGTGCGGGCGGGCCTGCTGGAGATCTGGCGGGTGATGCGGGAGTGCGTCGAGCGGGGGTGCGAGCGCGACGGGGTGCTGCCCGGTGGGCTGCGGGTCCGCCGCCGGGCGGCCGAGCTGCGCCGCGGGCTGACCGACGAGGCCGCGGCCGGGAACGGCGATCCGCTGCGGGTGATGGACTGGGTGACCCTGTGGGCGCTGGCGGTCAACGAGGAGAACGCGGCGGGCGGCCGGGTGGTGACCGCGCCGACCAACGGCGCGGCCGGCATCATCCCGGCGGTTCTGCACTATTATGCCCGGTTCGTCCCGGGTGCGGACGAGGACGGCGTGGTCCGTTTCCTGCTGGCCGCCGGAGCGATCGGTGTCCTGTTCAAGGAGAACGCGTCGATCTCGGGTGCCGAGGTCGGCTGCCAGGGTGAGGTCGGTTCGGCCTGTTCGATGGCCGCCGCCGGGCTGGCCGAGGCGCTCGGTGGCACACCTGAGCAGGTGGAGAACGCCGCCGAGATCGGGATGGAGCACAATCTCGGGCTGACCTGCGACCCGGTGGGCGGCCTGGTGCAGATCCCGTGCATCGAGCGGAACGCGGTGGCCAGCATCAAGGCGATCACCGCGGCGCGGCTGGCGCTGCGCGGGGACGGGGTGCACGCGGTGTCGCTGGACAAGGTGATCAAGACGATGCGTGAGACCGGTGCCGACATGAAGATCAAATACAAGGAGACGGCCCGGGGCGGGCTCGCGGTGAACGTGATCGAGTGCTGACTTTCCGTGATTTTCGCCATGGCCCACGCTGTGCGGCGACCCGGCACCGCTTACCCGGCGTATTAACCGACTGCTAACCTATGGCCCGGTTCAGCGGCCCCGGTCGGCGCGACTGCCGCCGTCGGGCGAGCCGCGACCGTCGGCCCGCTTCGGGTGCGAGCACAATGGTTCCAGGGCGGCCCAGGCGGTGGCCGGGAAAGAGGTCAGCACGTGATCCGAGCAGGGCGCCTCGGCGGCCCGTCGCGGCGTGGTACCCGTCGGGCAACTCTCCGTGACGGGGGGCGGCGATGACGACCGCGGTGGCGGATGTCTGGTCGCACCGCAACGCGTTGCGACTGCTGGTACGTCGGGATCTGGCCGTCAAGTACCAGGCCTCCGTTCTGGGGTACTTCTGGTCGCTGATCGAGCCGCTGGCGATCGGCGCGATCTACTGGTTCGTCTTCGGCGTGCTCTACGGCACCGGCAAGCGCGACGGGGTGGCGCCGGACATCGCCGGCTCCTACCCGCTCTACCTGATCAGCGGCATCTTCGCCTGGCAGTGGATCAACTCGGCGGTCGGTGAGGCGACCACCGCGCTGACCGGCCAGGCCCGCCTGATCACCACCATGAAGGTGCCCCGCGAGGTCTTCCCGTTCGGCCGGGTGGTCGGCCGGTTCGCCGAGTACCTGGCCGGCGTCCCGGTGCTGATCGTGGTGGCGATCTGGTTCGGGCAGCTCAGCTTCGGCTGGCACCTGCTGGCCCTGCCGCTGGCCGTGCTGCTCACCTTCACCCTGCTGATCGGGGTGGCGCTGCTGCTGTCCTCGCTGAACGTGCTGCTGCGCGACATCGACCGGTTCATGCGGCTGGTGCTGCGCGCGATGTTCTACGCCACGCCGATCATCTACCCGCTCTCGCTGGTCCAGCACTCCGGCATGCCGGGCTGGCTGCGGATCGCCTACGAGTGCAACCCGCTGGTCGGCATCCTGCAACTGTTCCGGGCCGTCTGGTACCCGGGCCAGTTCCCCAGCACCGGGGTACTCCTCTCCTCACTCGTCGGCAGCCTGGTCGTCCTGCTCGCGGGCTTCTGGGTGTTCCGCCGGCTCGAACCCGCCGTGCTCAAGGAGCTCTGAGTGAGTCAGCCGATCATCGAGGCCCGTGACCTCGGCATCCGGTTCGTCCGCAACCGGCGCCGCCAGCTACGGCTGCGCGAGATGTTCATCCACCGCGGCGGCCGACAGCCGCAGGCCAACGAGTTCTGGCCGCTGCGGCACTGCACGTTCGACATCCAGCCCGGCGAGGCCGTCGGCGTGATCGGCAAGAACGGCACCGGCAAGAGCACCACGCTCCGCCTGATCGCCGGCGTGCTGATCCCGGACGAGGGGTCGATCAAGGTCCGCGGCAACGTCGCCCCGCTGCTCGAACTCTCCGCGGGCTTCTCCAACGACCTCACCGGCCGGGAGAACGTCCACCTGGTCGGCTCGCTGCACGGGCTGAGCCCGCAGTTCCTCAAGGCCAAGTTCGACGAGATCGTCGACTTCGCCGGTGAGCAGGTCCAGAAGGCGATCGACACGCCGGTCCGGCACTACTCCTCGGGGATGAAGGTCCGGCTCGGCTTCTCGGTGATCTCCCAGCTGCACCACCCGATCCTGCTGGTGGACGAGGTGATGGCGGTCGGTGACGCCGAGTTCCGGCAGAAGTGCTACACCACCATCGAGCGGCTGCTCGCCGAGGGCCGTACGCTGGTGCTCGTCTCGCACAACGAGAGCGACCTGACCCGGTTCTGCACCCGGGGGCTGTTCCTGGACAAGGGCGAGCTGAAGTTGGACGGCACGGTCCGCGAGGCGTTGGACGCGTACAACGGCAAGCCCGTGGTCCGGACGTGACCCTGGCGGTCCTGATCACCGGCCCGTCGGGGCCGGAGCCGCTCACCCTGCCCGACGGTCGGCCGCTGCTCGACCGGCTCGGGGAGCAGTTGCGCCAGGCCGGTGCCACCGAGGTGGTCGAGGTCGGCGAGCTGACCGGCCTGGCCCGGTTGGCCGACTCGGCCAGCGGACCGCTGCTGCTCTGCGCGGCGGACCTGGTCGCGCACACCGCCGTACTGCGGCACCTGGCCACCAGCCCGGTGCCCGGCACTGTCGCGCTGGTGCTCACCGGGACGGCCGGCGCCGGCCCGGTGGGCGTACACGAGGAGCGCGGCCAGCTGACCGCGGCCGGTCCGGCCGGCGCGCCGGACGACCTGGCGACCGGTACGTTCGGCGGCGCGCTGCGGGTCGCCGCGACCGACCTGCCCGCGCTGGCCGCCGCCGCCCGGACCCTCGCGGACCCGGGCCGGGTCCGCCCCGGGGGTGGCGCCGAACCGCCCGCCGCCCGGCCGGCCGACGCCGTCGCCGGCAACCCGCTGGACCGGCTGGTGACCGCGCTGGCCGGCAGCGGTCCCACGATCTTCGCCCACCGGGTACGGCTGCTGGTGGCGCACCGGACCGCCGACCCGGCCGGGGTGGCCGCCGCCGAGGCCGCCGTCGCGGCCGTCCCGTCCGACCCGGCCGAACTCCGGCTCGCGGTCAAGGAGCGGGACGACTTCTTCGCCACCTACTTCGTCAGCAGCTGGTCGCCGTACCTGACGAAGCTGTGTGCCCGGATCGGGCTGGGACCGACCGGGGTGACCGTGGTGTCGGTGCTGTTCGCCTTCGCCGCGGCGGCGCTGTTCGGCCTGGGCGGCCGGCCGGCCCTGGTCACCGGCGCGGTGCTGCTCTACCTCGGCTTCGTGCTGGACTGCGTGGACGGGCAGGTCGCCCGGTACACCCGCCGGTTCAGCCCGTGGGGCGGCTGGCTGGACACCATGGCCGACCGGGCCAAGGAGTACGTCGTCTACGCCGGCCTCGCGGTCGGCGTGGAACGCGCGGGCCTGGGCAACGGCTGGGCGCTGGCCATCGCCGCGCTGACCCTGCAGACCGTCCGGCACATGACGGACACCTGGTACGGCGCCCTGCACGACGAGGCGGCCGGCCGGTCGGCCGGGACCGGCGCGGCCGGGGGTGCCGGGGGTGCCAGGGGTGCCGGCCTGGGTGCCCGGCTCAGCCGCGCCTCCACCCGGGTGCAGGCGGACACCGGTTCGCTGTCGTACTGGCTCAAGCGCACCGTGGTCTTCCCGATCGGCGAACGCTGGGCGCTGATCGCGCTGACCGTGGCCCTGTTCAACCCGCTGGTCAGCCTGGTCGCGGTGCTGACCTGGGGTGTGCTCGCGGCCGCGTACACGCTGGCGTTGCGGACGCTGCGCTCGCGGTCGATGGGCGTCCCGGTGCTCTCCACGGTGGACGCCGGGCTGCACCGCGACGACGGGTGGGTGAGCCGCCGGCTCGGGGCGCTCGGTCGGCGGGTCCGGTGGATCCCCGGTCCGCTGCCGCTCGCCGTCCTCGGCGCGTTCGCCGGCGCCGGGCTGCTGCTGGTGGCGGTGCGCGGATCCGGCCCGGCGTCGTTCCGCTGGTGGACCCTGGTCGCGGCGCTGATCGCGCTGGCCGCCGGCCTGGCCGCCGGCCGGTCCCAGTCCGGGGCGCTCGACTGGTTGGTCCCGGCGGGCCTGCGGGCCACCGAGTACCTGTTCGTGATCGCCGTCGGTGCCGGCACGGGGGTGCCCGGTCCGGTGGTCTTCGCGCTGCTGCTGGTGCTGGCGCTGCACCACTACAACCTGACCGCCCGGCTGGAGAAGCGGGAGCGCACCCCGCTGCTGCGCTCCTTCGGGCTCGGCTGGGACGGGCGAATGGTCCTGCTCACGGCAGCCGTCGTCAGCGGTGTCCGAGTCGTCCCGACCGTCACCTTTGTCGCGCTCGCCGGGTATCTGTTCACCATCTCCGTGCTCAGCGCGGTGACCGGCTGGGTGGCCGCCGCCCGGGCGCTACGGACGCCGACGGGTGCCCGCGAAGCGGACGATAGGCTGGTGAACGAGCGGCAACGAGCCGGCTAACACCTGGGGTGGCCCGACCCGGACGGATCGGGCCTGGGGAACGGAACAGATGACTCTGATCAGCTTCGTCCTGCCGGCCTACCGAGTGCAGGGCTACCTGCGCGAGTGCCTGGACTCGATCCTGGCCCAGCCCTTCGGGGACCTGGAGGTGATCGGCGTCGACGACTGCTCACCCGACAGCAGCGGCGAGATCCTGGCCGAGTACGCGGCCAGGGACCCCCGGGTGAAGCTGGTCAGCCTCGACGAGAACGTCGGGTTGGGTGGTGCCCGCAACATCGGGCTGGACCACGCCTCCGGCGAGTACGTCTGGTTCGTCGACAGCGACGACTGGCTGGAGCCGGACTGCCTGCCCGCCGTCGTGGCGCGGCTGCGGGAGAGCACGCCGGACGTGCTGATCGTCGACCACGTCCGGGCGTACCTGGACACCGCCGTGATCGGCAGCGCGATGTCCGAGGTCTTCCCGGACGGACCGGGGACGGTGGTGTCCGACCTGGCGAGCCGGCCCGAGCTGATCGACCTGCTGCACACCGCCTGGAACAAGCTGGTTCGCCGCGAGTTCCTGGTCCACCTGGGCCTGCGGTTCGGTGCCGGCTGGTACGAGGACGTCTCCTTCACGTACCCGGTGCTGGTGGCCGCCGAGCGGATCACCGTCCTGGACCGGGTGTGCGTCCACTACCGGCAGCGCCGGTCCGGGGCGATCACCCGTACCAAGGGCGACCGGCACTTCGAGGTGTTCCCGCACTGGCACCGGGTGTTCGAGCTGCTGGACGAGTGGGCGCCGCGGACCGACAGCGTGCGCCCGCTGCTGTTCCGGCGGATGATCTGGCACTACCTCACCGTGCTCGGCAACGGCGACCGGGTCCCGTCGGAGATGCGGGCGGCGTTCTTCGCTCAGATCGTCGAGGACTACCGCCGGTGGTTGCCGCCCGGCGGGTACCCGGTGCCGGGCGGTCCCGAGGGCGTGAAGCACCGGTTGGTCGCGGCGGGACGCTGGCGTACCTTCTCGGCGTTGCGGGTGGTGCAGCGCGGTCGTGGCCGGCTGCGGGGTGGTGCCGCCGCGGTGAAGCGGCGCGCCGTGCCGGCCGTCCGGCGGTCGGCCCGTACCGGCCGGGACCTGACGATGCGCGAGTACTACCGGGCCCAGCTGCGGATGCCGATGGACGAGTCGCTCGCCCTCTACGCGGCGTACTGGTACCGCGGCTACGCCTGCAACCCGGCGGCCATCTACGAGAAGGCCCGCGAGCTTGCCCCGCACATCCGCGGCGTCTGGGTGGTACGCCGGGACCGGGTGGCCAGCCTGCCGCCCGGCACCGACTACGTGGTCGCCGGCACACCGGCCTACTTCCGGGCGCTGGCCCGGGCCAAGTGGCTGATCAACAACGTGAACTTCCCGGACTTCGTCGAGAAACGGCCGGGATCGATCCACATCCAGACCCACCACGGCACCCCGGTCAAGGTGATGGGTCTGGACCAGCAGCGCTATCCGATCGGCGCGGTCGGGATGGACTTCGAGAAGCTGCTGCGCCGGATCGACCGGTGGGATTTCAGCATCAGCTCGAACACCTTCTCCACCCAGATGTGGGAGCGGGCCTATCCGGCGGAGTACGAGACCCTGGAGACCGGTTACCCGCGTAACGACCGGCTGGCCACCGCGACGGCGCGGGACGCGGCGCAGGCGCGGGCCCGGATCGGCCTGGGACCCGAGGAACGGGTGGTGCTGTACGCGCCCACCCACCGCGAACACCTGCCCGGCTACCGGCCGCCGTTCGAGCCGGAGCGGTTCGTCGACGCGTTGGGTCCGAACGCCCGGCTCCTGATGCGCAGCCACTACTTCCACGACCGGGACCCGGGCGCGGCGATCGCCGCCGGTGACCGGGTCCTCGACGTGAGTGGACATCCCTCGGTCGAGGATCTGTACCTGGCCGCTGACGTGCTGGTCACCGACTATTCGTCCGCCATGTTCGACTACGGGACACTGGACCGGCCGATCGTCATCTACGCTCCCGACTGGGACGCCTACCGGCTCTCCCGTGGGGTCTACTTCGACGTCACGGCCGAGCCGCCGGGCGCGGTCGCCGCGACGTTCCCCGACCTGCTCGACCTGTTCCGCACCGGCGCCGCCGACAACGAGGCGGCGGCCAAGGCCCGAAGCCAGTTCCGGCGTCGGTTCTGCGAACTGGACGACGGTCGGGCGGCGGAGCGGGTGGTCCGCCGGGCGTTGCTGGGCGAGTCAGGCTGACACGGCTAACTGGAGGGCGGGGTTGGGAGCACTGCTCACCGTCGTCGTACCGATCTACAACGTCGCCAGCTACCTGGCCGAGTGTCTGGACTCGCTGAGCGGCCAGACGTACCGGAACCTGGACGTGGTGCTGGTGGACGACGGGTCGACCGACGACAGCGCCGAGATAGCGGCGCGGCATGTCCGCCACGACGACCGGTTCCGGCTGGTCCGCCAACCCAACCGAGGGCTCGGTGCCGCCCGCAACACCGGCATCGACCAGGCCACCGGCGCGTACCTGAGCTTTGTGGACAGCGACGACGTCCTGCCGCCGTACGCGTTGGAGGTGCTGGTCGGCGCGTTGGAGCGGACCGGGTCGGACTTCGCCACCGGGAACGTGGCGCTGCTGACCTCGCGTGGCCTGCGGCAGTCGCCGCTGCACCGGGGCACCCACCGATTCACCCGCCTGAAGACCAGCCTGGGCAAGCAGCGCAATCTGGTGTACGACCGGTTGGCCTGCAACAAGGTGTTCCGGAAGTCCTTCTGGGACCGGCACGACCTGCGGTTCCCGGAGGGCGTCCGGTACGAGGACATCCCGCTGACGATCCCGGCGTACGCCTTGGCCAAGGCGGTCGACGTGCTCGAACTGCCGGTCTACTACTGGCGTCAGCGGGAGACCGGCGAGCAGTCGATCAGCCAACGACTGGCCGAGCTGCCCAACCTGGTCGACCGGTTCGCCGCCGTCGACAGCGCCAGCCGGACCCTGGCCGGGTTGGGCGACCGGAAACTCAAGGACTGGTACGACGAGACGGTCCTGCAGAGTGACCTGCGGATGTTCCTGGACCTGCTGCCCGAGGCCACCGACGAGTTCCGGCAGCGGTTCCTGGAACTGTCGGCGGACTACCTCGACCGGGTCGACCCCCGGGTGATCGACCGGCTGGTACCGCGGCTGCGGGTGGCCTGGCGGCTGGTCCGTGGCCGGGCGCTGCCGGAGCTGTTGAAGGTGGTCGTCGCCGGTCGGGCCGGGGCCACCCCGGCGGTGGTCCGGCGGGGCCTGAACAGCTACCTGCAGCTCCCGTTGCTGGATGCCGGGCACCCGTTGGTGCCCCGGGAGGCGTTCCGGGTTGCGCCCGGCATCCGTACCGAGGTGCACCAGGTGCGCTGGATCGGTCACCAGCTCCAGGTCAGCGGGATGGCGTACGACGTGAGCCGGGGCGCGTCCCGACCGTGGGCCGCGCCGCGGATGCTCTGGCTGCGGGAGGACGCCGGACGCAAGCGGATCATCCCGCTGCCGACCCGGGCCAGCCGGGTCGCCGCCACCCCGAGCTCGGTGCCGTGTGACTGGTCCGGCTACTCGGTGACGGTGGACGCGCGGCGGTTGCGCGGCTCGGACGGCTGGACGGAGGGGGAGTGGACGTTCAACATCGCGGTCTTCCCGCCCGGCCGGCCGATCAGGCGGATGCTCGGCGTCGGCGACTCGCGGCCGGTGCTGCCGGGCAGCTGGGTCGACGACCGGGTCCGGGTCTTCCCGTACGTCCGCGCCGGGCAACTCCGGCTGCGGGTGCAACGACCGCGGGCCTGGGTGACCGCCGTCCGGGTCGTCGACGGGGCGCTGCTGATCGAGGGCGCGACGGCGGGCCTGCCGACGTCGGCCGTGCTGCGGATGTCCCGGGTGGTCGGGGTGACCACCTTCTGCCATCCGGTCGACCTGGTCGCCGGGGACAACAGCTGGTCGGCCCGGGTGCCGATGGCCGAACTGACCACCGCCGCCGTGGCGGACCGGCCGGTCCTGGTGGGCGAGGCGGGGGCCGGGTGGCGGGTCTGTTTCGACGACGGCGCCGGTGAGCCGCAGGAACTGCCGGTGCTGGCGGCCTTCACCGGCCTGCGGCACCAGTACGAGGGATGCGAGCTGACGGTCCGCCCGGCGGACGACGACGTTCTGCTGATCCGGGTGCTGCCGCCGGGCCCGCAGGTCAGTGAGGTTCGCGCCGAGCCGGGCGGGGTGGTCTTCACGGCCGAACTCCCGGACGACGGTGACCCCTGGGACGGCCTGCGGATCATCCTCCGCCGCAGGCTGGGGGCCGAGCCGACCGAACCGGCCCCGGCGGACGTCGAGCTGCCGGTGGACCCGGACCGGGCCGCCCGGCGGCTCCGGTTCCGGCTGGGTGGGGACGTCCCCGCGCCGGACGGCGACTGGGCACCGCTGTTCCAGCGTCCCGGTTCCGTCCCGGTCGACCTGGCGTTCAGCGTCGTCGCGCAGCGCACGGCGCCCCGGGACGTACCGTTGGGCGCCCGCCGCCTGGAGCTGCTGCCGAACTGGGACCGGCAGATCCTGCGGCTCAGCCCTCAGTTGACGGACTGACCGGGCACCGGTCGCACGGGTGGGTCCGCGGCCCGTGGCGCCGGTCGCGGTCCGTCCGGCCGGTCGCCGTGCCGATCGGCACCGTTATTTCTGCCGGCGTACCCGGCGGCGGACCTTGCGGGCGGCGCCGGCCGCGGCCTGCCGCGCCACGAACCGCGTCGCGTGGGCCAGCGAACGGACACCACCGACCGGGATGGTCTGCCCGTCGGTGGCTTCGATGCGCCGCCGCTTGTCGGGCCGGCTGTAGAGGCGCGGCTTCGGCGAGCTGAGTTCCGCCTCGGGGATCTGCCGCAGGTCGTCCACCCCGAGGTCGTCCCCGCTCAACCAGCGTTCCCCGGCCACCGCCGCCACCGCCTTGTGCAACGGCTCGTCGGGCCGGCGGACCCGGACCGCCCGGCTCACCGCGGACGTACGCCAGAGCGAGACCGCCTCGTCCGGTGACTTGGCACCGGCCGGCAGCAGCCGGACCAGACCCACCTGCCACTCGTCGGCGACGGCCACCAGCCGGCGGACGGTGTCCGGGCCGACCCCGACGTGGGCGGGCAACCGGAGCAGGAACGGCGACGGGTACGCGGTCTCCGGTGCCTCGCCGACCAGCTCCACCCGCGGGTCGGAACGGTACGTCACCTGGATCAGCCGGCGGTCCAGCAGCGGGTCGGCGAGGATCGACCGGCGCTCGTCGGTGATCTTGTCCCAGTCCGCGACGAGTTTGACCCGCAGGTCGGTCAGGTCGCTGGCGAGCAGCCGGTCGACGGCGGTGCGGACCCGCTCCAGGCTGCCCTCGGCCGGCAGCACGGCGGTCACCAGCGGCACCGCCCAGGACCGGTTGCTGCCCCGGCGCAACCAGCGCGGCTGTGGCATCAGGTCGGCCAGGTAGGGGTGGTTGAACCGCCGCAGCGGCACGCCCTTGGTCATCATGTGCGTCGCGCCCATGTGCCAGCTGCGCGCCTCGGGCACCGGGACGAACACCGCGCCGGCCTGGGTCAGCCGGTAGCCGAACTCGGTGTCCTCGCCGAGCCGGAGTTCGGTGTTCAGGCCGCCGGTGCGTTCGTACATGGCGCGGGTCAGCGCGGCGGTCGCGCCCACGTGGGCGCGGAAGTTCAGGTGATCGCCGTGCCGCAACTGGTCGGTGTCGTCGATGATCTTCTCGACGTAGTCGTGCGGCTCGGTGTCCTCGATCCGGAACAGCTCGCCGATGGTGCCCGCCGCGCATCGCCGCGCGACCTCCTCGGGGGTGGTCCAGCCCTCCCCGACGAACCGCTTGTAGCCCAGGGTGACCACCTCGTCCGAGACGTGGTGCCATCGGACCTGCTCCGCCACGTGGCCCGGGAAGATCACCATGTCCGCGTCCAGCCAGTGCAGGATCTCGCCGTCGCTGTGGGTGGCGCCGACGTGCAGCGCGTTGGACCGACCCCAGCCGTCGGACACCTCCGGAACCCGGACGATCCGGCAGTTCGCCGGACGGATCTCCGGCAGCTCGATCGGCGGTTCGCTGCCGTCGTCGGCCACCACCACCTCGAGCAGCTCCGCCGGGTAGGTCTGGTGGGCGAGCGAGGCGAGGGTCAGGTCGAGCGTCTTCTGGCAGTTGTAGGCCGGGATCACCACCGACACCGACCGGGTGGGTCGCCATGTCCCGACCGACGGCGGGGTGAGCACGCTCCAGTCGTTGCGGTACACCCGGACGTCGGAGGGCCGGGCGGCGGCGGGGGTGTCAGCAGGGCTCGGCACGAGCCTCAGTTTAACGGCCACCGGCGGCCCGCCCGGCCGGGGCGGTGGGCGGGGCGTCGGCCCCGGGGGTCGGCCACCCGGCCGGGTACGCTGGCGGCGCCGGACCGGGGATGTCGACACCGAGCGGACCGCGGGCGGCCCGTCGCGACCGACCGGTTCGACGCTGTACGCGCGGGAGAGGACCGAACCTTGTCGAGCGGGGACACGCCGGAGAAACACCACCGGTGGCGGGTGCTCGCCGGCGAGCCCGGCCGACGGCACCACCGGAAGTGGCCGGTGTCCTACCTGGGCGCGGGGCTGACCGAGATCCCGCGCGACGACGCCGCCACGGCCGACGGGCCGCGGGAGGGTGACCTGGCCACCCGGGTGCTGGTGGTCGCCGAGTCGGTCGACTGGCTGCGGCACGTCCTGGACGACCCGATCTCGCTGGCCCTGGTCCGCAAGCTCACCGTCGTGGTGCTGGACTGGACCGGACCGACCCGTAGCTGGTGCGGCCGCCTCGGACCGCTGCTGCACGTCGTGTCGCACCAGGTGCGGATGCCCGGGGCCGAGGGCCAGGTCGAGATCAGCGTCGAGGTGCGCTGGTCCAAGACGCTCCGCGAGCTGATCGCCGCGATCCTGCCGCTGCTCACCCCGACCCTGCCGTTGCCGGCGCCGGCGAGCGCCGACCGCACCGCCCAGGAGGTCTTCCCGAGCTGGCTGGACGCCGGACACAACGCCACCGTCGTGGTCGGCGAACTGCCGGGCAACGAGGACATCCGGCCGCACGACCTCGTGCTCACCGGCTCGGGGCTGCCGCAACCGCCGCAGAACCCCGACCTTCCGGGCGAGGTGCCGGCCACCGGCGGCACCCCGGCCGGGTACGGCACGGTGCTGGCCGTGAGTTCGACCGGCGCCGGGGTGGGCGGCCGGCCGGACGTCGTCCTGGTCAACCCGGAACAGACCGAGCTGTGGGGCCGCTACGGGCCGTTCGGTCCGACCGGCGGCACCGCCGAGTTGACCTTCACCGGCGCCGGGGACGGACACGGGTGGCAGCTCACCGGCCCGGACGGCGCCTCGCTCGGTGGTGGCCGTCTGGACCGGCCCCGGACCGGCGCCATGGTGGCGAAGGCGCTCACCGGCACCGGCACGGTGATCTGCCGGACCATGCCGGCCCGGCACCCGGTCGAGGAGGCGGCGCTGCTGGTGCAGCTGATGTCGGCCGGGATCCTGGTGCACGTGCCGGACCTGCCGCCGGCCTGCGCCGCCGCCCTGTCCGACGAGGTACGGGCACTGGTCGTCCGCCCGCTGCCCGAGCCGCACGCCGACGTGTTCGACTGGGAGCTGCGCACGGTCGCCCAGCGGCGGGCGGCGCTGCGGCAGCACGCCGTCAGCTTCGCGCTGCCCCGGCTCGCCGCCGCCACCTTCCCCGGCCTGGTCGATCCGCCGTCGGTGAGCGCGGTCCTGGTCACCAAGCGGCTGGACTACGTACGGGACGCGGTCGCCGCGATCGAGGCGCAGACGTACCCGAATCTGGAGATCGTGCTCTGCCTGCACGGCGTCGAGTTGCCGGCCGGGTTGCGGGCCGAGCTGGCCGGTTGCCGCCGGCCGATCGAAACCTTGGTGCTGGCCCCCGGGTACGGGTTCGGCGAGGCGATCGGCGCGGCGACGGCCCGGTCCCGGGGCACCCTGGTGACCAAGTTCGACGACGACGACACGTACGGGCCGGAGCACGTCTGGGACCTCGTCCTGGCCCGGCAGTACTCGGGCGCGACCATGGTGGGCAAGGCCGCCGAGTTCACGTACCTGCAGACCCTGGACACGACCGTCCGGCGTGCCGCGGGCGACCCGGAGTCCTTCGCCCGGGTGGTGGCCGGCGGCACCATGCTGATCAGCAAGGGCGACCTGGAGGCGGTCGGTGGGTGGCGGCCGGTGCCCCGATCCATCGACCGGGGTCTCATTGATCGGGTGTGGTACTCGGGCGGACTGATCTATCGCACCCATCCGCTCGGCTACATCTACCAACGCCGGTCGGACGGGCACACCTGGGATCCCGGATTGGAGTACTTCCTGCGCGACGGTGGGACGCAGTGGTCGGGATTTCCCCGCTACCACGAGTTCGGCACGGTGCCGGCCGTGGAAGATGTGACCGACGGATTCGACGTTCCGGCGGGCCGCCGCTCCTGACCAGCGATTCGTCGTCCACTCAGGACCCGGCGTCCCATTTCCGGGACACCGGGCGCGCGCATTTCAGGCTGTAACGATTCTATTACCGGAAGAATATAGAACGTTTACCCGATATCCGGAGTAGGTTGATCCTCGCCACAGTCGTTCCCTGGACCGTTCCTTGAAGTAGAGACTGCGGGGAGGTGGCGGTGACAACCGTCGCGCTCAAGGACGTCAGCAAGGTTTTTTCGGACGGGACCGTCGCGGTCGACAAGGTGAGCCTGGACGTCGCCGACGGCGAGTTCATGGTGCTGCTCGGGCCCTCCGGGTGCGGCAAGTCGACGGTCCTGCGGATCATCGCCGGGCTGGAGGAGCCGAGCAGCGGTGCGGTGCTGCTCGGCGGCGAGGTGGCGAACGGTCTGCCGCCCCGGGAACGCGGTGTCGCCATGGTGTTCCAGGACTTCGCCCTGTATCCGCACATGACCGTCGGCGACAACATCGCCTTCCCGCTGCGGTTGTCCGGGCTCGAACAGGACTCCCGGACCGAGCGGGTCTCCGACGTGGCGAGCGTGCTGGGCATCGGTGACGTGCTGGGCCGCCGTCCGAACCAACTCTCCGGCGGCCAGCGGCAGCGGGTGGCGATGGGCCGGGCGATCGTCCGCCGACCCGGGTTGTTCCTGATGGACGAGCCGCTGTCCAATCTGGACAGCGGGCTGCGGGCCGAGTTGCGGGCGGAGATCTCCGCGCTGGTCCGGGAGATGGGCGTCAGCACCATCTACGTCACGCACGACCAGGCCGAGGCGCTGACCATGGCCGACCGGGTGGCCATCATGCGCAAGGGGGTGCTGCAGGACGTCGGCACCCCGACCCAGGTCTACGGCCGGCCGGCCACCCTCTACGTGGCGGCGTTCCTGGGCAGCCCGCGGATGAACCTGTTGGAGGCCGCGGTCTACGTCCATCTCGACCGGTACGTCGAACTGGCCCTCGGCGAGCAGTCGCTCTACCTGCCGTGGGACAACATCCGCTCGCGGGCGGTGGCGCACTACCACGGTGAACGGATCGTGGTCGGGGTGCGCGCCGAGGCGCTCACCCCGGTGGCCCTGGACGCCCCCGGTGACGTGGTGCGGGGCCGGATCCGCTACCTCGAACACCACGGCCACGAGTCGCTGGCCTTCCTGGACATCGGTGCCACCGCGATCATCGTCGACGAGGTGGGCGGTCCGGTGACGGAATCGGCGACCGGGGACGGCGCGATGCGCCGGTTGAGCCGGTTCGCCCGCCGGCTGGCCGGCCGGCCGGCGGAGCCCGGCCCGGACGCCGAGCCGCATCCGATCGCCGGGCGGACCGGTGTGCTCGGTCGGCATCAGCGCCGCCCGGCGGAGTTGGCGATCCGGCTGGCCCCGTACCCGGCGGTGCGGGCCGGCGATCCGTTGGCCGTGTCGGTACGGATGGACGCGCTGCACTTCTTCGACGACCGCGGCGACCGGATCGACGTCGGCTGGCGCTGACCGCGGGCCGGCCGGCGCTGACCGCGGACCGGCCGGCGCCGGCCCCGACCGGACAGCCCGCCGTCGCGCCGGCGACCCACCGTCGGCCGGGGTTGTCGAACCATGTTACCGACGAGTAGCGTAGCGTCATGGAGATCGATTCAGCCCAGGTCGCCGCCGGGATGCTGGCGGCCGTGCCGTTCGTCCGTACCCTCGGTTTCGAGTTCGTGGAGATCGCGCCGGAACCCGACGGTGGGGTCCGGTCCGTCGTCCGGTTGCCCGACTCGCCGGCCACCCACAACCACGTCGGTGGTCCGCACGCCGGCGCGATGTTCACCCTGGGCGAGACCGCCTCCGGCGCCGCCGTGCTGGCCGCCTACGGGCACCTGCTCGACCGGGCGGTGCCGTTGGCCGCCCGGGCCGAGGTGAGTTACCGCCGGCTCGCGATGGGCCCGGTGCTGGCCACCGCGCGGCTGCCCCGAGCCGCCGACGAGGTGGCGGCCGCGCTGGACGCGGGGGAGAAGCCGGAGATCCCGGTCCCGGTGGAGATCGGCACCCCCGACGGCGTCACCACCGCGCAACTGACGGTGGTGTGGGTGTTGCGCCCACACTGACGGTCAAGTCACGGACGGTAGTCACATTCGGAACCGCGGCGCGGCGCGCCGGGGCAATACGGTTTCACCCGCCTCCGACACGGTTAACTGGAAGGCGTGTTAGGGCTACCTGGTCACGTGACCGCCTGTCTGTTCGACCTCGATGGTGTGCTGACGCAGACCGCGAAGGTGCACAACGCCGCCTGGGAGGAGACGTTCAACGATTTCCTCCGACAGCGGGCCGAAGCCGGCCACGAGGAGTTCCGACCGTTCGACCGGGGAGCGGACTACAACCGCTACGTCGACGGTCGGCCCCGGGCGGACGGGGTGCGGACGTTTCTCGCCTCGCGCGGCATCACCATCCCCGAGGGCACCCCGGACGACCCGCCCGACGCCGACACGGTGAACGGGCTGGGCAACCGCAAGAACGTCGTCCTGCTGGACCGGATCCACACCGACGGCGTCCAGCCGTACCAGGGGTCGGTGACCTACCTGAAGGCGGCGGCCGCGGCCGGGCTGCGCCGGGCCGTCGTCTCGGCCAGCGCCAACTGCCGGGACGTGGTCGAGGCCGCCGGCCTGGCCGACCTGCTGGAGGTACGCGTCGACGGCGTGGTCGCCCGGGAACGGTCGTTGCGCGGCAAACCGCACCCGGACACGTTCCTGGCGGCGGCCCGGGAACTCGGCATCGAACCGCGGCAGGCCGCCGTCTTCGAGGACGCGCTGGCCGGTGTCGAGGCCGGTCGGGCCGGTGAGTTCGGCTACGTGATCGGGGTGGACCGGGTCGGCCAGGCCGACGCGCTCACCGAGCACGGCGCGGACATCGTGGTCCAGGACCTGGCCGAGCTGCTGGACGGAGCCGGCGGGTGATCCGGGAACGGGCCTACCCCGTCGAGCCGTGGCACGTCCGGGAGACCCGGCTCGACCTCGACGTACTGGCCCAGTCGGAATCGGTCTTCGCGCTCTCCAACGGGCACGTCGGGTTGCGCGGCAACCTGGACGAGGGCGAGCCGCACGGCCTGCCGGGCACCTACCTCAACTCGTTCTACGAACTGCGGCCGCTGCCGTACGCCGAGGCCGGCTACGGCTTCCCGGAGTCCGGGCAGACCGTGGTCAACGTGACCAACGGCAAGCTGATCCGGCTGCTGGTCGACGACGAGCCGTTCGACCTGCGGTACGGCGAACTGATCTCCCACGAGCGGGTGCTCGACCTGCGCGCCGGCACCCTGCACCGGTCGGTCCAGTGGCGCTCGCCCGCCGGTCGGCTGGTCCGGGTGAACAGCACCCGGATGGTCTCGTTCAGCCAGCGGGCGGTCGCCGCCATCCGGTACGAGGTGGAGGCGGTGGACGCCCCGCTGCGGGTGACCGTGCAGTCCGAGTTGGTGGCCAACGAGGAACTTCCCTCGCAGAGCAAGGACCCCCGGGTCGCGGCGGTGCTGGATCAGCCGTTGCAGGCCGAGGAGCGGCTGGTGCAGGAGGCCGGCGGGTTGCTGATCCACCGCACCAAGGCCAGCGGGTTGCGGGTGGCCGCGGCGATGAGCCACGACGTGCACGGGCCGGGCCGGACCACGGTCGGCACCGAGGCGTACGAGGACTGGGCCCGGACCACGGTGGCCTGCGACCTGAAGCCGGGCCAGCGGCTCCGACTGGACAAGCTGCTGACGTACGGCTGGTCCAGCCGCCGGTCGTTGCCGGGGCTGCGGGACCAGGTCGGCGCGGCGCAGGCGGCGGCCAAGTTCTCCGGCTGGGACGGCCTGCTGGCCGAGCAGCGGGAGTTCCTCGACGCGTTCTGGGACGCCTCGGACGTGCGGGTCGAGGGCGACCCGGAGGTGCAGCAGGCGGTCCGGTTCGGGCTGTTCCACGTGCTGCAGGCCGGCGCCCGCGCCGAACTGCGGCCGATCGCGGCCAAGGGCCTGACCGGACCCGGGTACGACGGACACACCTTCTGGGACACCGAGACCTTCGTGCTGCCGGTGCTCACCTACACCCAGCCCACCGCCGTGGTCTCGGCGCTGCGCTGGCGGCACTCGACCCTGCATCTGGCCCAGGACCGGGCCCGGACGCTGGGCCTGCGCGGCGCCGCGTTCCCGTGGCGGACCATCCGCGGCCAGGAGTGCTCGGCGTACTGGCCGGCCGGCACCGCGGCCTTCCACATCGCCGCCGACATCGCCGACGCGGTCCGCCGGTACGTGCAGGCCACCGGGGACCAGCAGTTCGAGCGGGAGGTCGGGCTCGAACTGCTGGTGGAGACCGCCCGACTGTGGCACTCGCTGGGCCACCACGACCGGCGTGGCCGGTTCCACCTGGACGGGGTGACCGGCCCGGACGAGTACACCTCGGTCAAGAACGACAACATCTACACCAACCTGATGGCCCAGCGGAACCTGCTGGCGGCCGCCGAGGCCGTCGGCCGGCACAGCGAGGAGGCCTGGCGGTTGGGGGTCGACGACGAGGAGACCGCCGCCTGGCGGGACGCCGCCGCGGACATGCACATCCCGTACGACGAGGAGTTGGGCGTGCACCCGCAGGTGGAGGGCTTCACCCGGCTCCAGGAGTGGAACTTCAACGACACCCCGCCGGAGAAGTACCCGCTGCTGCTCAACTACCCGTACTTCGATCTCTACCGCAAGCAGGTGGTGAAGCAGTCCGACCTGGTGCTGGCCATGCACTGGCGGGGGGACGCGTTCACCCCGGAGGAGAAGGCCCGCAACTTCGCCTACTACGAGCGCCGGACGGTCCGCGACTCGTCGCTGTCGGCCTGTACGCAGGCGGTCATGGCGGCCGAGGTGGGTCATCTCGAACTGGCGCACGACTACCTGGGCGAAGCCGCCCTGATGGACCTGCACGACCTCAACCAGAACACCCGGGACGGCGTGCACGTGGCCTCGCTGGCCGGCGCCTGGATCGCACTGATCGCCGGGTTCGGTGGGCTGCGGGACCACACCGACGTGCTCTCGTTCGCCCCGCGACTGCCCAGTCGGATCACCCGGCTGGAGTTCTCCCTGATGTGGCACGGGTTGCGACTGCACGTCGACGTCCGGCCGCAGGAGGTCACCTACTCGCTGCGCAACGGCGGGTCGGACGCCCGGATGGAGTTGCGACACCACGACGAACTGGTGAAGCTGACCAGCGACAAGCCGGTGGTGCTGCCGGTGCCGCCGAGCCACCCGACCGGCCCGCCACCGCAGCAGCCACCCGGCCGGGCCCCGGCCCGGCGAGTCCCGGAGAACCTCTGACCCGCGTGCTCAGCGACGGTCAGCCGTCGATGGGACGCCGCCCGCGTCGTGCGGCGACATCACCCGCGGATCGTCGGCGGTACGCGCCCGGGCGGCTTCGTCGGCCCAATCGTCGCCGCCCGGCTCACTCGGTCGCCGGTCATCCGTGGCCTTGGCGGCTGCCTGCCGGCCCTGTCCCGAGGTCGCCTGCCCGGTGCTGTTCCGGTTCTTCCGACGGCTCATCACGCGCCTCCCCACGGTCCTGCCGGATCGGCCCGCGCCGACCGGGACCCGGCCGGCCTTCCCGCCGCCCCGCCGAACAAACCCACGCTGCCTCGCCGCGCAAAACCAGGCTCGTCCGCCGCGAACAAACCCACGCCGCGTCGGCAGTGGTCACGCCGCCCCGGAGGCGTGGAGCAGCGTGCAGCGGGTAGGCGGGCCCGGAGGCGGAGGGAGCCCGGGTGGAGACTGCCGAGCAGGAAATGATCATCCCGGCTACCGGGGTGGAGCTGGCCGCGGACGTACGGGTGCCGGACGGCGCGGTCGGTGTGGTGCTGTTCGCGCACGGCAGCGGCAGCTCGCGGCGCAGCCCGCGCAACCGGTACGTGGCGGAGGTGCTCAACCGGCACGGACTGGCGACCGTGCTGGTCGACCTGCTCACCCCGACCGAGGACGACCTGGACGCCGTCACGGCCGAGCTGCGCTTCGACATCGGGCTGTTGGCCGGTCGGCTGGGCGGGCTGGTCGAGCGGCTGCCCGTGACGGGCGCTCTCGCCGGGCTGCCGATCGGGCTGTTCGGGGCCAGCACGGGCGCCGCCGCGGCACTGGTCGCCGCCGCCGCGCACCCGGCCGGCATACCGGCGGTGGTGTCCCGGGGCGGCCGGCCGGACCTCGCCGGACCGGCGCTGGCCCGGGTCCGGGCGGCGACCCTGCTGCTGGTCGGCGGCCTGGACGAGGAGGTGCTCGCGCTCAACGAGCAGGCCCGGCGGCAGCTCGCCGGCCCCGCCGAGCTGCGGGTGGTACCCGGTGCCAGCCACCTGTTCGAGGAGCCCGGGACCCTCGACGAGGTGGCCCGGCAGACCGCGACCTGGTTCACCGAACACCTGCCGGCCGGAGCGTCGGGGCGGTTTGGCGGGCGGGGTGACGGGTAGCCGCCGGCATGCGTCGACTGCTGCGGATCGGGATCATCGGGGCCGGCCACATCGGTGGCACCCTGGCCCGGGAGTTCGCCGCCGCCGGGCACCAGGTCGCCATCGCGGGCTCCGGTGGCCACCCACGGACCCTGGAACGGTTGGCCGGCACGCTCGGCGAGCGGGTGCGCCCGGTCGACGTCGCCGAGGCCGCCCGGTTCGGCCCGGTGGCGCTGCTGGCGATCCCGTTCGGCCGGTACGCCGAACTGCCGACGGCCGAGTTCACCGGGCGCATCGTCATCGACGCCACCAACTACCTGCCCGAACGGGACGGGCACCGGACCGACCTGGACACCGGGCGGACCACGTCCAGCGAACTTGTCCAGGCACACCTGCCGGGTGCCCGACTGGTCAAGGCGTTCAACACGATGCGCTGGGACCACCTGCGTGACTTCGGCCACGAGGCGGGCGCCGTCGAGCGGTACGGCATCCCGCTCGCCGGTGACGACGACCATGCCAAGTGGACGGTGGCCGACCTGATCGAGCAGCTCGGCTACCACCCGGTGGACGCGGGCGACCTGGCCGGTGGCGGGCGCCGGCTGCAGTCGGGTGGGCCGGTGTTCCTGGCCGACCTGACGGCCGGCGAGTTGCAGGCCGCGCTGGGCGCACCGGTGCCGTCCTTTCGGTCCGGTCATCCGTACCCTTAGAAGTGGCTTAAGCTCGGCGGCGCCGGCGGCCGGGGGACCGGCCGGCCGCCTAGCATCGCCGGGTGCGTACCTCCCGTTTCCTGCTGCCGCTGAGCGCGGCCGTCGTCCTGGTGGTGGCCGGCTGCGGCTCGTCCCCGTCGGCCGGCTCCGGTGCCGGCGGCCCGGCGCCGGCCCCGTCGTCGGCCGGCCCGACGGCCGCCGACCCGGCGGGGTCGGCCGCCGTGGGCCTCGGCCGGAACCCGGCGGTCGCCGCGAAGGCGTCGCCCGCCGCCGGGCCGGCGCGGGCCGGCAACCCGAACGGCCACGCCCCGGTTCCCGCCGAGGCGCGGGCCGTGGACACCTCCCGGCCGACCCGGGTGATCGGCACCGGTACGCCGGGCAGCTGCACCTCCCAGGCGGTGGTGGCGGCGGTCGCGGCGGGCGGGATCATCACCTTCTCCTGCGGTCCCGATCCGGTGACCATCACCATGACCGCCACCGCGAAGATCAGGAACGCCAACGGTCCGCGGATCGTGCTGGACGGCGGCGGCAAGGTCACCCTCAGCGGGGCGGGCAAACGGCGCATCCTCTACATGAACACCTGCGACGAGGCGCAGGGCTTCACCACCTCGCACTGCCAGGACCAGGACCATCCGCAGCTCACCGTGCAGAACCTGACCTTCGCCGACGGCAACTCCACCGGGGAACGGGTCGAGGGCGGTGGCGGCGGCGCGATCTTCGTACGCGGTGGGCGGTTCAAGGTGGTCAACTCGCGGTTCGTCCGCAACCGCTGTGACGGCACCGGCCCGGACCTCGGCGGTGCCGCGATCCGGGTGCTCAGCCAGTCCCAGGGTCTGCCGGTCTACGTGGTGGACAGCACCTTCGGCGGGGCCGCCGGCCAGGGCGGGCAGTGCGCCAACGGCGGCGCGCTGAGCAGCATCGGGGTCTCCTGGATCGTGCTGAACAGCGTGCTGAGCCACAACTCGGCGGTCGGCCGCGGTGCCAACCCGGCCAAGGCCGGTACGCCCGGCGGCGGCAGCGGCGGCGCGATCTACTGCGACGGGAACCGGTTCACCGTTCGGATCGCCGGCTCGGTCATCGAGGACAACCACGCCAACGAGGGCGGCGGCGCGGTCTTCTTCGTCAGCAACGATCGGACCGGCACGATGCGGATCGAGGGTTCCACGATGCGCCGCAACCGCAGCGACGGCTTCGAGACCCCGGGCCTGCCCGGCATCTTTTTCCTCGGCGCCGCCACTCCCACCATCACCTGACCTCCGGGTCGGTGGTCAGACCGGATCTTGGCGTGTTCCGGCCCTTCCCGGGCCGGGACGCGCCAACGTCTCCCCGCCCAACTCGGCGCGGGCCTGGCGGTACTCGGTGAGGTCGATCTCGCCGGTGGCGAAGCGGCGGGCCAGGATCTCCGCCGGCGTATCCGGTCGACCCGGCCACCGGAACCGGGTGCCGGCGCTCAGCGAGACGATCGCCCAGACCGCGAGGGCGAACACCCCGAGCGGAACCACAGCCATGAAGATCCAGCCGACCGGACCCATGCCCCATCCGTAGCCCATCATCGCCGGTCCCTCCTCCTCGGGTCGTGCCGTCCGGGTCCCCGTACCTCGACGGTGCGCCCGTCCGGGCCACCTCCGCCACGGTCCGACGGCCCGCAGGCCAGTGCCGGAAGTCCCGCCCCGACGGGCGCGGTCACCCGAGCGGGGGAGGATGGCCCGGTGCCCATGCTCATCGGTCCGGCGCTGCCCGCCGGTCACCTCCGCTCGCTCGCCCAGCCCCGGATCGAGGTCGACCACCACCTTGCGTTGCGGCCCTGGCGGGCGGCGGACGCCCCGGCGGTACGGGCGGCGTTCGACTGCCCGGACATCCAGCGATGGCACGTCCGCCGGATGGACGGCGACGACGAGGCGCGGGACTGGACGGCCCGCTGGGCCGAGCGGTGGGCCGCCGAGACGGACGCCAGTTGGGCCGTGGTGGACGGCGCCGACCGGGTCGTCGGTCAGGTGGGCCTGCGGACCGTGCTGCTGGCCGAGGCGTCGGCGCAGGTGTCGTACTGGACGATGCCAAGGGCGCGGGGGACCGGCGTCGCCGTACGGGCGACCCGGGCGTGCCGAGGAGCGCCGCGCCTGTGTCAGCGAGCTGATCACCGATCTTGTCGTAGTTGCGGAAACTGGCCAGCTAGCGCCTTTGGCGCTGAATCTCATCTCGTGGCGATCCACCGCCGAGGTCTGGTCGAATCCTCGACTGGCCCACGAACTGCGGGGGCCTTTCGAAGGCGACGGTCCCGTGATCGAACGTGCCGCTGAACCTCCTTTGCGGTGAACGCTGACACTTTTCCGGTACGACACGCCGGTTAAGCTACCGAAAAAGTGTCAACGATCATGGCGTCTCGAAACCCGACCGGGGGCGGGTCAAGCGGCCGGGTACGCGTGCGTGTCGGTGGCCTTGACCGCGGCCCAGATCCGCTGGCCGGGGACCAGCCGTAGCTGGCTGGCCGCGGCCGGGGTGACGTCGGCGGCGGCGTCCACCGGGCCGGCGAGTTGGACCCGTACGTTGTCGCCGTGTCGTTGCACGCCGGCGATGGTGGCCGGCCAGGCGTTGCGCGGGCTGCCGGCCGGGCGCTCCGGGTGCAGTGCCACGGCGGCCGGCCGGAACGCCACGAACGCGTCCCCGCGTACCGGGTCGGCGACGGCGAGGCCGAAGCCGTCGGCGAGTCGTACCGTGTGTCCGGCGCCGACCCCGCGGTAGAGGTTGAGGCCGACCAGCCGGGCCACGTAGTCGGTCCGGGGCCGGGCCGTGATGGTCGCGGCCGGGCCCTCCTGCACCACCCGGCCGTTCTCGACGATGACCAGCCGGTCGGCCAGCACCAGCGCGTCCAGCGGGTCGTGGGTGACCAGCAGGGTGGCGCCGGGATGCGCGGTCAGGTGCCGGTGCAGTTGGGCCCGGGTGTCCAGCCGGGTGCCGGCGTCGAGGGCGGCCAGCGGCTCGTCCAGCAGCAGCAGGTCCGGTTCGACGGCCAGCGCCCGGGCCAGGGCCACCCGCTGCGCCTGGCCGCTGGAGAGCTGCCGGGGCCGGTGGCCGGCCCGGTCGGCCAGGCCGACCCGGGCCAGCCAACCGGCGGCCCGCTCCCGGGCCACCCGCCGGGTCGCGCCGTGCCGGCGCGGCCCGAACGCCACGTTGTCCAGCGCGGTCAGGTGCGGGAAGAGCAGGTAGTCCTGGAACACCACCCCGATCCGGCGCCGCTCGGCCGGCACCCAGACCCGGCGGTCCGGCTCGTCCACGGTACGACCGGCGAGCCGGACGTGTCCGGCGGCCAGCGGCGTCAGCCCGGCCAGCGCCCGCAGCGCGGTGGTCTTCCCGGCGCCGTTCGGGCCGAGCAGCGCGACCACCTCGCCGGCACCGATCCGCAGCCGGACGTCCAGCCGGAAACCGCCCCGGACGACGACGAGGTGCGCGTCCAACGCCGGCCCACCGGAGTCGGTCGACCCGACGGTGTTCGGCGGGGCGAGGGCCGGCCCGGTGCCGCCCGGGTCGCGGCCGGGCGTCCGGGACGGCTCCGGGTGGGGATCGATGGCGGTCACGGGCTGGTGAGCCAACGGTCGCGCAGCCCGGCGAGGATCGCCACCGACACGGTGAGCAGCACCAGGCTGAGCACCACGGCGGCGTCCAGGTCCGTCTCCAGGGCCAGGTAGACGGCCAGCGGCATGGTCTGGGTCCGACCGGGAAAGTTGCCGGCGAAGGTGATGGTGGCGCCGAACTCGCCCAGCGCCCGGGCCCAGCACAGCACCGCCCCGGCGGCGATGCCCGGCGCGACCAGCGGCAGGGTGACCCGGGCGAAGGTGGTCCACCGGCCGGCGCCCAGGGTCGCGGCGGCTTCCTCGTACCGGGTGTCCGCGCCGCGCAGGGCGCCCTCCACGGCGATGACCAGGAACGGCATCGCCACGAACGCCTCGGCCACGACGACGCCCGCGGTGCTGAACGGCAGGGTGATCCCGAACGTCGAGTCCAGCCACCCGCCGAGCAGCCCGCGCCGGCCGAGGACCAGCAGCAGCGCCACCCCGCCGACCACCGGAGGCAACACCAGCGGGACCGTGACCAGGGCGCGGACCAGCCGCCGGCCGGGGAACTCGACGCGGGCCAGCAGCCAGGCCAGCGGCACCCCGAGCACCAGGCACACCCCGGTGGCCGCGCTGGCGGTGACCAGCGACAGCCGCAGCGCGGTCAGCACCCCCGGTTCGGCCAGCCGGCCCGCCAGGTCCCCCCACGGGGTACGCAGCAGCAGCCCGACCAGCGGTAGCACCAGGAAGGCCAGGCCCAGGACCGCCGGCAGCAGCAGCGCCGCCGGGACCCGCCCGCCGATCCGCCGGCGACGCCGTCGGCCGGCCGGCGCGTCGTCCCGGACGGTCATCCGGTGGGGGCCTGGAAGCCGTACCGGTCGAGCGCGGCCCGGGCCGGTTCGGAGAGCACGTAGTCGACGAACGCCTGACCGCCGGCCCGGTTCGGCGCGCCGCGCAGCAGCAGGATCGGATAGTCGTTGATCGCGCCGGCCGACTCGGTGAACTCGACGCCGTCCACGTCGGACGCCGCCGACCGCGCATCGGTGCGGTAGACCAACGCGGCGTCGACCTCGCCCAGTTTGACCTTGGCCAGCGCCGCCTTGACGTCCTGTTCCAGGGTGACCGGCGTGACGTCGACGTGCGCGGCGGTCAGCACCTTGCGGGCCGCCGCGCCGCACGGCACCTGCTCGGCGCAGAGCGCGACCTTGACGCCCGGCCGGGCCAGGTCGGCCAGCTTCGTCACCGTGCCGGGGTTGCCCTTCGGTACGGCGATGACGAGTTGGTTGCGGGCGAACGTCCGCGGCTCGCCGGTGCCGTTGCCGGCGTCGGTGACCGTCCTGACGTTGGTCGGGCTGGCGCTGGCGAACACGTCGGCCGGTACGCCCTGGTTGATCTGCGCGGCCAGGGCGGAGCTGCCGCCGAAGCTGAAGGTCACCGTGCTGCCGGGGTGGCCGGCCTCGAAGTCCGTACCGATCGCGGTGAACGCCTCCTTGAGCGAGGCGGCGGCCAGCACGGTCACCGCGCCGGTGCCGCCGCCGGCCCGGTCACCGCCGCCGGTCCCGGCGTCGGAGCCGCCGCCACAGGCCGCGGTGGCGAGCGCCAGCACCGCCGCGAGGGCGACCCGACCGGCGCGCGTCGACGTCCTCGCCATCAGTGCCCCCGCCCCCGGCCGGTGGTGGTGGGCACCGCCGCCTTCTCCACCACCACCGTGGTCGACTTGATCACTGCCACGGCCACCGAACCGACCCGCAGGTCCAACTCGTCGGCGGCCTCCCGGCTCATCAGCGACACCACCCGGAACGGGCCGGCCTGGATGTCCACCTGGGCCATCACGGTGTCCTTGACGACGGCGGTGACGATGCCCCGCAGCCGGTTGCGGGCCGACGAGGAGCCGCCGTCCCGCTCGGCGCCGCCGTCCCGGACGAAGGCCGCCAGGTCCACCCCGTCGACCGCCCGGTGGCCCTGCTCGTCCCGGGTGGCGGGCAACCGCCCCGCGTCGATCCAGCGGCGCACGGTGTCCGGGCTGACCCCGAGCAGGTCGGCGGCCTCACCGAGACGGAAGACTGTCACCGGTTCACGGTAGCTGCCGCAACTGCGGTTGCAAAGACGGCAATGGGCTCGCTTGTGCCATTGCTGGAAGCTGGATCGGACCGCAACCGCCGGTCAGCCGAGGTTGATCAGCGCCAGGGTGAAGGCGTACGCGTGGCCGGCCTCGTCACCGGCGATCTCGGTGAACAGGTCGGCGGCCGACGCGTCGCCCACCCGCGCGGCCCGCCGGGCGAACGACGGGTACATGGTGGTCGCCTCGTACTGCTCGCCGTTGATCGAGTCACGCAGGTTGGCGTCGGTGGACCGGACCAGGCCGGCCAGGGTCGCCTCCTCGGCGAAGTGCTCGCCGATCTCCTGGCTCGCGGCGTTGTCGAACAACCGGCCGAGTCGGGCCTGGCCGGTGGCGCGGGCATTCTCGGCGTACCGGGTGTACTTGGCGTTGGCGAACGCCTCGCCGTGCAGCGCGGCGTCCAGGTTGGCCTGGGTCTGGCCGGCGCACTTCGGCAGGCCGGCGCGGATCGGCACGGGGGTCACCCGGGTGCCGACCGGGAAGTTCTGGTCCGCACCGGGGTGCGTGATCGCGTACCGGGCCGCGCGGAACTCCCGGGCGTGCCCGGCCTCGTCCACGCTGATCTCGGTGAACAGGTCGGCCGCCGCCCGGCAGCCGTCGGCGACCGCCTGCCGGGCGAACGCGGGATACATCACGTACGCCTCGTACTCCTCGCCGCGGATCGCGTCGGTGAGGTTGGCGACGTTGTCGGTGCCGAACCCGATCAGGTCCGCCTCGGCGGCGAAGTGGTCGTACCGCTCGGTCCGGGCGGCCCGGGTGAACAGTTGCGCGACGGCGGTCTGCCCGGCCCGGGCCGCCTCCTGCGCGTAGGCGAGGTACTTCGCGTGGGCGAACGCCTCGCCGTGCATGGCGGTCAGCGCGTCCGCCCGGGTGGACGGTTGGACCGTCGGTGCCGCCGCCCGGGCCGGCTGGCCGAAGGTCAGGACGAGGGCGGCGACCGCCACGGTCGAGGTCATCCGTACGGTGCGCATCCGGCCCTCCCGGAGGTCAACTCGGCGTAGTCTTTCGCTCACGCCATGTCAGACAGGTCGCCGGTGAGTCTAGGTATCCGCAGGTCAGGACGGGTAGGCGTGGTTCGCCGCGGGGAGCGGTGGCGGTGCCAATTCCGGCATGTCCGGCACGGCTCCTCCTCAGGGGTTGACGCCTCGGGCGTGCTCGAAGATGAGGCTGGTCCGGCTGTGCTGGACGACCGGATCGACGGCGAGGTTGTCCAGCACGAAATCGCGCAGCGCGTCGGCCGAGGCAGCGCGGACGTGCAGGACGTAGTCCTCGGCGCCGGCCACGTGGAACACCGACACCACACCGGGCAGCCGTACCGACCGGGCCCGGAAGGCGTCGACCGCGGCCCGGGCGTGGGCGGCCAGCCGGACCGAGATCAGGGCCTGGATCGGCAGGCCGAGTGCGCCCGGATCGACGTCGGCGTGGAAGCCTCGGATCACTCCCCGCTCGCGCAGCGCGCGGGTCCGGGCGAGACAGGTGGACGGGGCGACGCCGACCCGCTCGGCCAGGGCGTTGTTGGGCAGCCGCCCGTCGGCGGCGAGGGCGGTCAGGATGGCCCGGTCGAGGTCGTCGAGCGGCGGCGGGGAGGGGCGCAGATCGTTCGGCACGGGCCCCATCCTGACAGTCCCGGCAGCATAATCTTCGCTGTCATGAGGAATGGCAGAATCTTCTGCTGATTTCTTGCCAAGGTGGCCCAGAATGTTCGAACCTTCCCGCCATGAGCCTCGACACCCGGGCCGTCCACGCCGGTCGCGACGACCTGGCCGCGCTGGGCGTACACGTGCCGCCGATCGACCTGTCCACCACCAACCCGCTGCCGTCGGTGGACGAGGGCGGCGCGGCGTACGAGCTGTTGGCCACCGGCGGGACCTGCCCGGACGGCACCACCGCCGTCTACCAGCGGCTGTGGAACCCGACGGTGGCCCGGTTCGAGCGGGCGCTGGCCGAGTTGGAGGGGACGGCGGCGGCGGTCGCCTTCGCCAGCGGGATGGCCGCGCTGACCGCCGCCGTGCTCGCCGCCACCCGGGACGGTCGCCGGCACGTCGTCGCGGTCCGCCCGCTCTACGGCGGCACCGACCACGTGCTGGCCGGCGGACTCCTCGGCACGACGGTGACCTGGGCCCGGCCGGACGAGGTGGCCGGCGCCGTCCGCCCGGACACCGCGCTGGTGGTGGTGGAGACGCCGGCCAACCCCACCCTGGACCTGGTGGACCTGGCCGTGTTGGCCCGGGCGGCCGGCGACGTGCCGCTGCTGGTGGACAACACGGTGGCCACCCCGGTGCTGCAGCAGCCGGCCCGGTTCGGCGCCGCGCTGGTGCTGCACAGCGCCACCAAGTCGATCGGCGGGCACGGCGACGTGCTGGCCGGCGTGATCGCCTGCGACACCGACTGGGCGGCCCGGTTGCGCCAGGTCCGGGCGGTGACCGGGGCGGTCCTGCACCCGCTCGGCGGCTACCTGCTGCACCGTGGCCTGCAGACGCTGCCACTGCGGGTCCGCGCCCAGCAGGCGGGCGCGGACAAGATCGCCGCCTGGTTGGCCGAACAGCCCGGGGTGGACCGGGTGCACCACCCCGGCCTGACCGACGGCACCGGGCTGGTCGGCCGGCAGATGAGCGGCACCGGCTCGTTGCTCGCCTTCGAGGTGTCCGGCGGGTTCGCGGCGGCCGCGGCGGTGGCCGGGGCCTGCCGCCTGATCACCCACGCGGTGTCGCTGGGCGGGGTGGACACGCTGATCCAGCATCCCGCCTCGCTGACCCACCGTCCGGTGTCGGCCGACGCCAAGCCGGTGCCGGGGCTGCTGCGCCTGTCGGTGGGCCTGGAGGACCCGGACGACCTGATCGCCGACCTCGCCGCGGCCCTGGCGGCGGCCGGCTGAGCGGCGGGGGCGGCCGGGTGACGGACCCGGGCGCGGCGTCGACGGACCGCGCGGGTCAGCCGGTCGACGTGTCGCCGTCCAGGTAGACCCAGCGACCGTCGCCGTGCCCGGCCCGGGCCGAACCCGGCGCGGTCACCGGGCAGGGCCCGGGCGCCGTCGCCGGGCTGCGTCCCGAGGCGTGCCGTGGCCCGGTTCCGGTACGGCGGGAGGCGTACCGGTGGTGTCGCGCGCGGGCGGACGTGCCGGCGGCGCCGGGCGACCAGGATCGGACCGTACCGGCCGGTCGCGCCGCGACCGCCGACCGGCAACCGGCGACGGATGGAGTGGTCATGGTCAGCCTTCCGACGACGGGTCCCCGGCCGTTCCGGCTCGGTGCCCGCACCCGCAAGACGGTGCTGGTGGCGCACATCGCCACCGCGGGCGCCTGGCTCGGCATCGACGTGGTACTCGGCATCCTGGTGGTCACCGCGTTGTCCACCGGCGACGCCGACACCCGGGCCCTGTGCTACCGGGCGCTGGAACTCTTCGCGGTCTGGCCGCTGTTCGTGGTGGGCGTCGGCTGCCTGGCCAGCGGTGTCCTGCTCGGCCTGGGCAGCCGGTACGGCGTGGTCCGGTACTGGTGGGTGGCGGTCAAGCTGGTGCTGAACCTGGTGCTCGTCGTCCTGGTCCTGATCGCCCTGCGGCCCGGGGTGGCGGACCTGGCCGAGGTCGGCCGGCAGATCGCCGCCGGCCGCCTGTCGGCCGCCGGACCGGGCGACATGATCTTCCCGCCGGTGGTGTCGACGGCCGCGCTGCTGCTGGCGACGGTGCTGTCGGTTTTCAAGCCGTGGGGGAGGACCCGCCGGCGGATCCCCGGGCGTCCGGCCGGCGGCCGATCCGAAGCTCGCCGGGACGTGCGATCCTTGGTCGGGTGAACACCCCGACGACGGCCGGCTCGGACGACTGGCGACGCCCGCCGCCCAACCCCGAACAGCGCCGGATCGACGTGTACGTGGGACTGGCGGTGGCCGTCACCGCGCTGTTCATGGTGACCCTGAACAGCAGCGTCGGCCAGTTCATGCTGGGTCACCCGCCGTCCTGGCCGGAACGGCTGTTCTGGACGGTAGCGGTCACCCTGCCGCTGGTCTGGCGCCGGCGCCGACCGGACGCCGTCGCGGTGGTGGTCGCGGCCGCCTTCATCGCCGGCCAGGTCCGGTCGTCCCCGGAGGCGACGATGACCTCCGGTGCGCTGTTCGCGGCGATCTACACGCTCGGCGCCTGGGGCCGCGACCGGCGGCGGGCCCGCTGGCTGCGGGTGGCGATCATCGCCGCGATGTTCGTCTGGCTGGCCACCTCCTACACGATCAACCTGACCTCGCTGCCGCCCGACGCGTTCCAACACGCGGCCGGACCGGTGCCGCCGATCCTCGCGGCGGTCGTCGGCGGGGTCCTGGTCAACGTGTTGATCTTCGGCTTCGCCTACTTCTTCGGCGAGACCGCGTGGATCTCGGCCCGGCGCGAGCACCTGCTGGTCGAGCAGGCCGAACAGTTGCGCCGGTCGCAGGACGAGGCGCGGGAGCGGGCCGTGGTGGGCGAGCGGGTCCGGATCGCCCGGGAGCTGCACGACGTGGTCGCCCACCACGTGTCGGTGATGGGGGTCCAGGCGGCGGCGTGCCGGCGGGTGCTGGACAAGGACCCGGTCAAGGCGCGCACCGCGCTCACCGCCGTCGAGCAGAGTTCCCGTACCGCGGTGGACGAGCTGCGCCGGATGCTCGGCGTGCTGCGTCAGACCGACGACGGGACCGTCGCCGCGGACCGGCCCGACCCGGCCGGCCTCGACCGGGTCGAGGACCTGCTGGGCACCGCCCGCGACGCCGGCCTGCGGACCGAGTTCGGGGTGTACGGGGACCCGCTCCCACTGCCGGACTCGGTCTCCCTGGCGGCGTACCGGCTGGTGCAGGAGGCGGTCACGAACACCCTGAAGCACGCCCGGGCCACCACGCTGGACGTGCGGATCCGCTACCTCGCCAGCGCCCTGGAGGTGGACGTCGGCGACGACGGCCGGCCCGTGCACCCGCCCAACGTCAACGGGATGGGCCTGATCGGGATGCGGGAGCGGGTCGCCGCGCACGACGGCGTGCTGGAGGTCGGGCCGCGGGCCGGCAACGCCGGTTTCCGGGTGCGGGCCCGGTTCCCGCTGACCCCGGCCGCCGCCCCGACGGGCGGTTCGCCGACGGACAAGGTGGCGGCGTGACGCCGATCCGGGTGCTGCTCGTCGACGACCAGCGGCTGGTCCGCACCGGGTTCCGGGTCATCCTCGAGGTGGAGGACGACATCGAGGTGATCGGCGACGCGGCGGACGGCGCGCAGGCGGTCGAGCTGACCACCCGGCTGCGCCCCGACGTGGTGCTGATGGACGTCGAGATGCCGGGGATGGACGGGCTGGCGGCCACCCGGCGCATCGTCGCCGAGCTGCGGGACGAGGCGCCCCCGGTGCTCATCCTCACCACCTTCGACCGGGACGACTACCTGTTCGAGGCGTTGCAGGCGGGGGCCAGCGGTTTCCTGTTGAAGAACGGCACCCCGGAGGACCTGATCGACGCGGTGCGCATCCTGGCCCGCGGGGACGCCCTGCTGGCCCCGGAGATCACCCGCCGGGTCATCGCCACGTTCGCCGGTCGCGGCGGCCCGACGCCGGAGGCCACCGCCACCCGGCTGGCCGAGCTGACGCCGCGCGAGCACGAGGTGCTGGTGCTGCTCGCCGGTGGCGCCACCAACGCCGAGATCGCCGGCACGCTGTTCCTCGGCGAGGCGACGGTGAAGACGCACGTCAGCCGGGTGCTGACCAAACTCGGACTGCGCGACCGGACGCAGGCGGTGGTGTTCGCGTACGAGCACGGGGTGGTCCGCCCCGGCGGCTGACGCCCGCCCGGCGCGGTGGGTCCGTCGCGCGGTGGAGCGGCGGAATCAGCCGCCCGCCGGACGGCACGGTGCCACCCGGGGATCTAGCGTTGCCGGTCATGACCAACGTGCTCCGCGTCGAGGGGGTCAGCCGGGCGTTCGGCGACCGCCAGGCGCTGCGGGACGTCTCGTTCGAGGTGACGGCGGGACGGATGACGGGCTTCGTCGGCGGCAACGGCGCCGGCAAGACCACCACCATGCGGATCATCCTCGGCGTACTGGCCCCGGACTCCGGCGAGGTGACCTGGAAGGGCACACCGTTGACCCGGCAGGACCGGCGCCGGTTCGGCTACATGCCGGAGGAGCGGGGCCTCTACCCGAAGATGGCGGTCCGGGACCAGCTCGTCTACCTGGGCCGACTGCACGGCCTGAGCGCGCGGCAGGCCCGGCAGAACACGGCCGAACTGGTCGACCGGGTGGGCCTGGGCGAGCGGGCCGGCGACCAGTTGGAGACGCTGTCGTTGGGCAACCAGCAGCGGGCCCAGATCGCCGCGGCGCTGGTGCACGAGCCGGACGTGCTGGTGCTCGACGAACCGTTCTCCGGGCTGGACCCGGTGGCCGTCGACACGGTGGTCGCGGTGCTGCGCGAGTACGCCGCCCGGGGCGTACCGGTGCTCTTCTCCAGCCATCAGCTCGACGTGGTCGAGCGGCTCTGCGACGATTTGGTGATCATCGCTGCGGGTGCGGTCCGGGCCGCCGGTGCCCGGCAGTGGCTGCGGTCCACGTACGCGCAGCGCCGTTTCGAGCTGGTGGTCGACGGCGACGCGGGCTGGTTGCGGGACCAGCCTGGCGTCACGTTGGTCGACCTGGACGGCGCCCGCGCCCTCTTCGACCTGGCCGCCGGCGCCGACGACCAGGGGGTGCTGCGGGCCGCCCTGGACCGCGGCCCGGTGCGATCGTTCGGCCCGGTCACCCCGTCGCTCGCCGAAATCTTCCGGGAGGTCACCCAGTGAACGGTTCAGTGAACGACTCGGTCAACACCTGGCAGGCGACCCGGCTGGTCGCCGCCCGCGAGATCCGGGCCAAGCTGCGCGACCGGACCTTCCTGTTCAGTACGGTGCTCTTCCTGTTCATCGCGATCGGCGCGACGGTCCTGCCGGCGCTGCTGGCCGGCGGACCGTCCTCGGTGGCCGTGTCCCGGCCGGCGGTCGGTGCCACCCTGCGCGACGCCGGCCTGCAGGTGCGGCTGGTCGGCGATGACGCGACCGCCGAACGGCTGGTGCGCTCCGGGGACGTGGACGCCGCGGTGGTCGGCACGCCGGACGGGTCCGCGGTGCTGGCCATGGACGAACGCCCGAACGACGTGGTCCGCGCGCTCAGCACCAGCCCGCCGGTACGGCTGCTCGACCCGGACGCGCTCGACCCGATCGTCGCGTTCCTGGTGCCGTTCGCGTTCGCGCTGGTGTTCTTCATGACCTCGCAGACCTTCGGCCTGCAGATTGCGCAGAGCGTGACCGAGGAGAAGCAGACCCGGATCGTGGAGATCCTGGTGGCGGCGGTGCCGGTACGGGTCCTGCTGGCCGGCAAGGTGATCGCCGTCGGCCTGCTCGCGTTGGGTCAGATCGCGTTGCTGGTGCTGGTCACCGTGGCCGGGACGCAGTTCGGCGGCAGCGCCGGAATCCTCGGGCTGATCGGCCCGGCACTGGGCTGGTTCGTCCCGTTCTTCCTGGTCGGGTTCGTCCTGCTGGCCGCGCTGTGGGCGGTCGCCGGTGCACTGGCCAACCGGCAGGAGGACCTGGCCGGGGTGTCCATGCCGGTGCAGTTGCTGGTGATGCTGCCGTTCTTCGCGGTGCTGTTCCTGAACGACAACCCGACGGCCATGCGGATCCTGTCGTACGTGCCGTTCTCCGCGCCGACGGCGATGCCGCTGCGGCTGTTCAACGGCGACGCGGCCGGTTGGGAACCGGTCGTGGCGCTGCTGGTCCTGTTGGCCACCGCCGCCGGCGCCCTGATCGTCGGCGAGCGACTGTACGAGGGCTCGCTGCTGCGTACCAACGGCCGCACCTCGTTGCGGACGGCCTGGCGGGAGCGGGCCTGACACCCGTACGGGATGTCAGGGCCCGGCACCCGGTTCGCCGGCCGGCGCGGCCGGCGAACCGGGACGAAGACGTGGACGGGTCCGTCAGAGCGGCGGGCCCACGTCCCGGCGCTCCTCGACCCGGCGGTACTCGGCCGGGGCGGTCGGCGCGGTGGTGGTCACCACCTGCCGCCGACGACCCCAGATCACCGAGGTCATGACCAGGCCCAGGACGCCGGCCGCCATCAGGATCCAGCCGACGATGTTCAGGTCGAGACCACCGATGTTCAGGTGGAGCGCGAAAGCGAGGATCGCGCCGAGCGCGATGAGGAAGATGCTTGCACCGATTCCCACGACGGCCTCCTTCGGGGGGCGAGTTGGCGTCGTCGCACTCGGTACCCAGATCCCCGTCGGCCCAATCAGAGCGGCCCGGTCACCGGCTGATCCCCGGTGTTCGGCGTGCTCTCTGCGTACCTATGGGGGTCCTTGTCGGTTTTCCCGCGACCGTGCCCGGCCGCGGTCCTGGTGTGGGCGTCGGGGGTTCGGGTAGACCCCTGCCGGTCCCGGCCGCCGGACCGACGGCGTCGCCTCCGCACCTGTGAACATTGGCCAGGCGGCAGAAGCGGGCACCGGCGGGCCGGTGCGCCACGTCCCGGCGGACCCGGGCGCAGGGAGGTGGTCGCCACGAAGCGTCGTGGGTTTCCGCTGAACAGTGCGCGGGGTCGCCGGTCGGTCCGGCCCGGTCCGGGGCTCGCCGGCGCGGACCGCGACGAGCAGCTCAGGCCGCCGCGCGCCGCCGGGCCCGGCCAGGTGGTCGACAGCGCCGTCTACCGGCGGGGCCACCGGTACGCCTCGCCGGCCGACCTGGCCGAGACCTACCGCTGCCTGCGCGAGCAGGACGACGCGATGGCCTGGATCGGTCTCTACCGGCCGGACGCCGGACAGATCGACTCGCTGGCCCAGGAGTTCAAGCTGCACGACCTGGCGGTCGAGGACGCCATCACCGCACACCAGCGACCCAAGCTGGAACGCTACGGCGAGACCCTGTTCGTCGTGCTCCGGGCGGCCCGCTACGTCGACGTCCGGGAGCAGGTCGAGTTCAGCGAGTTGCACCTGTTCGTCGGACCCGGCTTCGTCATCACCCTCCGGCATGGTGAGGCCCCCGACCTGGCCGCGGTCCGGCGCCGGCTGGAGCGCGACCCGCAGGCGCTGGCCCGCGGCACGGCCGCCGTGCTGTACGCCATCCTCGACCAGGTCGTCGACGGGTACGCCCCGGTGGTGGCCGGGTTGGAGAACGACATCGACGAGATCGAGACGGAGGTGTTCGGCGGCGACCCGAAGGTCAGCCGGCGCATCTACGAGCTCAGCCGCGAGGTCATCGACTTCCAACGGGCGGCCCGACCGATGCTCGGCGTACTGACCAACCTGACCGAGGACTTCGCCCCGTACGACACCGACGAGGAGTTGCGCCGGCACCTGCGGGACGTGACCGACCACCTGACCCAGGTGGTGGAACGGGTGGACGGCTTCCGGCACCTGTTGCAGAACATCCTGGCGGTCAACGCGACCCTGGTGTCCCAGCAGCAGAACGAGGAGATGCGCAGCCTCACCGCGGCCAGCTACGAGCAGAACGAGGAGATCAAACGGATCTCCGCCTGGGCGGCGATCCTGTTCGCTCCGACGCTGATCGGCACGGTGTACGGGATGAACTTCGACCACATGCCGGAGCTGCACTGGCGCTTCGGTTACCTGTTCGCGCTGACCCTGATGGTGCTGGTCTGCGGCGGGCTCTACCTGGCCTTCAAGCGCCGCAACTGGTTGTGACCTTCCGGTGTGTCGCGGCGGCGCGCCTCGGCCGCGAACAGGTCGCCGGTCGCGGACCGACGCATCCGCCCACCTTGGCGCTCATCGGCGCACCACCTCCGCGAAGACGGGCGGGTGGCCCGCCGGCGTGCGGCGGCGGGCCACCCGGGTCGTCAGCGGAGGTAGAGGTTCGGGGTGGGCGGGGTGGCCATGCCGCTGCCGATGAAGAAGCTCGGGTGCGGCGGTTGGTTGTACGCCGTGTTCTGCCAGGCGATGGCCTCCCGGTACTGGATGTCGTGCATCAGGGTGTAGAGCCGGGTGCCGGTCTGGTTCGGGGTGGAGTAGATGCGCAGCGCGGTGTTGTCGGTGGTGGGCCAGACGACCTCCTCGCGCCAGTCACCGAGCAGGTCCGCCGAGAGTGACGGGGTGGACTTGGTGCCGTTGTTCGAGTGCACCCCCGAGGCGGTCAGCAGCCGGGTGTCGCCCGACGGGCCGTACTTGTCGATGTGCGTGCCGTCCAGCAGCTCCCGGGTGGTGTCCCCGTCCCACCAGGCCAGGAAGTTCGTCGAGCCGGGCTTGCGGCTGGACACCACGTTGCCCTTCGGGTCCCGCAGGCCGTCGGCGGCGGCGGACCAGGACTCGGCGCCGGCGCTGCCGGACCAGATGTCGCCCGAGACGCCGCGGCCGTTGTCGCCGTTGGGCGCGGTAGTCCAGATCACCTGACCGGTACGGGCGTCGGCCATCCACGAGGACGGCTTGCTGCTGTCCTCGTCGACCTTGAACTCCTCCAGCCCGGGGCGGGACGGGTCCAGGTCACCGACGTGCAGGGCGTCCCCGTGGCCGTTCTGGTTGTTCCACAGCGGGGAACCGTTGTCGTTGATCGCCATGGCGCCGTACACGATCTCGTCGCGGCCGTCGGCGTCCACGTCGGCCACCGAGAGGTTGTGGTTGCCCTGGCCGTTGTAGCTGGTGTTGCTGTTCGAGTCGAACGTCCAGCGCCGGGTCAACGCGCCGTTGCGGAAGTCCCAGGCGACGATGACCGAGCGGGTGTAGTAGCCGCGGCACATGATCAGCGACGGCCGCTGCCCGTCCAGGTACGCGGTGGCGGCGAGGAACCGGTCCACCCGGTTGCCGTAGCTGTCGCCCCAGGACGACACGGTGCCGCGGGGCGGCTCGTAGTTGACGGTCGACATCGCGGCGCCGGTCTGGCCGTTGAACATGGTCAGGTACTCCGGTCCGGTCAGCACGTACCCGGAGGAGTTGCGGTAGTCGGCGGAGCCGTTGCCGATCGTCCGGCCGGTGCCGTCGACGGTGCCGTCGGCGGTCTTCATGGCGACCTCGGCCCGGCCGTCGCCGTCGTAGTCGTACACCTGGAACTGGGTGTAGTGGGCGCCGGCCCGGATGTTGCGGCCGAGGTTGATCCGCCACAGCCGGGTGCCGTTGAGCTTGTACGCGTCGACGTACACGTTGCTGGTGACGCCGGACTGGGAGTTGTCCTTGGCGTCGGACGGGTCCCACTTCAGCACGAACTCGTACTGTCCGTCGCCGTCCAGGTCGCCGACCGAGGCGTCGTTGGCGCTGTAGATGCTGCCGGGGGACTGGATCGGCACGTCGCGGTAGCCGGCGGCGAAGGCCAACGACGCGGCCGACGCGGCCTGTTCCACCCCGTCGACGACCGCCCGGACGGTGTACGAGTCACCCGCGGCGGCCCCGTTGTCGAGGTAGTTGGTCGCGCCGGTGATGGGGGTGGCGTTCACCTTGGTCGAGCCGCGGTACAGGTTGAACGCCACGTTGCCGGTCCACTCGGTGCCCAGCAGCCGCCAGGACACCAGGTTGGCGCTGCCGGACCGTACGCTGATCAGCCCCCGGTCCAGGGCCTCGGCCTGTCGGCCGGACCCGCTCGGCGGCGGGCTGGTCGGCGGTGGCGTGGTGGGCGGTGGCGTGGTCGGCGCGGGCGTGGTCGGGCCCGGGGTGGTCGGCGCCGGGGTGGTCGGCGCGGTGCCGCCGGTGCAGGTGGTGCCGTTCAGGGTGAACGTCGTCGGCACCGGGTTGCTGCCGGTCCACGAGCCGTTGAAGCCGAACTGGGCGCTGCCGTTCGTCGGCAGGCCGGCGTTGTAGTCGACGTTCTTCGCGGTCACCGTCGATCCGCTCTGCGTCACCGTGGCGTTCCACGCCTGGGTGACGGTCTGGCCGGCGGTGAACGACCAGTTCAGGGTCCAGCCGTTGACGGCGTCGCCGAGATTGGTCACCGTGACGGTGGCGCCGAAGCCGCCGGACCAGCTGCTGGAGATGGCGTAGTCGACCCGGCAACCGGCCGCGGCGGCGTCCGCGGCGACCGCGCCGACCAGGCCACCGGTGAGCAGGGAACACGCTCCGACCGCCGCGATGGCGGTGGTTCGTCGTCGAGCAATGGGCATGGGAGGGCTCCTCCTGGACAGGTGTCGACCCCGCGTGACCGTGCGAGGTGGGGAAAGCGTTTGCCCGGACCGGTCTGCCCTGTTCCCACGCGCGCCCACAGCGCAAGCGTCAACGTACCGCAGGCCCATTCCTTCGACAATGGTCGATCGGTCGCCGGGGCCGCCCGGTTCGAGCCCTGGCGAGAATCGACCGATGTCGCTACTATCCGCACTCAGTGCATGACTCCAGGCCATCACCGTGCCCACGGCGGCCCGTCGGCGGGCGGCCGGTGGCTCGGGCCGACGACAAGGAGCACCAAGTGTCGGACAGCGCGCAGGCGACCGTACACAGCTACCCGTTCAGCCCGCCCCACCGGCTCGACCTGGATCCCCGCTACGCCGAGCTGCGGCGCGACGAGCCCCTGGTCCGGATCCGGCTGCCGTACGGCGAACCGGCCTGGCTGGCGACCCGGCACGCCGACGTGCGGACCGTGCTCGGTGACTCCCGGTTCAGCCGGGCGGCCGCGGTCGGCCGGGACGAGCCGCGCAACACGCCCCACCAGCTGGACCAGGGCATGCTGGCGATGGACCCACCGGAGCACTCGCGGATCCGCCGGCTGGCCGCGAAGGCGTTCACCGCCCGCCGGGTCCAGCAGTTGCGACCGCGTACCGAGCAGATCGCGGGCGAGTTGGTCGACGGCATGCTGGCCGCCGGTCCACCGGCCGACCTCGTCGCGCACCTGGCCACCCCGCTGCCGATCCGGGTGATCTGCGACCTGCTCGGCGTGCCGGTCGCCGACCAGGACCGGTTCCACGTCTGGAGCGAGGCGATCGTCTCCACCACCTCGCTGCCGCCAGAGCGGATCCAGGAGTACATCCAGAACCTGTTCGGCTACATGGGGGAGCTGCTGGACGCCCGGCGGCGGGAGCCGGCCGACGACCTGCTCACCGCCCTCGCCCAGGCCCGCGACGAGCGGGCCGACCAGCTCACCGGGGAGGAGGTGGTCCAGCTCGCGGCGGGACTGCTCGCCGCCGGTCACGAGACCACCGTCACCCAGATCCCCAACTTCGTGTACGTGCTGCTGACCAACCCGGAGCAGTGGAACCGGCTGCGGGCCGACCCGGACCTGCTGCCGTCGGCGGTGGAGGAGTTGATGCGGTTCGTCCCGCTGGGCGCGACGGCGGCCTTCGCCCGGTACGCCACCGAGGACGTCGAACTGAGCGGGGTGCTGGTCCGGGCGGGCGAGCCGGTGATCGCGGCGATCGCGTCGGCCAACCGGGACGAGACGGTCTTCGACCAGCCGAACACCCTCGACCTCGGCCGGGCGACGAACCCGCACGTCGGCTTCGGGTACGGCGCGCACCACTGCATCGGCGCGCAGCTGGCCCGGATGGAGCTGCAGGTCGCCCTGCGGGTGCTGCTCGACCGGACGCCCGGACTGCGGCTGGCGGTCGACGTCGACGAGCTGGTCTGGAAGAGCGGCCTGCTGGTCCGTGGCCTCACCAGCATGCCGGTCACCTGGTGACCTCCTGACCCGCTGACCGCCGGGGGCTCAGCCGTGTGGGAACGACGCCCAGATGTGTTTCGACGTCTCGGTGGCGTACCACCCGACGTCGAGGGAGAACGCCAGCGCGAGTTGCAGTCCCCGGCCGCCCGAGCCGGACAGCCGCATCTCCACCAGTTCCGGCACGGTGCTCAGGTCGTGGTCGGCCACGTCGAGGAGGAACCGGTCCTCGGTGTCCAGCAGTCGGACGACGGTCGGCGGGATGCCGTGCCGCAGCGCGTTGGTGGCCAGTTCCGTCGCGACCAGGACCAACCGTTCCGGTACGTCGTCGAGTTCCTCGCCCTCGGCGAGGGCGTGGCCGGTGAGCGCCTCGTGCAGGGACGCGCGCAGTCCGCGGAGCTCGGCCGGGGTGTCCAGCACCCAGCGACGGACTTCCTGGGCCGTGGTGGGGGGTGTCGAGGTGCGCAGCTGCTGCATGGCCTCGCAGTACCCAGCGTGGAGGTGGATTATCCGTCGCTCCGGATCGATAGGGTGTGACGCATGCCGTCCCACCGCGTTGACCGCCGCCGTCGGAGTCGGACGTCGCCGCCGGAGCCCGTGCGGCGGTGAGCCGGCTCACCGTCCCCGGCCGGCGGGACAATCCGCCGGCCGACCGGCCGGGGCGTCCGGAGTTCGCCGAGCGCTGCCGCCGGCTCGTCGAGTCGGGCCCGTTCGAGGTGGCCATCGTCGCGGTCATCGTGGCCAACGGCATCGTGCTGGGCATCGAGACGTACCCGCACCTGGGTGCGGCCCGGCCGGTGCTGGACTGGGTCGAGCTGCTCTTCCGGGCGATCTTCGTGACCGAGATCGGGATCCGGCTGCTGGCCTACGGCCGCCGGCCGCAGGACTTCTTCCGGCACGGGTGGAACGTGTTCGACCTGGCGGTGGTCGCGGCGATCTTCGTCCCCGGCCTGCACGGCGACTCGGCCCTGTTGCGGGTGCTGCGGGTCGCCCGGGTGGTCCGGCTGGTGCGCTTCTCGCCCGGCCTGCGGACCATCGTGACCGCGCTGCTGCGCAGCCTGCCGGGCGTCGGCGGCTTCCTCGCGCTGGCCATGGTGACCCTCTACGTCTACGGCATGATCGGTTGGTTGATCTTCCGGGACGTCTATCCCGAGCAGTACGGCGACATCGGCAAGTCGCTGCTCACCCTGTTCGTGCTGCTCTCCCTGGAGAACCTGCCGGACCTGATCCAACAGGGCGCGGAATACTCCCCGTGGGCCGTTGTCTTCTACGTCAGTTACGTGCTCATCGCGGTGAACCTGCTGCTGAACATCCTGATCGCGGTGATCGTGAACTCGATGGAGGAGGCCCGCCGGCTGGAGATGACCGAGGGGCTGGCGCCGGACTACGACGAAGACGGCGACGGGATTCCCGACCAGGTGGACCGGATAGCGATCAGCCAGCGGCTGGACGACCTGCGGGCGGTGCTCGCCGAACTCGAACGCGAGCTGCGCGTCGACCAGGACGGCCCGACCCGGCAACGGCACCGACGCGACGCCGACCGGCCGTGACGACGACGGCCGGCCGGCGCCCGGGCCGGGCTTCCGCTAGAGCATGGACATGTGTACGTGGTCGGTGTGGTCCGAGTCCCCGCTGTACGAGGCCCAGCCGGTCGCCGGCATCCAGATCTGCTTGTACCAGATGACGTAGTAGATCCCGAGCCGGTCGGCGTTGCGGATCAGGAACGCGGCGAGGTTGTTGCCGTAGAGCAACTGGTCCTTGTTCTGGGCGCGCACGAAGCCCTTGTTGATCAGTGACCAGTCGCAGGCCCGGCCCTTGGGATGCTCGAACGGTCCACCGTTACGGTGACAGCCGGCGAACCGGTTGAACCCCGCCTTACGGGTCTCGGTGTAGGCGTTCAGGGTGCGCCCGGTGATGCAGCCGTCGGTGGTCGGGTCGTCTTTGGTGCAGCCCTCCGACGGGAAGCTCCCGTCCGCGGAACGGGGCGCCGCCTTGGCGACCGGCGAGGTGGCGGCGACGAACCCGCTGCCGATCTGCCGGTTGCCGCCGAGCAGGGAGAGCGACTTTTCCACCTCCTGCTTCTGCCTGGCCATCGTGGCGGTGAGCCGCTGTTCCTCCCGGACCTGCGCGTCCAGCGCGGCACGGGCGTCCTCGGCCCGCTTGCGGGCCTCGTTCACCGTGGCGATCTTCTGGTCGTTGAGCTGGTTGAGTTCCTCCAGCCCGGCGGCCCGCCTGACGAAGTCGTCCTTCGAGGAACTGTTCAGCAGCATGGCCGCCGGTCCGGCCCGGCCCATCCGGTACGACGTGTCGACGATGCTCTGGATCTCCGGGGCGAGCCGGTCGAGTTCCTGCTGAGCCTTGGCGACCGCGGCCGCGAGCTCCTTCTGCCGCTGCTGGGTCTTGTCCAGCTTCGCCTTCGCCAGGACGTAGTTGCGGTTGGCCTGCTCCACGGCCTCACTGAGCAGTTTCGGACTGCCCTCGTCCGCGTGCGGGTCCGACTCGTTGGCACTCGGCTTGCTGGGCGCGGGTGACGGAGCCGCGGCCCCGGCCGGGGTCGGGCCGGTCAGGACGGCGATCGCGGCGAGCGCGGCCAACAGCGGGCTCAACCAGGAGGGGCGACGTGTCAACCTGTTCCGTTCCTTCCGTGGCCACCGACCGGGTTAGCTGACGGGCTCGGGGCGGAAGTTGCCCCTACCGCCGGGTGGCGGATTCGCCCCAGGTTCCTGGGTCCCCGGTTCGCGGATGCGATTAGGCGTGTCACCACAGGCGCCAACCGCGCCGACGGTGGTGACCGGGCGTGAGGCTACCTCACCATCGGCAGGTCAGCCACCGATGTGACGCTATGCGGTCGGTAATGGACGGTCGGCTGACCGGTTGTGCGAAGCCGGGGTTCGGCGGCGTCCGCGGGTCCGGCGCGGGTCACTGTCGGTGATCAGGATCACCCGTCGTCGGGTTCGGCGTGGCGGACGTGCGGGTGACCGTCCCGGGGCCGGGCAACCGATCAGATAGATCTGATGTATGACCAACCCTGACTCGGCGAGGTCACCGTATGGCCAGTTGAGGGCAGGGGCAACGTGATTGACTCTCATCGATAACACTTCTAACGTGTGATGTCTAACGCATCGAAGGTCGTGCGTCCTTGCCTGGGAGGTTTCCGGCATGTCTTCGTCCTCGTCTCGATTGACCCGCCGCGGCCTGCTCGTCGCGGTCGGGGTCGGTGCGGCCGCCGCCACCACCGGTTCGTTCCGGGTCGGTGTCGCCTGGGCCACCGAGGGTCCGCAGAGTTACACGTCGTCGTGGTCGTCGGTGGATCAGCATCCGGCGGCGGCGGAGTGGTTTCAGGATGCGAAGTTCGGCATCTATTACCACTGGGGTGTGTTCAGTGTTCCGGCGTTTGCGAACGAGTGGTATCCGCGGAACATGTACAACAACGGGTCGAGCGAGAACAACCATCACAAGAGCGTGTTCGGTGATCCGTCGGTGTGGCCGTATCACAACTTCATCAACGGGGCGCGGGACAAGG